>CAVEYE010000110.1:0-5649 GCA_963619595.1 bacterium | reverse complement strand
CGTCCTTGCCGTCGGCTCCATCCTTACCGTCCTTACCGTCGGCACCGTCCTTACCATCCTGACCCACAGCGATCTGATGAGTGAATATGGTGTCTTTGGTCTCCTTGTTGACGATTATCCATTCTCCAGTCTTCGGATCGATCTGAGGAGTCAGGCCGCAATCGCCATCCTTACCGTCTTTTCCGTCTTTTCCATCGGCTCCGTCCTTACCATCTGCTCCGTCCTTGCCATCGGCTCCGTCCTTGCCTTTGTCACCCTTCGGGCCGGCTTTTCCGGTCAGGTACTGGAAGAATTTCTGTATGGAGAGGTCGTCAAGAGTGATCTCGTTGCCGTTAGGGTCGGCCACCTTGCCGCCGGCGGCGAGAGTCTCGGTGACATAGAGTTTCCACATCTCGTAGGCGCTCAGGCCATCGACACCGTTCTTTCCGCCATCGCCCTTGTCGCCCTTGTCACCCTTGTCACCCTTGTCACCCTTGTCACCCTTGTCGCCTTTATCGCCTTTATCACCCTTTTCGCCCTGGGCTTTCACTCCGGTGTTGACATCACCGATCCACCAGATGCCGTCCTTGATGTAAGGCACAAGGCCGTCCGCTCCGTTGTTTCCAGTCAGGAACCAGTAGAAATCGGCCAGGCTTGTCTTCGATTTGTCCCACTGGGAGCCCGGATTGTGAGGGTCCTCGACTCCGGAGGCTACATATTCCTTCCACAGGTCATAGGCGGAAGCTCCGTCTTTGCCATCGGCACCGTCCTTGCCGTCTGCGCCGTCCTTTCCCTTCAGGTAGAGGAAGAAATGCGTGATGTCCACCGTCCCGGTGTAGTCTATCTGTTTGTCCTGTATGGCCTTGACCCAAAGTTCATAGGCGGAGAGTCCGTCCTTGCCGGGTTCTCCCTGAGGGCCGACAGGCATAGTCACCTCAAGCGAATTGCAGGAGAAAAGCAGTGCCAGGCCAAGAAGCGAGGCGATTTTGAAATATTTTTTCATAAAAATCTGATTTATTGTTTATTAATATGTTCCCACATTGAATCGGACATCACTCTTTCCAGAACGACCTTCCTGTCGCCCTTGCGTTCATCGTCCGAAGCGGAGGCCGGCACAAGCGCCACCCTCTTACCGAATCCCCTGTAGCAAAGCCGCGAGGCCGGCACTCCCCTGGCCACCAGCGCCTCGTAAACGGCCTTGGCTCTCTGGGTCGACAGGCTGTCGTTGTACTCCTGCGAACCCTTGGCGTCGGTGTAGCCGGCCACAAGGAAGCGGTAGTCAGGGAAACCTAGCAATGTGGAGGCGATGTCGTCCAGAACAAGTTGAGAATCAGCCGTCAGAGTGGCCTTGTCGTACTCGAAATTGATGTTGTCCATCATCTCGGCTATGGTTTTCTCTGAAGGCACTTCCCTGACCACCTCGCGGACGACCTCGACAGGCACTTCCTTGACGACTTCACGCACAACCTCCCTGGCCGGATACAGCCCGGCATATTCATCAAGATGGGAGGAGATGTAGCGGTCGGCCACGGCCTTGCTCTTGGATGCGCCGCCGAGTCTGAAGACCAGCCCGGCCGACACCTGGGCGAAATTGAAGCCGTCGGTGCCGACAGAGCGGAAGTAGAGTCCCTGGAGATGCACTCCGGTCCTTTCGCCCAGCCAGCCGATGACTCCGACGCCGGCGGACAGCGGGAAGAAGAAGTCATCGTCGAAGGTGTAGCCCCTGTTCCAGGCATCCTCCGCCTTCCAGGAGGCTTCCTTGGTGACATCCCCCTCGAACTGGCCATAGAAAGCCGTCGGGAAATTCTTGTGGCAGACCGCCACGCCCAGACGCAGATAAGGCTGGATCCACTGGCTCCGGACAAAAGGACGCAGCTGCAGTCCCGGCCCGGCCACCAATGAATATCCTTGTTTCCAGCCTCCTGAGTCACAGTATCTCGCGAGGCCGAGATTTCCTTGAAGGTCGGCGTAGATCCTGTCGCCGAGAGCCACAGCCCCGTACAGCTGCACCCCTCCGTGGACCAGTTTCTCATCAAGGTTGAAGATGTAGTCTCCCCCGGCGGTCTGGTGGAAATCCGAGACCGTCGTCCGGGTGACATTCATCACCGATCCGCCCAGGCCGAGTTCCCAAGCCCGGGACGATGTCCGGGTCTGGGAATACCCCGCCAAGGAGCAGAGCAGTGTGAACGAGACGGCCGCGGCCGCCTTGCACAGATTGTTTTTCATAAGCGATAATTATTTGAATGAGTGGATTTTACCGTAAGAGAAAAGTCAAGAAGCAGGCTATCTATTTGAGGACATATTCAGTGACGTTCTCCACGCCCGGGATTCCGTAGTAGGCGGAGATGAGGTCGCCGCGGAGGTAGACTTTGCGGCCGAGGAGAGATGGATTGTCCGGGAGGTTGAGAGCGGTGCGGATGTCACCCTTGGCCAGTTTGACCGAGAGGCAGGAACTCTTCGTGGTCACGGAAGAGCGGGACGCTATCGCGATGCAGGTCATCGAGGTGAACGGGGCCGTGAAGGAGATGCCATCCTTGCCGGAGGACAGGTCGCCTCCGACTATGTAGCCGCAGACCCAGACAGCCTTCTCGCCGATGTGTTCCTTGGCCTGGCTCACGCTGTAGGCCGTGCCTTGGGTCGTTCCGGGATCGGCGCTCTGTCCCGATCCGATCTCGTAGTCGTACTCGCTCCAGACCCGGGTTGTGTCGACAGAGATCGACAGCGAACCGGACTCTCCTGTGACAGGCGGGTCGGTGGACGGGCAGGACAGGCCCAGAGACAGGATCTCGCAGGCCTCCAGATAGCGGGTCAGAAGCGTTTTCCGGGTCGAAGAGCCGTCTTCAAGGGCCACCGTGACGCTGCCCGGCTTGAAGTAGCCGATCCTTTTCTCGGACGCCGTGTAGTCAAGTTCTCCGTCGGAAGACAGCACGACCACCGTTCCGGACGGATAGGCGGCGATGAAATCCTTCTCCAGCCTCATTCTGAGGCCGGAATTGAGTTGCGTGCAACTGAGCCGCACCTTGGTGTCGGTCCCGGCCTGGACCACCACCACCTGCTCGTCACCGAACTGTGGGGCGGAGAATTCAGGCTTGTCGAATTTTCTCGAGACGGCCTTGACAGTGTAGCTGCCCGGGTTCAGAAGCAATGACTCCGGAGAATCGCCGTAGGCTCCGTCATAGATGACTTCGCCTCCCGAATTGGTCACGGTCAGGATGAAAGCGTCTGTGTCCGGCAGTTCCACAGCGGCTCTTGTCAGAATCCCGGAGGAGAATCTCCAGCTCAGAGTACCCTGGGACTCAGGTTCTTTCTTAAGTTTGTTACAAGACAGGGTCACGGCGGAAAGCGCCAGGATTCCGGCCATCGCGGCGGCGGAAAAGAAACGGAAAGCATTCTTCATAGTTGCAAAAAATTAACGGCCCGCACCGTTACGGGTCGTCTGCAAAAGTATGGTCAGTAAACGTAAATAAAGAAAAGAAACAGAAACAATCGCGGCTAAAAAACGTAAATTTCCGTTTTTTATCATCGCCGGCACAAAAATTCACGGGGCTATCGCATTCACTGCGACCGCCCCGCTACTTAACCTAAACTTAAACTATGAAAAACTTCACGTCAAATATACATAATCTTTTAATAAAACAAACTTTTTGAAACGATTATTTATCATTTTTTCTTAAAAAACCTGATAAAAATCGGATTCCGGGCCGCAAACCGGGGTCAAAAAGCCGCTATTTTCTCCGCATCGCAGGAAAAACTCACTTGGCCTGCGAGGCGATCTTCAGGAGACCTGCAACCATCTTCTGCGATTTCACGCTCGGACGCAAGGCAAGATATTCAAGGACAAAGGCGGCGGCGAAGCCGGCGATGACGGTGAAAACCGAAGGGATTCCGGAGATGCCGACGAAGCCTAGGATGATGAGGATAGCGGCGAGGGTCTGGGTCACCAGAATCCTGCTCCTGCGGTTGCGGCAGCCTTCTTTGAAAGACACCGCATAGCGGCGGATCTCCTCACCTCCAGCGGTTTGTCCCACATAGCCCGCATCCTCGAGCCTGCAGGAGACGCATCTCCATCTGGTCGGAGTCGACCAGTCAAGGAAGAGGTCGCACTCCCCCGTGCTGTCAGGGATCTCATCCTTTCTGATTTCATCGCCACGCAGCACGCGTCCATAAGCGGCGAGTTCGGTTCTAAGGCCTCCAAGCACCGTTCCGAACGGTTTTTCCGTCTCGAACAGCACCATCCCGGCATCCATCATCTGTGTCTTTCTGTCCAGCATACTTCCTATCAATGAATATATTTCTATGAATATTCTTATATCTTCTCTATGAATATATTCTTATATCTTCAAACCGTCAAGCAGGGCCGTGTAGACCTCAACTCCCTTCTCAATCTCGTCAAGACAGATGAACTCGTCGGCCGAATGCGAGCGCGACGACTCTCCGGGTCCGATCTTCAAGGTCGGGAACGGGCAGAGAGCCTGGTTGCTCGTGGTCGGGGATCCGAACGGCTCAAGCCCGAGCGACAATCCCCTGACAACAGCAGGATGCTCCAGCGGCAGATGCGAACTGCCTATGCGGGTGGAGCGTTCCTTAACCTCGCAGGAGACGGATGACTTGATCATCGAAAGCAGTTCCGGATTGGTGTACATCCCGTTCGGACGCACATCCACGACGAAGGTGCATTTGTCCGGCACGACATTGTGCTGTGTGCCGGCCGCGATCTGGGTGACGGTCATCTTGACCGGTCCAAGGAAGTCCGAGACCTTCTCGAACTGATGGCAGCGGAACCAGTCGATGTCTTCAAGAGCCTTGTAGATGGCGTTGACCCCTTCGTTCCTCGCGGCGTGGCCGCTTTTCCCGCAGGCTGTGCAATCCAGAACCATCAAACCCTTCTCAGCCACCGCCATACGCATTCCCGTCGGCTCGCCGATCACCCCGAAATCCACCTTACCTACCTCAGGCAGAATCAGTTCCAGACCTCCTGCTCCGCTGACTTCCTCTTCCGCCGTAGCGGAAAACACGAGTCTGTACGGCTGCGGTCTGCGAAGGAGCGATGAATATGTCTGGATGAGCGCGAGCAGAGAGCCTCCGTCGTCATTGCTGCCGAGACCGTAGAGCCGGCCGTCTTCGATGACAGGTCCGAAAGGGTCGCGGGTGTAGCCTGACGCAGGCTTCACGGTGTCTATGTGGGCGTTCAGCAGGATTGTCGGACGGCCGTCAGTCGGACAGGACTCGACCCAGAGATTGTGGCCTTTCCTCCTGACCGCGAAGCCTTCCTCGAGCATCCAGCGCTCAAGGTAGTCGGCGGCAGCCCCCTCCTCCCTGCTGAAAGACGGGATACGGATCAGATTCTCAAGAAGTTCCGTCTTGACCATAGTCTTCCTTAGTCGTCCGTCTCGGGGTCGGCGATGATGGTCGTGCCGCCTGAAAGCGCGGAGGCGGAGGTGATCACTACCCTGGAGACTCCGGAATTGATTGCCTCGAAGGCGTTCTGGAGTTTCGGGATCATACCCTCGGAGATCGTTCCGTCAGCGACCATCGGCTCGAAATCCGAACTTGTGATCGTCGGGATGACGCTTGTAGGGTCGGCAAGGTCTTTCATCACGCCCGGAGTGGACGAACAGAAAGTCAGAGTCACGTCATAGACCGAGGCCAGGGCGCGGGCGACCGACGAAG
>CAVEYE010000109.1:0-2833 GCA_963619595.1 bacterium | reverse complement strand
CTTTTGAAAAAAGTTAGTAACTTGGTCGGCACTGACTGCAAAACAACTTGCTGACCGCAAAATGAATGACACTATGTTTTTAACGAATATCAAAAAAACTCTTCTGGCAGCGGCGGCGCTGCTCGCGGCGCTGACGCTACGGGCGGACGGATTCCGCGAGAAAATCAACAACAACTGGACATTCTCGCTCGGCGACGCCTCCTCGATGCAGGGAGACTTCACCCACGGCACTGAATATTTCACCTATTTCTGCAAGGCGGGCACGGCCGGACACAGCAAGTCACCGATAATGCCGGCCTTCGATGACAGCGGATGGCAGAAGGTCAACCTGCCTCACGACTGGGTCGTAGACCTGCCGTACAGCAAGGACGCGAGCCACTCGCACGGCTACAAGTGCGTAGGCTGGAACTATCCGCAGAACTCGGTGGGCTGGTACAGGAAAACGCTGAAGATCCCGGCGGAAGACTACGGCAAGCAGATCTGGATAGAGTTCGAGGGCATATTCAGAGACAGCGAGGTGTTCTGCAACGGCTTCTACCTCGGCCACGAGAGAAGCGGCTACGCCTCAAGGACTTATGATCTCAGTCCTTACCTTACCTACGGAGGGGATAACGTCATCGCCGTGCGGTGCGACGCTTCCACCGAGGAAGGCTGGTACTACGAAGGAGCCGGCATCTACCGCAACGTCTGGCTTCACAAAGCAGGGCCGGTCGCTCTGCGGCCATATTCATTGGACCTGACCGGCGAGGACCCGAAGTTCGAGATAGCGCTTGCGAGCGACAGCCTCGACAGGGCGAAAGTCCGCTCCGAGGTCATATTCTTAGACGCTGAAGGTCAGAAGGTTGAGAAGCCGACGCATCGCTGGAGCCTCGAAGACCCTTACCTTTACACAGTCAAGGTAAGGCTTTTCTACGACGGGGAGCTTTCCGCCGAGTACAGCACCCGTTACGGCCTGAGGGACATCGAGTTCAGCGCCACCGAAGGCTTCCGCCTCAACGGGAAGCACGTCAAGCTGACGGGATGCGACCTGCACCTTGACCACGCCGGAGTCGGTGTCGCCGTGCCGGAGGAACTTTGGCGCTACCGCCTGACGCAGCTCAAGAAGTACGGTTTCAACGCAATACGCAGTTCGCACAACCCCGCCTCCCCCGCGATGCTCGACCTCTGCGACGAGATGGGCATCCTGGTGATCGACGAGAACCGCCAGCTCGGGGTGAACGAGGAGCAGCTGACGCAGCTTCGGAGGATGATCGAGAGGGACAGAAACCATCCGTGCGTCATCCTCTGGAGCGTCGGCAACGAAGAATGGAGTGTGGAAGGCATCGAGGCGGGCACCCGCATCGCCCGCAGGATGAGTGAATATGTCCGCTCGGTCGACCCGACAAGGCCTTCGAACTACGGCAGCTCCGGAGGTCACGAGCTTGTGAAGGGAGTGGACGTGTTCGGCTACAACTACGTGGTGCAGAACCCGGTGGACGAGTTCCACGAGATATTCCCGGACCACTGCGCGGTCGGCACGGAGGAGACTTCGGGAGCCGGCACGAGGGGCAAGTACGAGACAGTGCCGGAAGAAGGCTGGATGACTCCGCTGAACAGGGTCGACACCCTCGGCAGGATCAACGTCATCGAACACGGCTGGAAGTTCTACAAGTCACGCCCGTGGACCGGCGGTCTGTTCTACTGGACCGGCCAGGACTACCGCGGCGAGCCTAATCCGATGGTCTGGCCTGCGACCGGCTCGCAGTTCGGCATCCTGGACTACTGCTGCTTCCCTAAAGACGAAGCCTTCTACCTGAAAGCGGCCTGGACCGACGAGCCGACCGTCCATATCTGCGGCCCGTACAACGGCGAGGTGTGGGTATATTCAAACTGCGATGCGGTACGTCTGAACGCCGGCGGCAAAAGCCTGGGCAAGAAGGAGATGCCTGAGGACGGGCACCTTGCCTGGAAGGTCAGCGGATCCGCCACCTCCTTCTCCGCCACCGGCTACATCAAAGGCCGGAAAGCGGCTTTTGATGAATATCCTTCCGTAGCCTCGGAGACTGTTCTCACGCTGTCCAAGGAGACGCTCAAGGGTGACGGTCAGGATGTTGTCGTGATCGACATCGATTCGCCTTGCGGGACTCTGGACGTGGAAGTGAGCGGGGCGACATTCCTCGGCTGGGGCAACGGCAATCCGGGTTTCAAGGAAATCGAGCGCCCCGCGAACGGCAAGTCAATGGTCATCAAGCCGTTCAGCGGCAAGGCCCAGGTCATCGTCCGCTCGATCGAAGGAGCTACCTCACCTGTGACAGTCAAGGTCGGCGACAAGACCGCCGTGATCGGAGTGGATTGATTATTGCAGGGCAGTCCCCCTCGCAAGGTCTTCCAACGGCCTTTCGATGGATAATATTAAAATCGAGAAGTTTATGAGCGGATTGTCAATTCTTTATATGGTGCTGCCGTTTCCGGCGGTGCTTCTGGTCCACGGTCTGGAAGGAATTCTGACCGGCGGCAGATGGTTAAGGAAAAACGGTGAGGATGTCAGGGCACGGCTGCCCTGGGCCGCCGGCTGCATTGACCGGGCGCAGGCCCTCGGGACTTCCGGACTCACGGCCATTATAGTGGAAGAGTTCCTTATCATCGCAGCCGTCACCTTTGTACTCTTCTACAATATTCATTGGGGCAAATGGATCTGGTTCGCCCTGTTCTTCGCCTTCACAGCGCACCTGCTCCTCCACATCGCCCAGGCGATAGCGGCCAGGCGTTATGTCCCCGGCCTGGCCACAGCAATCCTCGCACTCCCCTACGGCGCATATTTCTGCTATTTGTTCCTGGCCCGCTTCCCGCTGGC
>CAVEYE010000108.1:0-8138 GCA_963619595.1 bacterium | reverse complement strand
TGCTGATGCCGTTGCGGTAGAACGGAATGATGTCCGAGTACCTTATGCCGAGCCTTGAGGTGTAGAAGTCGAACGACGGCTCCTCCTCGGAGGCTATGCGGATGCCGAGATGGGTCGGGACCTCGATCAGGTCGTCGAGATCCTCCAGCTCATTCTTGTTGTCAAGCACCGGGATGATGTTGCTCCACCCCTCGTTGAGCATCTTGGCGATGTTCTCGATGTACTGGGGACGCTTGAAACCGTTGCAGATGATGATGAGCTTGTTGTCCACAAGTTTGTCAGCCTCGAGTTTCCGGATCAGGTCGAGGTCGTAGGCCGACGAGGTCTCGAGATGCACGTCGCTCTTGAGAGCCTGCTCGATGACGAACTTGAACTGGGAACTCTTGGTGCAGTAGCAATAGTGGTGGTCACCTTCGTAGCTGACCTTGGACATGGCGTTGCGGAACATACGCTTCGCCCTGTGGATCTGGGAAGTTATTTTGGGAAGATAAGTGATTTTCAGCGGAGTGCCATACTGTTTTATGATCTCCATCATGTCGATGTCGTTGACAAAAAGATTGCCGTCCTCCACTCTGAATTCGTCCTGTGGAAAGTCAAATGTCTGGTCCACAAGGTCGATGTACTTGTTCTTCATCCTAAAAAAACTGTGTTCTTAAAATGTTTGACATAAAAAATGATCCAGCCAAAACGCGCATTCCGTTTTGAGCGTGCAAATATAGTGAAAAATGAAGATTAGTTTATTTTTGAAACTCTCATATTTGGAGTTTCATCAACATTTTCTTCGTATTATTGCGAAATAAACCGGAAAGCCTTGCTATTTTTGTACGCGGCTTTTGTTGGCGGCTTCAGTTTTTTGGATGGCAAAGAAAATTTTCACCTGTCTGCCGGCAGTCCTGGCGCTGGCCTCGATCTTCCTCCTTTTCTCGTGCAGCACCACACGGGCACTTGAGGACGGTCAGTTCCGTCTTGCCTCCAACAAACTGATAATCAGCGGCGAGGGAGACCTTGCCACAAAGGATGTCGAGTCCTACATCAAGCAGAAGCCCAATTCCTACATCATCTTCGGCTGGAATCCTTTCCTTAACCTCTACAACTGGTCGGGGAAGGACACCGGCAAGGCCATCAACCGCTTCATCCGCAAGATGGGAACGGCTCCGGTCGTCTACCAGCCGTCCCAGGTGGAAGCTTCAATTGAGAACATACAGAGGCATCTGGAGTACCTCGGCTACTTCGGCTCCCAGGTCACCAGCGACGTGCGGGTCAAAGGCCGCAAGGTCGACGTCACCTACACGGTGTCGCCGGGCAGGCGGTTCAGGATAGGGGAGATTGAATATTCATTGCCGGAAGGGGAGTTCAGGCAGGACTTTCTTGCCGACACGGCCCGGATCACGGTCAAACCGGGAGACTACCTCTCCGAGGACGCTCTCGAGAAGGAGACCGAGAGGGCGGCGGCGGATTTCAGGCGTAAAGGCTATTTCGGCTTCACCAAGAACTACTTCACCTTCGAGGCGGACACCCTTGCCTCAGACGGGACCGCCGACCTGCTCCTGGCAGTGAAGGAATATACCCGCAACCAGACTTCTGAATATTCAAGGCCACACCGCAAGTACACTTTCGGGGATGTGACAATCGCCTATGACAACGATTTGAAATTCAACGACAAAGTCCTGCGCGACATCTGTACCGTGCATTCAGGTGACCTCTATGACGAGACCAAGGTGAACACCACATATTCACGTCTCGCCGCCCTCAAACTGTTCAGCGGAGTGAACGTCGCCTTGAATCCGAGGGACACTTCGGTCGTGGACTGCGACATCACGCTGACCCGCTCCAGAATGCAGGGTTTCAAGGTCAACCTCGAGAGTTCGACGAACTCGACCGGGCTTGTGGGCATCTCGCCGCAACTTAGTTACTACCACAAGAACATCTTCCACGGGGGACAGTGGCTTAATCTGAGTTTTCTGGGGAACTTCCAGTTCAAGTTCAACGACAGGAGCGTGAAATCCAACGAGTTCGGAGTCTCGGCCGGGATAAGTTTCCCCGAGTTTCTCGGTCTTCCTAACACATTGTTCAGCGGCCCGTCGCTTCCGCACACGGAGATCAACACGTCCTACAACTTCCAGAGCCGTCCGGAATACACAAGGAACATGATCTCGACATCCTTCGGTTACTCCGGCTCGCTCAAGGGCGGTAAGCTTCTCTACCAGTTCTTCCCGGTCCAGGCCAAGATCGTGAGGCTGACCGACCTGGACGAATCGTTCTACAAGACGATGACGGGCAATCCGTTCCTGAGGGACGCCTACCAGAACCACTTCGACGTCGGCTCCGGTGTCTCGCTCTACTACACCTCGAACGCCGCCTCGTCTCCGAAAATCTCCTACAGTTACGCCAGACTCCAGCTGGACGCTTCCGGCAATGTGATAAGCCTGCTGAACAAGGCTATGAGGCAGGATGAATATGGCTCCAGACTGATCTGGAACACTCCATATTCACAGTACGTGAGGACCGAACTGACGCTAGGCCGCACCATAGTGTTCGGAAAGAACGAGCGGCAGGCCTTGGCCATGAGGCTGTTGGGCGGAGTTGGCTACGCCTACGGCAACTCCACCACGCTGCCTTTCGAGAAACAGTTCTACAGCGGCGGCGCCAACAGTATGAGAGGCTGGCAGGCCAGGGCTTTGGGTCCGGGCAACTCCAAGGCCGACACGACCTTCGTCATCCCGAGCCAGACCGGCGACCTGAAGATGGAGGCCAATCTCGAGTACAGGTTCCCGCTGTTCTGGAAGCTCCGCGGGGCTGTGTTCTGCGATGTCGGCAACATCTGGACTCTCAAAGAGACAGAGACCGACGGCGGTGTAAGCACCCGTTTCAAATTTGAGAATCTCGCCGAGAGTCTCGCGGCTTCCTGGGGGACAGGTCTGCGGATTGACCTTAACTTCCTGATTCTCCGCCTCGACCTCGGTATGAAGCTCTACGACCCTTCGCTCGACGCCGACCGCTGGCGCGGCCCTTCCGACTGGCTCCGCCGCGACGGCTACTCCGTCCATTTCGGTGTCGGCTATCCGTTCTAGGAATCCGCCAACCTTCTGAAAATCAGGTTATCCGGTTGTCCCCGACCGGTTACTTCAGCTCGAGGGCGCAGACGTTCTCGACGTGCTGGGTGTGAGGGAACATGTCCACCGGCTGGACGGCTGTGATGCGGTACTTCTGCGACAGGATCGCCAGATCCCTGGCCTGCGAGGCCGGGTTGCAGCTCACGTAGACCATCCGCTTCGGCTCGGCGTCAAGGATGACCTTCGCCACGTCCGGATGGATTCCCGCTCTCGGAGGATCGAGAATGATTACGTCAGGACGGCCGTGCGCGGCGATGAAATCAGCTTTCAGGATGTCCTTCATGTCACCGGCGAAGAATTCGCAGTTGGTGATCCCGTTGCCGGCGGCGTTGACCTTGGCGTCCTCGATGGCTTCAGGGACATATTCAATGCCTATCACCTTGGAAGCCCTGCCGGAGACGAACTGGGCGATCGTGCCTGTGCCGGTGTAGAGGTCATAGACAATCTCGCCGCCTGTCAACCCTGCGAAATCCCGGGCTACGGTGTAGAGTTTCAGCGCCTGCGCGGAATTGGTCTGGTAGAAAGATTTCGGACCGATGTGGAAAGTCAGCCCCTCCATCGTCTCACGGATGGTAGGCGAACCTTTGTAGAGGATGCATTCCTGATCTCCTATCGAGTCGTTCAACTTGTTGTTGATAACGTAGTAAAGCGATGTGATTTGAGGGAACGCTTCAGCGATGGCGTCAAGCATTTTCTCCCTGTCTTCGCGGCATTCGTAGAAGAAGCACATTATCACCATCAGGTCACCGGTGTCGGTGGTGCGGATGAACATATTCCTGACATAGCCCACATTCTGGCGGATGTCGAAGAAGTCCAGCCCGTTCCTGACGGCGTAGTCCTTGATGAAGAGCCTGATGTCGTTGGACGGGTCTTTCTGCAGGTAGCAGTGCTTGATGTCCAGCACCTTGTCGAAGAATTTTCCAACGTGGAATCCAAGCCCGACACGGTCGGCAGGCTCCACACTTTCAGGATCCTCGTCCTTCAGAAGCCAGCGTTTAGACGAGAATGTGAATTCCAGCTTGTTACGGTAGTACTGTGTGCTGTCGGAAGGCAGGGTGGGACGGATTTCCGGGACTTCCAGATGACCGATTCTGACCAGTTGGTCGTAGACCTGCTGACGTTTGGCCTCAAGCTGAAGCCGATAGGGGAGAGGCTGCCACTTGCAGCCGCCGCAGACCCCGAAATGCCGGCAGAACGGCTCGAGCCTGTCAGGGGAGGGAGTGACTATCCTCTCCACGAAACCCTCGTAGTAGTTCTTGCTCTTCTTCGTGACGCGGATGTCGACCACGTCCCCCGGCACGGCGAAAGGCACAAAGACCACAACCCCGTTCCAATGCGTAAGCGCCTTTCCTTCAGCGGCGCAGGCCTCAATCGTCACATTCTCCAAAAGGAGATCAACTCTCTTTCTTCCCATTTATGAATATGCTGGTGTGTTTTTCTGTGAATATCCTTGCCTTACTTGTCGAACTCGTGGAACAGCGACTGCGAGACGTTGATCATAAAGTCGCCCATAGCCTCGAGTTCCTCGAGCATGTCAAGGTAGTAATTGATGGCCAGGAAGTTATCCGCCGCCTTCTCGATCTGGAGCACTCCTTCGTCACGGAGGGCGTCTCTCGTGGTGTTGATGTCGTCCTCCGCTTTGTAGGCGTTGTCGATGTCCTTCAGACCACCGTCGACCGCCGCCTGCAGATTGGCCACCATCACGCCGAACGCATGGTCGACCTTGTCCACGAGGATATTCAGTTTTCTTATCGCCTCGCCGTCGAAACTCAGCTTGTGCAGACGGAGGCGGTTGAGGATGCGGCTGATGTTCTCGCAGCTGTCGCCGAGGCTCTCCAACTCGCTGATCACGCGGTAGATGATCTTCACCTCGCCGGCCTCGATGTCGTTCATCGACTCGGACGTGATGCTGTTCAGGTAGGCCGCGATCTCATATTCAAATCTGTCGGTCACCTCCTCGCATTTGACAAGTCTGCCGCGGTATTCCTCGAATTTGTCCGCATCAGTCTCGTTCAGGGCCAGCTTGACGTTGGAGTAGCCGTTCTTGGCCGTCACGGCGAAATTGACGGCCTCCTTGAAGGCCTGTTCGATAGAGATGGAAGGAGTGCCGATGATCCTGCCGCTGCCGATGTATTTGAGCTGGAATTCACTCTTGTCGGTTCCGTCCTCCTTTATGGCTTTTGTCAGGAGACTGGCGAAAGGCTTTCTGAACCAGACGATCATTATGGTCGAGATCGTGTTGAACAAGGTGTGCGAGCAGGCTACGCCGATGACGGCGGTCATCGCCTCGCCAAGGCCGAAAACAGAGGCGATGGCAAGGTTGGCCTTCACGAACAAGTTGAAGAAAATCAAGATGATGACAGCTCCGGCCACATTGAAGACCGTGTGGGCTAAAGCGGTTCTGCGGGCCTGCACGCCGGCCTTTCCGGCGGCGATGTTGGCTCCTATCGTAGTGCCTATGTTCTCGCCGAAGACCATCGCCACGGCCATCGGGAACGGAATCCAGCCGAGGTAGGCGAGTACCATCGTAAGCGCCACCGTGACGCTGGAAGACTGGAATATGAAGGTGACCACGATGCCTATAAGAAGGTAGACAAGCACTGACCAGAAGCCGTGGGAGGCGAGGGAGGCGAGCGCTCCCGTGAAGCCGGCGGCCGAATCGATGGTCGGTACGGAGGACTTCGCGTAGATGATTCCTATCAGGATAAGTGACAGTCCCAGAATGGCTTGGCCGATGTTTTTGACCAACGACTTTTTAAGCAGCGTCATCACGAAACCCACGCCCAGAAGAGTGAACGCCAGGGCGGCCGTCCAGTTCAGGAATGCAGTGGCGGCCACGATCCACGCCGTGATGGTCGTTCCGATGTTCGCGCCCATGATCACGCATATTCCTTGCTGGAGCGACAGGGTGGCCACGCTCACGAGTCCGGCCACGAGGATGGTCGTGGCGCTGGAGGACTGCACGAGGGCCGTGATTCCCGCGCCTGAAAGAATCTGTTTGCAAGGAGACGAGGAGGCCATCCATTTCTCGAAACGCCTAAGTTTGTCGCCGAAAGACTTCTGGATTCCGGAGCTGAGCATCTCAAGACCGAAGATGAAGAGAGCCATGGCGCCCAGAAGGGTCAAAATCTGTAAAATCATAGCAGAGTAGTGTTTACTGTCATCCAACTTAACATAATCCCAATTGTGTAACAAAAGACCCAATAGGGGAAAGAGCCAAAAATTTCACTAAATTACAAAAATTAGGAATACCCTCAAAAAAATAGTTCTGTTGAGATCTTCGATATCCTTAGACTGATATGTTCGATGTCCTCAGATGAGATTGTCGGTATATTCAGACCATATCTTCAATATCTTCCGGCCACATATTCCGCTAAATCCGTATATTCGCGTATGCGGTCCGCGAAGGATGGATTTTCAAGGAGTGTTCAAGCCTTCCCGGACCGGGTAATTAACAGGAAAAAATGCGGAAAATGGCACTTAACACAAATGTTATAGTATTTAACATCTATGTTTTAAGTCTTTATTTGATGAATATTATAAAAATATGAGCGGATATAACACAGAAACAGCCCAAAGCACGATGCTCCCCCCTCTTCCTGAGCGTATGAGGCCCAGAAGCCTTGATGAATATGTCGGGCAGAAGCATCTTGTGGGTCCGGGATGCGTGCTGAGGAAGATGATCGAGAACGGCAATCTTTCCTCCTTCATACTCTGGGGGCCTCCGGGTGTCGGCAAGACAACCCTGGCGAGGATCATAGCCGGATCTCTGTCCCGTGACTTCTACACCCTTTCCGCCGTAAGCGCCGGAGTCAAGGATGTGCGCGACGTGATCGACAAAGCCAGAAACGCTTCCGTGTTCTCCAACGGCGCGGCCCCGATCCTGTTCATCGACGAGATCCACCGCTTCAACAAGGCCCAGCAGGACGCCCTGCTCGGCGCTGTCGAGAACGGAACGATCGTCCTTATCGGCGCCACCACCGAGAATCCGTCCTTCGAGGTCATCACCCCCCTGCTCTCCCGCTGTCAGGTTTTCGTGCTGAAAAGTCTTGAGCCTGAAGACCTTAAAACACTTATGGACAGAGCCTTGAGAGAAGATGTCCTGCTGAAGGAGAAGCACATCGAGGTCAAGGAGACCGAGGCTCTCATGCGCTACAGCGGAGGCGACGGCCGGAAACTTCTCAACGTGCTTGAGATAGTGGTCGACTCGTTCTCCGGCAAGGAAAAGCAGATTGTGATTGACAATGAGACGGTTACCGGCTGCATCCAAGAGAACATAGCCGTTTACGACAAGGACGGCGAGATGCACTACGACATCATCTCCGCCTTCATCAAGTCCATCCGCGGCTCAGACCCGAACGCCGCCGTCTACTACCTGGCCAGGATGCTGGACGGCGGAGAAGACCCGCTTTTCATAGCCCGAAGAATCTGCATCAGCGCCGCCGAGGATGTCGGACTCGCCAATCCGAACGCGCTTCTGCTGGCCAACGCCTGCTTCCAGATCGTGCATCAGATAGGTATGCCGGAAGCCAGGATACCTCTTGCCGAGGCCACGGTTTACCTTGCAAGTTCTCCTAAAAGTAATGCATCTTATCTCGCTATCAACAAGGCTCTTGAAGAAGCGGGAAAAGACAAGGTACGTCCAGTGCCGCTCTACCTCAGGAATGCTCCTACCAAACTGATGGAGCAACTCGGCTACGCCGACGGCTACAAGTACGCCCACGACTACCCCGGTCATTTCGCCGACCTTGAATTCATGCCGGAAGGCCTGGAGGGAACGGTGTTCTATGAACCGGCCGCCAACCCTCAGGAGGACAAGCTGAAATCCTACCTGCAGGCCTGCTGGCCGAAATACTATCCGAAAAAATAGGAAGCGGCCTTGAATGGCTCTTAAATTTTGCTAACTTTGTGACCTTGTATAAACTCAACCCTGATGTTAACTGAAATCTTGATTCTACTTGCCGGCCTCGCGCTGGTCGTGTTGGGAGCCGACTGGCTGGTCGAAGGTTCGTCCACCATAGCCCG
>CAVEYE010000107.1:0-34320 GCA_963619595.1 bacterium | reverse complement strand
AATTGTCGATGACGGACCTGTTCGCGAGGTACGCTCCTACGGTGGACTCCACCTGACGCGCGCCGCGCGCCAGCAGCGGCTTGCGGCTAGTGTCATTCTTCCATTCCAGAAGTTTCGAATCAACATTCCTGCTATAATACGTCATAAGCGTATTAGTCTCAGTTTTAGGCAAATATAGCATAATTTGTAAAAAGTCGGGGCTAAAATCCACCTCATGCAGATCAGTAATGCCGGGAAAATGATCGCCTCCGGCATGTCTCTCGAGGAAGAATTGTCGCCGTGAGCCATTATTTCACGAATTGCGTAAATTTCACTTAAAAATATTTTGCAGTGTAAGTTTTACGCATTATCTTTGCACCCAGATTCAAAACCTCTTATAGATAATTTCAGTTCCGCACGTGCGGAACTTAAGTTAAACAATATCAGTTATGCCATACACTTACGAATATCCCCATCCTGCAGTGACTACGGACTGCGTAATCTTCGGGTACGACCAGAAAGACGGTCTGTCCGTCCTGCTTGTCGAGAGAGGAGTTGACCCATATAAAGGCCACTGGGCGTTCCCGGGCGGCTTCCTGAAGATAGACGAGGACGCCGAGACTGGCGCCAAGCGGGAACTTGCGGAAGAAACGGGACTGCAGGCGGCCTACATCGAACAGCTCGGCTGCTTCTCGGAAGTGAACCGCGATCCGCGAGAGAGAGTCATCACCATCGCGTTCTTCGCGCTTGTCCGCAAGGAGGATGTCGCTGGCGGCGACGATGCCGCCTCCGCCCGATGGTTTCCTATCGCATCGGTCCCTGCCCTTGCCTTTGACCACGACAGGATTCTCCGCGTGACTCTCAGCCGTCTCAAGGAAAAGATCCATTTCGAGCCTGTCGGCTTCGAGCTCCTGCCGGAGGTCTTCACGATGCCTCAGCTCCAGAACCTCTACGAGAGCATCCTGGAAGTGCATTTCGACCGCCGCAACTTCGCGAACAAGATGCTGCACATAGGCATCCTCGAGGACACGGGCGAGCGTCCAGCAGACGCCTCTAACCGCATCCCGGTCCGCTACCGCTTCAACAAGGCCAAGTACGACCAGATGAAATCCAAAGGCTTCCGCCTGGAGTTCTAGCGTTCCGTCCTACATCAAGGTACGAGGGGTTTCGAAGGAAATTGCTGGACGAGGGGACGCATTGGAGAATGGGATTTTTTTAGATTTGGGAAATATGCGTGCGATTATGAAAAGATTTTATCTACTTTTGCAGAAAATCGTCTTAAAGGTGTACGGCATACACCTTTTAAGGCAATATCTTTCAATCATTTCCTGGCGTCTTATCATCACCACATCAAATTAGAAGTTATGCAGAATCTGACAGTAAGGAAAGCGGAGGCACGGGACCTGGATCGCATAATGGAGATTTTCGAAGCTGCGAAGAGGTATATGCACTCGCACGGCAATGTCAGCCAATGGAACGGGGCGTATCCGCAGCGGGAACTGATGAGCAGCGAAATCGACGGCGGACATTGCTATGTAGTCTGCGATGCAGACAATGTCGTGGGGACGTTCTGCCTGATTTTCGGCGAAGATCCGACCTATGCGGTCATCGAGGACGGGCAGTGGAAGAATGAAGCGCCTTACGGGACCATCCACAGACTCGCTTCCGACGGGTCTGTAAAGGGCATCGGACACGCCTGTATAGAATTCTGTTATAACATCTTAGAGAATCTCCGCGCGGACACGCACGAGGACAATCTCACTATGCAGCACCTTCTGGAAAAGGAAGGGTTCGTGCGCTGCGGAATCATCCATCTGAAAGACGGGGCGCCGCGCATAGCCTACCAAAAGTCCAACGAACTCAAGAACCGGCTTCAAGGGCTGGTCTGCACCCGTTTCATAAATGAAAGCAGGTACCGCGAAGGACACCTTAGGATAATCAACGCGCTGGAGGGAACCCGGATACTCGGAATACATATTCCTGAACTTAAGGCATTGGCTGCTACCTTGCGCAAGGAGGGCAAAGTGGAGGACGCTCTTGAATATTTTGAACGTCAGGCTCTTACTTCCTCGAGGGCAGATGTTGCGGACAGACTCTGCCATGAGGAGAAACTCCTGTGGGGGCTGCTGCTCGGCAGGCTCAAAGGCTCGCCTGAGGAGATTTTCGCACGGGTGTCCGCCTTCGTGCCTTACATTGCGAACTGGGCGGAGTGCGACACCTTCTGCTGCAACGCGAAATGGGAATTTTCCGACGACGGGGAGGCCCTGTGGAATTTTCTGCTCCCCTACTGGCACAGCCGCGACGAGTTCGGAGTCAGGTTCGCGGTGGTCACGGCAATGGTCAGATTCCTTGACTCCCGGCATATTGACAGGACATTCAAGATGATCGCGGAAATCAGTTACGGTTCCATATTCAGTTCTTATCCGGGGATGAGGATCCGCCCTTATTATGTCAAGATGGCGGTGGCCTGGCTGCTGGCGACCGCGCTGGCTAAAGATCCCGAGAAAACGAGGGCTTTTGTGAACGGTGCGGGCCTGCCGGAAGATGTGGTCAGGCTCTATGTGCGCAAGGCCCGGGAGTCATTCAGGACTCGGGAGGTACGGGCGATTTAGAAACTTCCCGAAGAACCCTATCTATCTTTCTACTAAGTAGTTTCATATAATATTCCACATTTCTAGAATGCAAATGTAATATCAATAGTTCGTTAAAATTTAACAATTATATAATTTTCAAATACTTACAATAACAATAGCCCGTATCGGGACGTTTACCCTAATCCCGGGCCCTGCGGGCCGCGGTTAAACAGCGCTGAGAGGCAGACGCAGTGCAGGACGTAACCCTCGGGGTGGAAACAGGGACAAGACACGTGGGTCTGTCCGCCACTACTGAAAAGAAAGAACTATACGGCTCCGAAGTTATGCTCAGAACCGACATAACGGAACTGCTTTTCACGAGAAGAAAACAAGAAGAGAGGGCTGACCGGCTGTCAGCCCTCTCTTTTATGCTATAGACTTCCGGACTAGAATTCAGAGTAGTCGGTCGTCAGCTTGTTGCAGGTGTAGGTCGCGGAACCGCCGTTAGGGTAGTTGCGGACGGCGCGTACCTCCCAGTTCTGCTCCTCGGAAGGCTTCCCGGAAGCAGGAGTGTAGTACCAGTAGTGGCTTGCGGTCGTGCTGCACCAGGTGTCGGTGGACTTGCCCTTGTCGTTGAACCAGTAGCCACAGATAGCCATATTGCTGATGCCGCTGCCGGCCGCTCTGGTGAAGTCACCTACCTTCTGGCCGTTCTGCCAGAACTCGAGGGTCCAGTACTTGTCATCGTCGTCGAAGACCTCGGCCACGAAACTGTGCTGGAAGTTGGCGTTGCCCTTCAGAGTGACGGAGCTGCTGACCTTGTAGTTAGAGTACCATTTGACCTTGTACTTGGTGGCTTCTGGATTTGCCTCGGAGCCGTACTCCTGGTCACCGTCATAGACTCTCATCTGGTAGCCGGTCTCGCGGTCGGTAGGTTTGAGAACCCAATCCTTGATCTTGGAGCCGGTCACATTGTAGATGTTGTAGCCGTTAGGCGCTCCGGTCACATTGGAATTGGCGTTCCACCAAGCCCCGCAGGCCGCTCCGTGAATATGCTCGTAGACCTCCTGACCATTGTTGTCGTGGATGTAGTTCTGCGTGTAATGCGTGTGTCCTACCATAATGTGAGCCTCGCTGAAAGTTGAAAGGATGTTCATCAGTTCAACGTAGTTGCCGGAATTGTCGTACTTTCTGACCGGCTGGTGCGTGCAGAACACAATCATCTTCGAGCCTGGGTTCTGGACATTGGCGATGTCCTGGCGAAGCCATTCCATCTGCGTGTCAGTGAGTCCGTTACCGTACTCCCAAGTCTTTTTGTTAGGAGATGAGCTGGAGGACAGGGTTGTCACAGGGACGTTGTCCATCACGACAATGTGGACGTTGCCGCGGTCGAACGAATAGTCGGTCGGGCCGAAATGCTTGACATATTCCTCAAGGGAGTTGTAGTCGTCCATTTCAGCGTCGCCGGAAGCGTCGACGAGCGAGTTGTGGTCGTGGTTGCCGACACTGTTGAAGATCGGCAGATACCTTCCGCCTGCGACAACGTTCTTGAGCGATGTCAGCATCGGGTTGAACATATAGTACGAGTCGAAGGTGAGGTCACCCAGAGTCAAAGCATAGACGTTGCCTGAATATGCTCCCGACTCCATCGTCCTGCGGATGTCAGGGAGGGTCTCCGTGATGAACCTTGCGGCGTCGTCGATTGTCTGGCACTGAGGGTCGCCGATCATCAGAAGAGTGAAGTCGGTCTCCGGAGCGTCAAGCTTTTCAAGCTCGAAATCACATCTGTAGGACTTTCCCTTAGCCATCAGGTCAGGCGAGAAGAAAGCAGGGAGATGATAGGTTTCGTCCAGCGGGACCATGTAGGCGGCCGGAACGGTGATGTAGACTTTGCGGCCAAGCGAGTTCCTCTGCATCTGATAGACTCCGTTGGCGTCGGTCTTGACGAAAGTGTAGCCGTCGGTGACAGCCACCCCGGCGATTCCCTTGCCCGAATCCTTGTCCTTGACAACGCCGGCGAGGTCGACGCCGGTCTTCAAGGCGGTGCCGTTGATGCTGGTCTCTGTAAGTTCCGCCAGAACCGGCCCCTTGGAGTCACCTCCGACCGGGACGACCGACTCGTCCTTGTCGCAGCCGGCAAGGCAGGCGGCAAGCAGTGAGACACAAATAAAATAAGTTATCTTTTTCATATTTCAGTTCAATATTAATTCCAACCGTAGTTCTGACCAAGCTTAGGGTTGAGGGTCAGCGCTGTCGTCGGGATAGGACGGCAGTACATCTTGTCTTCCCAGCGAAGCTCGTACTTGTAGATAAGGTAACCGTCCTCGATGTACCAGTCGGTGTCCTTTGCGCTCGCCTTTGTCGAGATAGGGTAGTTGGTTGTTCCGTTGGTGTTGGTAGCGGAGGTAGACCTGTCAAACGTGTAGGTCTGGCCCTCGAATTCGAGGTCGGAGCCGTCACCGACATAAATACCCTTCCAACCGCTGTTGTCGTACCTGCGGGCGACCAGTTCTCCCTGGCCGTAGCGGTAGACGTCACTCTGGCGGAGGCCGCCCTCGAATGTGAGTTCGGTGACTCTTTCACGGCGGATCTCAAGGGCGATGTCAAGGTTACCCTGTGTGTACATAGGATGGCTGAGACCCTTGGTGTAGTACTCGTAGAGCCATTCATCCCTTGAATAGTCACCGCTTCCAGGGTAGATGTTGGCGACTCCTGCGCGTTTGCGGAGAGCGCCCACAGTCTTGTTCCAGATGTCTTCGTTCATCTCACCGAGTTCGTTCTCGGCCTCGGCGTAGATAAGGAGGACCTCAGGATAGCGGACGATAGGAAGCGAGTTCACATCGACGGAGTTCTGGAAATGGGTCTCGTCAGGGACAGACCATTTGCAGATCATGTAACCTGTCTTGCAGAAAGAGAAGTCGATCCTCTCGTTAGGATAGGAAGAGTTTGAGATGGCGTGTCCAGGTCCCAGCACGGTGGCTGCGAGACGGGAGTCACGGCCTTCGAACTCTTCGGTGATAGGAACTTGGTCCTCACCGCCCTTCACATCGATCGGCTTTCCGTCGGTCTTCAGGAACATGTCCACGAGATCCTTGGTGCCGGAATACTGCTGGCCGAGGGTCGAGGAGTGGAAATATCTTGTAAGACTGTGGCGCACATTGAGTTCCGAGCTGTAGGAACGGCCCCAGATCACCTCCTTAGGCTGGAGAGACTCGCTGATGAAAAGCGAAGGATAGTTGCTCACGAGAGAGAATCCGCCCTGGTCGATGACGGTCTTGGCGCAGGATGCGGCGAGACGCAGAAGGTCATCCACACTTTCATATTCATTGGTCCAAGGCTTGCCGGTGGCAGGGTTGTAGGCCACGTTCATCCTGAAGGTCGCCTCATAGAGGAAATACCTTGCGGCGAGAGCGTTGACCACGTACTTGTCGATCAGCACGCGGCCGTCGGTGTGGAACTTGCCGGCCATGCAGTTGGTGGCGGCGAACTCAAGGTCCTCCCTGATCTTGTGGAAGACATATTCCCTGTCATCCCTCGGTCCGTAGAGGATCGTGGAGTCGCTCGGCTGGAGGTATTTCTCCACCCAAGGCACGTTTGAGAAGGTTTTCACCTTGGAGACGTACTTCATAGCCCTCCAGAAGCGGGCCACGCCTTCGTAGTGGTTGTAGACATCGGCGTCGACAACGTCCTTCGCCTTGTCCATGTTGACGAGCATATAGTTGCACCTGCGGAGGAACTTCCAGTCGCCTGTCGACCAGCCTGTCTGCTTGGAAGAGTCCCAGTTGGAGGACGGGCGGTAGAAATCGGCGCTGGTCTTTGTCGCGATCAGGTCATTGTAGGCATCGCCGGAGTTGGTCTCCGATGAATTCGGCAGCCAGTACTGGAGCAGGGAGTTCGAGTAGGTCTCAAGTTCAGACTCGCTTGAGAAGTAGGTCTCCGCGCTGAACTTGTTGATCGGCTCCCTTGTCAGGAATCCCTCGCAGGACGCCAGTACGGAAAGCATCAAAGTGCCTGTCAGTAAGTAAATTATTTTTTTCATCATCATCTCCTTTTAGAATGTTAGACCTACACCGAAAGTGAAGGTTTTGAGCATAGGGTAGGACATACCGTCTCCGACACCGCCGAGTCCGTAGCTGGAAGCTCCGGTGCTGTCGAAGTCAGAGTCACCAAGACCGATTCCCTCAGGGTCGAACATGTCGGTGTACTTGAACATCGGCGACCAGGTCCAGAGGTTCTCCATCGAGCAGTAAACCCTAAGACCCTGGACATTGATCTTCTCAAGAAGCTTCTTGGAGAAGGTGTAGTCGATCGTAAGGTTCTTCAGACGGATGTAGGCGGCGTTCTGGAGATAGTGGTCGTTCTCGACGGTCAGAGGACCGACGTTACGGTTGGCTGAATAGCCGACACGCCTTGACCAGTAAGGATTGTCGTCGTAGTTGGTCACAACCCAGTTCTCAGTGCTGTAGTCAACCTGCGCGTAGTTGTTGCCGGTCTGTGTCTTCATCAGATAGCCGCTGTAAGGCCTGTTGTACTGACCCCAGAAGAAGGCTGTCTCGACACCCGGATACCAGTCGCGTTTTCCGACTCCCTGGAAGAAGAGGGAAAGACCGATGCCGTTCCACTTGAAATCGAGGTTCACACCGTACTGGTAGCGAGGTGTCTGGTTACCGATTCTGTCAAGGTCGCCCCAGTCATCCAGAGTACCCTTGCCGTAGTCGATCTTGCCGTCACCGTTGAGGTCGAGGAACTTGAGGTCACCGGCGTAGGCGCGGAAGTTGGATCCGTTCTTGTGGTAGGAGTCAGTAGCCCAGTTGTTGGCCTCCTCGTTGGTTCTGAATATGCCGTCGGTGCGGAAGCCCCAGATCTCGCCGAGTTCCTTGCCCGAGTAGTAGTCAAGGATGTCGCCGGAGGATGAGGTATATTCAGTAACCCAGGTTCTGGTGTCCCAGAGGCTTCCCTTGACGCTGTAGGTCAGGTCCTTGCCGGCCACCTTGAAGGAGTCGCGCCAGGAGAGGGTGAGTTCCCATCCCTTTGTCTGGAGGGCGGCGAAGTTGCCCTTAGGCGCGCTGTTGCCGTAGACCTGAGGCAGCTCGTAGCCTGCTGTGATAAGGTCGGTGGTGTTCCTGATGTAGTAGTCGCCCGAGAAGGAGAGTCTGCTCTTCAGAAGGTCGAAGTCCAGACCTATATCGTAGGTGGTGACGGTCTCCCAGGTAAGCGATGACGGCACGAGCGAAGGATCGGAAACATAGTTGACGAACTTTCCATCTACAACGATAGAGGATTTCTCGACGCTCATCGTCTCGAGGAATGAATATGGTGAAATGCTACCGTTGCCGAGGGATCCGTAGTTGGCGCGGATCTTAAAGTTCTGCATCCAGCTCTTGGCCCAGTCCATCCAAGGTTCTTCGGACAGTCTCCAACCCAGCGAGAATGAAGGGAAGAGACCCCACTGTGAATTTGACGGGAATTTGGAGGATCCGTCATAGCGGGCGGATGCCTCGAAAATGTACCTGTTGAGGAGGGTGTAGTTGGCACGGCCGAAGAAGCCGACAATTCCGTAGGAACTGTCGTTCTGCTCGGTCTTCATCTCTCCGTCGAAGAGTTCGAAGGAGTCGTGCATGTCAGGCATCAGCATTCCGAGTCTCTGAAGGTAGAACCTGTCGTACTGGTAGTTCTCAAGGTTCCAGCCTGCGACGACGTTGAGCTTGTGGTTCTCGTTGAGTTTCGGAGTCCAGGTGAGGACCGTGTTGGCGGACATATAGTCGGTGTCGTACGTCCAGCGGCTCTTGTACGAACCTGCCTGGGCCACATATTCAGTACCCGCTCCCGTCGGAGAGGTGTAGAATGTCAGAGGGGCGCGGTAACGCTCCTTCCACTGGCGGGTCGCTTTGTAGGAGAAGTCGCCGCGGATCTTGAGCACTTCAGGAACGATGTCGATGGTCGCGCCGATGGTCGTGTTGAGGACGATCTTCGAATCGTCCTGGCCGGTGTTGCCCTCGAAGAACGAAGCGTAACCGGTCTTCACGCCGGCAAGTGTCCAGGATCCGTCCTCATTGTAAGGCACGAGGGCAGGGGATCCGTGCTGGTCGATCTGGTGAGGGAGCAGCGAGCCGGTGGAGAACATAGGCTGGTGAGAGTTGCTGCGGAACACTGAGGTGTTGTTGTCGAGAGAGAGCCAGTTGTTGATCTGCACCTTTGCCTTTGAGCGGATGGTGAAGGTGTTGTAGTTCTCATCGCCGATCTTGTAGATTCCACCTTGGTTGAAGTAGCGTCCGGTCAGGTTGTAAGTGAGCTTCTTGGTCGCTCCCCTGACGCTGATGTCGTGGGTGGTCGACGTCGTGTAGTCCTTGTACATGTGGTCGAGCCAGTTGTAGTTACCGAAATAAAGGTACTGGCCGCTGCTGCCTATGCCGCCGTAGACGGAGTCATAGCCTCCCTCTTTCAGTTTCCTGAAGGTATCGAGGTAATTCGTACCGGACATCGCCACACTCAGAGTGTTGATGGTCGTAGGCACCTTGCCGGAAGACCCCGGGACGCGGCTGTCGTTGCCGTAGAACTCGTAGAAAGCCTCTGTCCACTCAAGGCCGTCGGTGATGATGTTGTCCTCCCATTTCACGATTCGACTGTTCAGAGAGAACGCACCGTTGTAGGTGACCGTGATCTTGTCGGTGTCGGCGTTCTTGGTGGTCACGAGGATCACACCGTAGGCCGCCCTCGCTCCGTAAATGGCTGCGGAAGAAGCGTCCTTCAGCACGGCCACCGTCTCGACATCAGCAGGGTTCACCTGCGAAAGGCTGCCCTCCACACCGTCGACCAGCACAAGGGCCGAACCCTCGTTACCGATGCTGTGGGAGCTACCGGCCGCGCTGCCGCTGAAGTTTTTACGGGTCAGGTACGAAGTTCCGTTGCCACGCACATAAATCTTTCCGGAGTGGGTCGCCTTACCGTCGGTCTGGACGATGTTAAGACCGGCGATCTGTCCCTGGAGGGAACGGGTCACGTTGGCGTTCGGGCGGTCGGAGATAGTCTCACCGTCAAGGTTCTCGACGGAACCCACCAGCTGTGTCTTCTTCAATGTACCGTAACCGACGACGACTGTCGCGTCGAGCATCTGGGTGTCCTCTGCGAGAGCGAAGTCGATCTTTCCTTTCTGGCCCACGGTCACTTCCTGGTCCTTATAGCCAATGATCTGGCAGATGAGGACATCGGAAGGCTTGGCCTGGATGGAATATTTTCCATCTACGTCAGTCGAGACTCCGGTGGTGGTCCCTTTGATCATCACCGTAGCCGCGATAAGCGGTTCGCCCGTCACTGCATCCTTGACGACTCCCGTCACCGTGGCCGTCTGAGCGGACACGTTGATGGCGGAGAGCAACGCCAGATGGATGGCGATGACGACGAACAGAATTTTCTTGAAATAATGTTCCATAATTTTTCCCAAAAGAATTGTCTCTCAAATAATTGATTGAAAGTTGCCTTGTTCTTGGATTCGCACGGGACCTTTCCGGACAATCCTCGGGATTCGGATGCTGGCTGATATTTGTTGTTACTTCATTCGGAAAATGTATTTGTCAAACATTCAGTGTTAATTACGCGGCTACGGAACATGCGGACAACGACTTGGTCAGTCTTCATACCCATAAACCTACGCGAATATACTTATATTCATCGAAATTAGCACAAAAAATCACCCCCCCCGGAAAAATCGTTTTTAAAATAGTCGCATTTCAAGGGAAATCGTTATATTTGCCCTTGGATTCGCAGCCGGGACAAAATCCGGATCTATTTTCAGCATTCCGATGCGTGACGGAGAATATCACAGAATAATCTCTGTCAGTTCTTTTATTGCATGCGGCGGCTTACCGCCTCGGACGGCGGGTCCGCCATGCAAAATCAAGTTTGATCACACGTTTAACGAATCAGCTGAATCACAAATTAGTATGAAATCAACAAAGTTTATAGTCGGGGTTCTCGCAGGAGCCGCTCTTCTCTTCTCCGCCTGTCAGGATGAAATCTCCTCGGGCGAGGATGCGGCAAGGCTGACCCCTGGCGACCTCCGCTACGATGTGGAGAACAGCACCTCCGACGCTCTGGCCCTGTGCTGGAGCGCGGGCGAGACTATCGCCGCCGGTGCGACCTCCTACAGCATCGAGGTGTGCGACGAGCCTACCGAGGCCGTGAGCACCTACGATGACAACATCCAGACCATCAAGACATCTGCCGTAAGCGGCAATGTCGGAAGAGCGGTCTTCACGAAAGGTGTCAGCGAGTACACCGAGAAATACGCGAGAATCCGCGCCCACTACGGCGCCTCATTCTCTCCTTGGGTCTTTGCGAAGGGTCCGGACGGCAATCCGGCCATCTTCGTGACCGGACACGGAATCAAGGACCTCAGCAAGCCGGCGGTCGACAAAATCGACCTCGACTGTCCTGACGACAAGGACGAGTTCTCCATCTCCGCCGACCTGTCGTCAGTGGCATCTGCCAGCAGGGTGCTTGTCATCCTTATGGACTATGCCAGCCAGTCCGCCATAAGCACCATACTTGTGGATCCTTCCAAGGTGACCACCTACAAGCACACCTACGAGGGACTCCGCTCTGGCAAGCTCTACCAGGTGAAGATGCTCGCCGAATATGACAACGGAGCCCAGGCCGCCTATGTTTCAGACTGGACAATGGCGGAAGCCGATGTGGTCAACGAAGAAGGCGAGACCGTCAAGTCAAGTGTCATCCAGTGCGGCAAGGGCATCGTGTTCATCAACGGAGTGCCTCCGACAGTGAAACTCGCGGAGAAGACCTCGGGCCAGCTGATGTTCCAGTGGACTGAATATGGCTTTGACAACATCTCCAAGGACGCCGCGATCCCTGTCAAGGTCGCCCTTTACAAGGATGCGGGTTGCAAGGAACTTCTCTACGGATGGACAATCAAGAAATATGAAATCTCAGGCAGACAGCCTTCCATCGTCTTCTCCAACCTCGAACCTGGCACAAGCTACTGGTTCACCTGTCAGGACACCAACAGCGGCCTGCTTTCCGACGCGCTTGAGGCCAAGACGGCCAGCTACGACATCGTGACCGTCGGAGAGACCAAGGCCAAGGCCGGTGAATATGCGCTCGCAGAGAACTTCAGCGAACTCTACTACGGCGGCTACGCCGTCAACTATTCGCCGAACCCGAGCAACGCCAAGAATGGCAAAATCTACCCTACAGAAGGTAAATGGGATTCCGCCAGCCTCGTATGGAGCGACGGCAACCACGGATTCTTCAACACTCTCGGCAGCACAGGCGCCGTGGCCGCATCCAGATTCAAGGACTGGGCAGTCGTACACGGTCCGAAGGACGGCACCGGAGCCGTGGTCGTAGGAGACTGCTGCATCCGTACAGGTATGTTCCAGATGGGAGCGTCCTCCGGAATCCCTCAGCTGTTCACCCCTGAACTGACAAACCTTGAAGGCCTCGCCACTGTGACGCTTTCATTCACAGCTTCTTCAATGTGGGAGAAGGGTGTCATCAAGGAGGCTGGTTCAACCGATTTCCAGTCCATCGCCGTCTACACGGCCACCGGCGGAACCGCCAACAAGACGATTTCCACAAGCTACGGCACTCTCACCGGAGCCACCATCAAGGAAGTCGCCGTGCTTGACCGTCCTGCCACAGATGTGACAGAACCTACCTGGGAGACCAAGACCGTGACCATCCGCAACATAGCTCCCGGCACACGTATCGGCATCGGCGCCGTCCGTCCTGACGGCAAGACCGGCAACCAGCGCTGGCTTCTCAGCGAACTCAATGTGAAGGTCGAGTCCTACGGAACTCCTACCCTCGAGACCCCTGTCCTCAAGAGTAAAGAGATCCACGACATCAGCGCCTCCTTCGTGTTCGAGTCCCAGGACCAGGCACAGACCTACAAACTCGGCTACAAGAAGAGCGGTGACAAGGAATATTCCTACATCGAGAACTCCAAGCCTTCATTCGACCTCACCGGTCTCGAGATGGGCACCGACTACATCATCAAGGTGACCGCCCTCGCCGGAGGGTATGAGTCAGAGACTCCGTTCTTCCTTGAATTCACCACGGAAGTCGTCATCCCTGCAGTTCCTGTCATCGACGCTGCCGCCACCGATGTCAAGGCCACGAGCGTGGTTCTTGTCTGGGGTGCGGCGGAGAATGCCACAAGCTACATCGTGAACTACAAGAAGAGCGCTGACGCAGAGTGGACCGAGGTCAAGACGGATGACACCAAGTGCGAGGTCAAGGGACTCAAGGACAACACCGCCTACGACTTCCGCGTAGCCGCTGTCCGCGGCAACAGACAGTCGGAATTCAGCGTGCCTGTCACCCTCACGACTCCGGAGATCAGCTGGGACTACCCTCTTACCATCAATGACGCGGAGACCTTCGCATCCTGGGTCAACACCGGTGCTGAATATGCCACCGCAGGCAACGTGGTCACACTCGGAAGCGACATTGATGTCTCCGGAATGGAACTGACCATCATCCCGACATTCGCCGGAACTCTCGACGGTAACGGGAAAACCCTGAAGATCGCCACTAAGACCGCCCTCATCAACAAGCTCACCGGCGCCGTGAAGAACCTCACGGTCGACGGAACGGTGAACTGGACTCTCGGTGAAGACGCCGCGAATGGACACGCTCTCGCGGCTCTCGCCCTGCTTTCTAGCGGCGAGATCACCGGATGTACCAACAAGGCCGCAGTGACGATCAGTTCTACCGGCGTTCTCGGAGCGCCTGTAGTGGCCGGCCTCGTGGCCTACCAGAAAGGCGGCAAGTTCTCCGACAACGTCAACTACGGAACAATCAGCATGACCCACGCCGGCACAGCGCACGTCGAAGTTGACGGATTCAACAGGAAGCCGTTCTCCGTTGCAGCCGGTCTTGCCGGCGTGGTCGTCAAGACCACGGTTGACAACTGCCGCAACGAAGGCACGGTCAATGTCAAGGGAACAGATCCTTCCAAGGTCGTCGCCCGCCACTATGTCGGAGGCGTTGTCGGGACTCCGGAAGATGCCGTCATCAAGGACTGCGTCAACAAGGGATCCTTGACGGCAGACTTCACAGATGCCGCCAAGAGCGCTGCCAAGCAGGTCTGGGTCGGCGGAATCGTCGGCGGCCGAAACGGTGACGTGACTACAGTTGATGGTGCCCTTGTCGATGGCTGCAAGAACTACGGCACCTGCACCCTCATCGCCGAAAACAGCGTGAACAACTACCTCGGAGGTATCGCGGGCCAGGCTACCATTGAGTCACCTGGATCAGTCGCGATTCAGAAGATAGTGAACAGCACCAACTACGGCAAACTCGTTAAGAAAGGTGCCGGCGGATGCCGTCTCGGAGGAATCTCCGGCGGCGCGGCCACACTTGACAACTGCTCGAACGAAGGGGAGATCGTCGTCGACGGCATCTCAACTTCCGGCGCGGTCGGCGGACTCGTGGGTTATCCTACACAGACGGCTCACACAATCACCAACTGCAAGAGCCTCGGCAAGATCACCAGCAACGCTACCGGTGCCTTCGCGATCGGAGGAATCGGCGGACAGTCCGGCAACACCGCACAGACCTGGAGCGGCTGCACCGTCAACTGCACGATCAGCGGCAAGTCCGACAACCTTGTCGGAATGGTTGTAGGAACAGCCAAGACCCTGACAAAGACAGTCACCCTCGGAACGGCTGACGCTCCTATCAAGGTCAAGGGTACGATCAACGGCACCGCCATCACTGCCGACAATCTGGCCAAGTACATCTCAAGCGACGGCACGAGAGGCACTGACGGAAAGATCACCACAGCCAAGAAGGGCACATTGGGGGCCGCCAACGTCATCTTCGGCGAATAGCACATCAGAAGAAGCCGGGCCGGTCTTCGGGCCGGCTTCTTATTTTTATTTCAAGAACACAATGAGAAAGTTACTTTCAGCAACAATCTCGCTGACATTGGCCGTAATGGCTTCAGCGCAAACCAAAGTGGCTTACACCTACACCGAGGCCTCAGACCTCACTATGGTGGGAAAGCTTATGACAGACACCCCTAATCCTTACCACAGGGTCGACACCGTGAAATTCAAAGGCTTCACCAAGGGCGAGAACAAGCAGGTCAGGATGTCTTCCGGACTTTCGGTCGCCTTCAAGACGGACTCCAAGTCCATCAAGATCAAAACGAAGTACCTTGACCGTTCTTTCCCTGTCAACACCGGCGGACTTTCCGCCCGCGGCTATGACCTCTACATCCGCAAGGACGGCGAGTGGCTCTGGGCGGCCTCGGCCGTCACCCCGGACAAGAAGCCTGACGACAGCGTAACTCTGGTCAACTATATGGACGGAACTATGCACGAATGCCTTCTCTACCTGCCTACTTTCAGCGAGGAGGCTTCCGTCAAGATCGGTGTCGAGGAAGGTTCAACCATCGAAGCAATCGAGAATCCGTTCCGCCACAGGATCGGCATCTTCGGTTCAAGCTTCACCCACGGAACAAGCACCACAAGATCCGGAATGCCTTACCCGGCACAGCTCAGCCGTATGACCGGTCTGCAGTTCCTCAGCCTGGGCTGCTCGGGCAACAGCAAACTTCAGCCTTATTTCGCTGACGTGCTTTGCGCGGCCGACGTGGATGCCCTGGTCTTCGACGGCTTCTCCAATCCGGAGGCCGACCAGATCAAGGAAAGGCTGTTCCCGTTCATCGAGAGACTCCAGAAAGCGCATCCTGACATTCCGCTCATCTTCCAGCGTACGATCTACCGCGAGTACCGCAACTACAACACGGACCGTGACCGCAACGAGAGCGAGAAAATCGCGATGGCCGACAGCCTGATGAAGATCGCTGTGAAGAAGTACGACAACGTCTACTACATCACGACTACCTGCGCCACATCCGATGACCACGAGGCCACCGTCGACGGCATCCATCCGTCCGACTACGGCTACACCCTCTGGGCCCAGTCGATTATGAAGCCTATCAAGAAGATCCTCCGGAAGTACGGCATCAAGTAGCCGTTTTCTGAATATGCGATAAAAAAATCCGCAGCGGTCCCGCTGCGGATTTTTTGTGTCTCAAAGCCTTTGAACCGGTTTTGGGACGGATGGCCATAAAAGTTAGAACTTGTGGCTGTGGAGCTTGGTGCCGGACGGGTCGAAGATGTCGACCTTGATGCCGCGCGAGTCCACTTCGGCGTCGATGCGCTGACGATTGGCGTTGCAGAGCACCGGGAAGTCAGCCCCTATCGTGCCGGCCTCGTGGAATCTGTATTTATGAATATGCGCGCAGAGCATCAGGTCCACTCCCGTGCCGTTGAGAATCTGCACGAATTTGCTGGCCATCACGTTACCGTGCCAGCCATCGGCGTAAGGAGGAATATGGCAGAAGACGATCCTCTTCGAGGCGTTCTTGTACTCCTCGCTTTCGACCACTCCTTTAAGCCATTCGGCCTCTTCGGTCACATAGTCCTCGGTCATCATTATGTCCAGATTGCGGATGTCACTGTCGGCCTTATCCTCGCCGGAATCAAGGAACAAGAAGAAAAATTTACCGTAAGAAGCCGTGTAGTAGGTCCTTCCGGTAGATGTTTCAAGATAATCGAGATACTTGACAGCCTCGTTGCCTCTGTACTCGTGGTTTCCCCTGCAGAGATAGAGAGGAGTGTCGGAAGCGAAGAGCTTCGAGGCGGATTTCATATAGTGCATCCTGATCTCGGCAACGCTGTCCACGGCCGAGGTCATGTCGCCGTTGAAGCAGACAAAATCGTACTTCCCCTTGGCATCCTTGAAAAGCACCTGCACCAGAGAATCCGACTCATGCATATCGTTGACCACACCGAACTTGACGCTGTCATATTCAAGAGCCTTGGTGGTCACTTTGGTAGGCCGCTTTTTAAGGTCCAGGCCGTAGCCTTCGTCGTAGAGGATCCTCGTGCGGTTCTCCTGTGAGATGACACCGCGGCACATCACCCTGTACCTGTAGGTCGTGCCTGGTTTCAGCCCTTTGACGGTGACTTTGTGGAAGGTGTCGATGGGTTTGCGGCCCATTCCTCTGGCGTCGTGGTACTTGGGTCTCTCGACATTGTAGAAATTGGTGCCGTCGTCCGGAGCGACTTCAATCCAGCCCACGGCAGGTCCGTTGGTTGTCCAGACAACGGTGAAACTGTCTTCAGTAACATTCTGAAGATAAGGCCCGCAATCAACCTTGACCTGTGCCGACGCTGCGGCGGCAAGGCAAGCAAGCAGAATAAACGACAGGATACGTTTCATAAATATTGCTTGAAGTAATTACTAAGGGTGAAACAATTTGATTTTACAGCGACTCGACCTGCCTGTAGGCGGCCACGATCTCGGCGTTCATCGGATCGTCGACGGCTATGCCCGTGATCTCGGCGACGGCCACCGCAAGGCCTTTAGACTTGATTAGTTCCATCATGCTGACGCTCTGAGGGTCCTGCGGATTGTCGAAATGCAGGGCGGCTCCTACTCCGAGCAGGATCTTGTCGTAAGGCAGACCGAAACTTCTGGCGGTCATAGCCGGCTTGACAAGCCTGTCGTCCGCGGAGAGTTTGCGCATCGGGTCGCGGCCGACACGGTTCACGTCATCCTGAAGATACGGGTTGCGGAAACGCTTGATAATCTTGTCGATGTACTTGAAATGAGCCTCCTTGTCAAGGCCGAACTGCTTGACGAGAGCCTCGCCGCTCTGACGCATGGCGGCAAGCACGGTCCCGTAGATTTCCGGGACCGCTATGCTGTCCGTGATGGTGGACTGTCCCTTCATCTTGCCGATGTAGGCCGTGATGGCATGGCCGGTGTTCAGAGTGAAGAGCTTACGCTCGATGTAGGCCAGAAGGTTATGGGCCATATTCATACCCTCCACTTCCGGTGTCGGGCCGACGAAGGCTTTTTCCTCGACGTTCCACTCGTAGAAGCGCTCCACGGCGACATCGACAGGGTTCTCGCTGCGCACAGGTGGCACGATGCGGTCCACGGAGCAGTCCGGGAAGCCCACGTGACCTTCGCACCAGGCCTTCTGCTCGTCGTCAAGATGGGTAAATACGGCCTCCTTCAAGCGGGAAGTCGCCATCAGGCCGTTCTCGCAGGCGATGAGGTTCAGCGGAGCCTCGATGCCGCAGTCGCGGCGGGCGATGATGCCCTTCGCGATCGCCGGGGCGATGAACTGGAGGATTCTCAGGCCCACCGCAGTGGTGATGAGGTCGGCCTCCTTGATCTTCTCGACAACCGCGTCGGTGGAGGAATCGACCGCGGACACGCCCGTGATGAGGATGTCCTCGCTTTCGATGTCCCTGATGTGGACTGTGTACTGTCCGTCCGCATTGATTCTGTCAACGATTTCTTTGTTGACATCAGCGAAAATGACCTTGTAACCGGATTTGGAAAGAACGGCTCCGATGAAACCGCGGCCAATGTTGCCGGCACCGAACTGTATAGCTGTTTTCATAATATATTACCTTATAATTATCGTTTATTTTTCAGAATCTTCCGTCGAGTAGCCGTCAGATTTCTTGTTCCAGAGGGAGAGGAGGGTCAGCAGACCGAGAATCGAGACGAAGATCATGATCTTGAAGACTCCCTCCCAACCGAACTTAGGGTTGTCGGCGATGTGGCCGAAGACGAAGCCCGACACAATCGGGGCGAGGTAGGCCACGAAACCGATGATGCCGTTGGCTGAAGAAGCCCCCCTGCGGGTGACCTGGTTGGAGGCCACGACCCCGATCAGAGCCTGCGGGCCGTAGAGGAAGAAACCTATGCAGGCCAGCACAAGCATCAGGATGACAGGGTTTGTCGAAGCCGGAAGCAGACAGAAGACCGTCAGGAAGACGACAACTCCGACCATGCACAAAGCGCAGGTTCTCTGGGCCCGGCTGTGGAAGAGCTTGTCGGACGCTATTCCGGCCACAAGCATTCCGGCGACACCGAAGGCCTCGAAGATGGCCACTGTCCAGGCAGAAAGCGCCGGCGAAAGTCCGCGGCTCTCCTGCAGGAAGGAAGGACCCCAGTCAAGCACGGCCATACGCACAATGTAGACAAAGAAATCCGCCAACGTAAGAGTCCAGAGAATCTTGTTCTTAAGGACTTTATCGATGATAAACTGTCTGAATTCCTTCCTTTCGGCGGCATCGTGCTTCTCGGCCACCTTCGTGCCTTCCAGTTCAGGAAGGCCGACCGACCGAGGCGTGTCCCTCAGGACAATGATGGTGAATATGACTCCGAGCACGGCGATGGCCGCCGGAATCCAGAAGGCCCACTGCCAGGAACCGATGTGCTGAAGCGAAGAATCCACATAGGCCTGGGCCGCAGCCGGATCCATCGTCGACGTGACGTTGGCGGTGTTCTCCACGACACGCGCCCTCATCTCCGGATCCGCGCTCATATCCTTTCCTGTGTGTCCCATAATGTAACCGCAAAGCACGGCCACGAGGAAAGCGCCGACAGAATGCGAGGTGTTCCAGATCGACATCTTGGTCGCAAGTTCGTTAGGCGGCGACCAGTGGGTGATCAGACGGTTGCACGGAGGGAAACCGCAGCCCTGGAACACATTGTTGATCACGTACAGCACCGCGAAGAGGATCACGAGCCAGTGGATGAACTTCGGGCCATAGCTTGAGCCGGTGAAATAGGCGCAGATCATCGCGCCGGCGCCGAACAGGATGTTCACGAACGCGCTGACCGACAGGCCGGTGACCAGATGCCAGCGTCCGTTCAGACGGTCGGCAAGGAAGCCGTTGGCCAGCTTGGACACACCATAGACGAAACTTGCTATGGCGAGGATCGCTCCGAATGTCGCTTTGGTGATGCCATATTCCACGGTCAGTCCCGGGATGGCGAATGAGAAATTCTTTCTTACAAGGTAGAAAATCGAGTAGGTGACCATCGCTCCGATGATGGTGCGCCATTGCCAATAGTTGAATTTTTTCTTTTGTTCCGGTGTCATTATCTTTCGCTTCTCCGCCCGCCGGGATATGGACTCCCGGCGGGCGGAATGTTAAAAAAATCAATTCTTTTCTTCGTTTTCTCCCGCTTCCGGGGACTCCTGGCCGGCGGCTTCCACTGTCTCCGCTGTCCCGGCTTCCTCTCCGGCGATGCCGAAGGCCTCGACAGGTCCGGCGACTTTGGCGGCCTCCGCCGCCTTTGCCGCTTCAATGGCGGCGTGTTCCGCCTTGGCGCGTTCCACGGACACCGATTTCTTCAGAATGAAGCCCGAACCGAGGTACTTGGTGCGGACATCCTCGTCGGCGGCGAGGGACTCCGGAGTACCCTGCTGGAGGATCGTGCCCTCGTAAAGCAGGTAGGCGCGGTCGGTGATCGCGAGGGTCTCACCCACATTGTGGTCGGTGATGATGACCCCGATGTCCTTGTACTTGAGTTTGGCGATGATGAACTGGATGTCCTCGACGGCGATAGGGTCGACTCCGGCGAACGGTTCGTCCAGAAGGATGAACTTAGGGTCGATCGCAAGGGCGCGGGCGATCTCGCAGCGCCTTCTCTCACCTCCGGAAAGCTGGATTCCAAGGCTTTTGCGGACCTTTGACAGGTTGAACTCATCTATCAGGTTCTCAAGCCTTTCCTGTCTCTCGGCCTTAGTCATGTCGGACATCTCCATCACGGACATTATGTTGTCCTCGACGGACATCTTGCGGAACACGGAGGCCTCCTGCGGCAGGTAGCCGATGCCTTTCTGCGCCCTCTTGTACATAGGAAGTCCGGTGATGTCCTCGTCGTCAAGGAACACCCTTCCCCCGTTCGGCACGATCTGGCCTGTGATCATGTAGAAACTCGTGGTCTTGCCGGCTCCGTTAGGGCCGAGGAAGCCGACGATCTCCCCTTGGTTGATCTCCATCGAAACCCCTTTCACGACAGTTCTGATGCCGTACTTCTTGACAAGGTTCTCGCAGTGAAGTTTCATCTGTATCTCTGTTTAATTCAACTTTCTGTTCAAGCGTCTGTCCGGCTTCCCGGGAAGCGGGCAGGGCTATTTCGTCTCAAGTCCGAAGTCCTTGACAAGGTTCTGCACCTCGCCGTTGCTGCCCATCAGGGCGGTGGCCTTCTCCTGGTCCGTGTACGGCTGCACGCCCTTGTCCTCGACCGGGACCACCCCTACCTCGAGGCGGACCAGGGACGACCCCGCCTTCTTGCGGACCAGACCTTCAAGTTCCAGCAGGCTGTTCTCGCGGATCCATTTCTCCTGCGAGGCGTTGCTGACCTTGAACGTCAGTTCCTTGTAGCCGTCCTTCACCGCGACCTCCACCTTGGCGTTGCCCAAGGTGTTGGCGAGGCGTGGCTTCGATGAATATGCCTCCGGAATCTCTCTCCAGGCCCGGAGCAGAGTTTCGTCCTCCGGGATGACCTCGGCCTCCTTCACGACTTCCTTGACCTCCTTCTTCTTCTCCCCGTCCTCGATGATGGAGTTCAGGGACAGCGCCGCTCCGCTCTTCACCGGAGTTCTTCTCGTCCTCGGGGCAGGGGCCGACGGGGCGGAAGCCGCAGAGGCGGAGGATGGGGCGGCGGATGGAGCAGGCTGCTGTGCGGCAGGCTGCCCGGAAACATCGGCTGAAGCCGGTGCTGGAGTCAGGATCTCCGGAGCGGGCGCAGGGGTCGGCTGAGGCTGCGGCTGGATATTCAAAGACCGCCCCGGCACAGCCGCGGAAGACGGCGCGGACGGAATCTGCTGTTTCTGAATATTCTGACCCGCCACCGGAGCGGCGTCCACCGCAGGGGCTGCGGCCACAGGAGCCTTCACCAGGTAGCTGAGCCTCATCAGGGCGAACTCGATGTGAAGCCGCGGGTTGACCGCTTGCTTGTAGCCGGCCTCGCAGGCCGTCGTGACCGAAAGCGCGTCATAAAGAAACTTGAGCGAGCATCTGGAAGCCTGCTCCGTGTACCTTGCCTTCAGTGAATCAGGCAGTTCCAGCAGAGCGTCCAGACCGCCGGACTTCGTGACCATCAGGTCCCGGAAATGCGAACTGAGCGCGGCGCAGAAATGCAGCGCGTTGAAACCCTTCGACAAGATCTCATCGAATTTCAGGAGAGCGGTCCCGTAGTCACCCTGCAGGAAGGAGTCCACAAGATTGAAGCTGTAGTCGTAGTCAAGCACATTGAGATTCTTCAGCACATCGGCGTACTTGACGTCAGACCCGCAGAACGCAACCGTCTGGTCGAAGATGGTGAGCGCGTCGCGCATCGCCCCGTCAGCCTTGCGGGCTATGACGTGGAGCGACTCGTCGTCGATGCCCACACCCTCCTTCCCGGCTATCATCCGCAGGTTGTGGACGATGTCCGGCACGGAGATCCTGTTGAAATCGTAGGTCTGGCACCTCGACAGAATCGTCGGGAGTATCTTGTGCTTCTCGGTGGTGGCCAGGATGAAGATGGCGTGCGCAGGCGGCTCCTCAAGGGTCTTGAGGAAGGCGTTGAACGCCGCCGTCGACAGCATATGCACCTCGTCTATAATGTACACGCTGTACTTTCCCACCTGCGGAGGGATCTGCACCTGGTCCATCAGGTTCTTGATGTCGTCCACTCCGTTGTTGGAGGCGGCGTCAAGCTCGTGGATGCAGTACGACCGCCCTTCCTGGAACGACCTGCAGGATTCGCACTCGCCGCAAGGCTCCATGTCCTCCGACGGATTGGAACAATTGATGGCCTTGGCGAAGATCCTGGCGGTCGTCGTCTTGCCCACTCCCCTCGGGCCGCAGAACAGGTAGGCGTGAGCCAACTTGCCCCTGATTATCGAGTTCTTGAGAGTCTGGGCTATGTTGTCCTGACCGATCAAAGTCTCGAACGAGTCGGGGCGGTACTTTCTGGCTGATACGATGTAGTCTGACATAACGTGCAAATTTACGCAATATTTTGTACTTTTGTGTGTGAAAGACCCCGGAAGTCTGAACTAAATCAAATCTTGAAGAATATGAGACGTTACTTCATAACATTGGCCGCCGGCCTTCTCGCCGGCCTTCTTCTCGCCACCGACATTTTCGGGCAGGCGCAGATCACCACAAGGAAAGAGAAACTCAAGGATTTCACATCCAAGACCACCAAGGTCGTGCTGAGCGGAGACGACTTCATCGACGAGTCGCTCAAGGAGAGCGTGGCCGCCACCTGGACGGTGTCCCCTTACGAATTCTGCACGGGCGAAGAGTTCCAGAAGATCAAGACAGACGGCAACTTCTACTTCCTGATGGTCGTCAAAGGCCAGTTCCGCCGGGAGTCCGAGCCGGGCATCGACCTGCTCACCCTTGTCAAGGGCGGTCCTGAAGCCGGCGAGTCCATCGACAAGATGTACGAGGTCGTCAGTTTCCCTCTGCGGTCTTCCGAAGACCCTTCCGGAAGGGAGTTCGTCCTGCTTCCGGCCTTCCTCCAGATAATGCAGAACCACGCGGCCGGGTTGACCGAGACCGAGATGAAGGCCTACGCCACTCTCGGGGCCAAGGATTCCAAGAAGCTGAAGGTCAAGAGGATCTACTTCTGGGAAGAGGACCTCGCCCCGCAGGTGGACGAGACCACAAAGAGATCTCTTGACGAGGATGTCATCATCACCGACGACGAGGACAAGGTCGACGAGATCTTCTCCGAAGCCACGGTGCAGACGGTCGTCAGCTACATAGTGGCTCCTTCCGAGCCTGTCAACGGGTCGGTCTGCTACAAGATGCTCATCGGAGCGGACGACCACGAGCTGTACTACTACAAGAAGCACAAGATCACAGCCAAGAACGGCAAGGGTTTCCTTGTCAGCGACCTCAAGGCGATCAAATCTTACAGATAATGCTCACGGGGACGACTGACAGCGGTCTGCGGTACGCGGTCAAGCGGAGCGGCAATTCCGTCGGCTACTGCTCGCTGACCATCAAATGCGGCACCAGGGACGAGGGAGAACACCACAGCGGCATCGCCCACTTCACCGAACACACCATCTTCAAGGGGACGGAGAGCAAGAGTTCCAGAGTCATCAACGGCTACCTCGACCGCCTCGGCGGCGAACTGAACGCCTACACGACAAAGGAAGAGATCGTGATCCATTCCACGGTGCTGAAGGAGGATCTCGGCAAGGCGGCCTCGCTGCTGCTTGAACTTGCAACCTGTCCGACTTTCCCGGAAGAGGAGATCGCCATCGAGAAAGGCGTGGTCATCGACGAGATCAAATCCTACAAGGACTCCCCCGCCGATGATGTCTACGACCAGTTCGAGGAGGCTCTCTTCGAGGGTCATCCTCTCGGCCGCTCGATCCTTGGCACAGCCGCGAGCGTGAAGAAGATCACCGGCAAGGAGCTCAAGGAGTTCACCTCGGAGCGTTTCCTTCCCGGGAATATGGCACTGGCCATCGTGGCCGACATCGATGAGAACAAGATGGCCGAAAGCGTCAACAAACTGTCAGCCAAATATTTCCATAATGTGGCCACCTCCGGTCTGGAGCGGACTGTGACCCCTGTCAAGGCAAGGGAGCCGTTCAACCGCATAGTGGAGAAACGCAACCACGAGGTGAACGCCATCATCGGCAACTTCGCCCCCTCCCTCTACGACACCGATGAACGGTTCGCGGCCATCCTGCTGTCGAACATCATAGGCGGTCCGGCATCCAACTCCCTGCTCAACAGCCTTCTGCGCGAGAAGAACGGCTGGGTGTACGGAGTCGAGGCGGCATATTCACAGTACAGCGAGGCCGGCATAATGACGATCAGCCTCGGCTGCGAAAGGCCCAACCTCACGAAGTGTCTCGACGCGGTCAAGAAGGTGGTGGGCAGGATGCAGGAAGAGGAATATTCCTCCGCTAAGCTGAAGGCCGCGAAGAAGCAGCTTCTGGGGCAGCTGGCCATCAGTTCCGACAACGGGGAGACGCAGTGCCTCTCGATGGGGAAAAGCCTCGTGTCCTACGGTGCCATATTCACTGACAGGCAGAACCGGGAGGCCATCGAGGCCATCTCCGCCGAAGCCGTGCGCGCCGCGGCCATCAAGATCTTCGACCCGGAGCGGACCTCTTCCCTGATTTTCCTGTAGACAGACATTATTTCTGAAACCACATAAAGCGATGACAAGAATTCCGACTCTGAAAACAGCGGCCATCCTCGCTCTGGCGATGGCTCTTTCAGCCTGCGGCGCAGGCACTTCACAACCGCCGGCACCGTACGGCCCCGTCCCGACGCCACGCCAGATAGAGTGGCAGAAGATGGAAATGAATATGTTCGTTCATTTCGGGCCGAACACCTTCACGGGAAGGGAATGGGGACTCGGCACCGAGGCCGAAGACCTCTTCAACCCGACCGGCCTTGACTGCGGCCAGTGGACGGCGATCGCCAAGTCGGCCGGTTTCAAAGGCATCATCCTCACGGCCAAGCACCACGACGGCTTCTGCCTCTGGCCTAATCCGGTCAGCAGCCACACTGTCGCCCAGAGTCCGTGGAAAGGCGGAGAAGGCGACGTGCTGAAAGAATTGTCCGAGGCCTGCGCCAGAGACGGGATCAGACTGGGAGTCTACATCTCGCCGTGGGACAGGAACGACCCGCGCTACGGCACTCCGGAGTACAACTCGGTGTTCGTCAAGACTTTGGAAAGTGCCTTGGGCGACTACGGACCCATCTTCGAGCAATGGTTCGACGGAGCGAACGGCGAAGGTCCCGGCGGCAAGAGACAGGAATATGACTGGGCTCTCTTCAACGGCACGGTCAGAAGACTTCAGGAGAACGCCGTGATCTTCAGCGATGTCGGGCCTGACTGCCGCTGGGTGGGCAACGAAAGAGGCTGCGCCGGCAGGACAAGCTGGAGCAGGATAGATGTCGAAGGCTACACTCCGGGCGCCGGTTCGCCCAACCGCGACACCCTCAACGTCGGCAACGTGCAGGGAGCCTGCTGGATTCCTTCGGAGACCGATGTCTCCATCCGTCCGGGCTGGTTCTGGAAGGAAAGAGAAAACGACAGGGTCAAAACCGCCGGGGAACTCCTCAAAATCTACTACGAGAGCGTGGGGCGCAACTCGCTGCTTCTGCTCAACGTGCCTCCTGACACGACCGGCCGCCTGCATCCAATCGACTCGCTGAACCTGATGGAGTTCCGTGCCGCGCTCGACGGGATATTCAAAGACAACCTCGCCGACGGGGCGGTAGCCGGAGCGGATGTCGTCAGAGGCAGAAAGTTCAAGGCGGCGAATCTTCTGGATGATGAATATGACTCCTTCTGGGCGGCGCCTGACGGGGTGACGGAAGCCAGCCTCACCTTCAACCTTGACGGGGAGAAGACCTTCAACCGAGTGATGCTCCAGGAATATATTCCTTTAGGGCAGAGGGTCAGATCGTTCACAGTCGAGGCCTGCGGGCCGGACGGCAGGTGGACGACAATCGCCTCCGAGACCACGATAGGCTACAAGAGGATCGTCCTGACGGAGAAGACGACGGCCACCAAGGTAAGGGTCAACATCACGGGTGCCTACGCCTGTCCTGCCCTGTGCAGGTTCGCCCTCTATCTTGACAATTTCACTGAATAAATCCGCTCAACCGCAATGGAATCTCCTGCTGACAAATACCTTAGAGAGCATTCTTCGCCGCAGGGCGAGGCTCTGGACTGGATCGAAAAACAGACCAACATCCACACGAACTACCCCCGGATGCTTTCGGGAGCTGTCCAGGGAAGGCTGCTGACGATGCTTGTGGAGATTTCCGGAGCGAGTCGTGTCCTTGAGATCGGCACCTTCACCGGCTATTCGGCCACCTGCCTTGCCTACGGACTGCCCGCCGGCGGCCACATCGACACCCTCGAGATCAACGACGAACTCGAGGACCTGATCCGGGAAGGCTGGTCAAGGGCCGGGGTGGCGGACAGGATCACCCTCCACATCGGCGACGCCCGGACCACCCTATCGACGCTCGAAGGGCCTTACGACCTCGTGTATATGGATGCCAACAAGCGTGAATATGTCGACTACTACAATCTGCTCATCGGTCTGGTGCGGCCTGGCGGGCTGATTCTTGCCGACGATGTCCTCTGGGACGGGAAACTTTGGCAGGATCCGGTCCCTCAGGACAAACAGACACAGGGTATAGTGGCCTTCAACGACCTGGTGGTCGCAGACACAAGAGTCGAGTCCGTCCTGCTTCCTATACGGGACGGACTCAACGTCATCAGAAAGTTGTAAGAAGTTTAGAACGGAAGGTCGTTCTCAGGATTGTCCGCCGGCATGTCCTCGATTCCGGGAGCCGGAGCCGCAGGGGCGGCCGCGCCGTAACCCGCAGGAGCGTAATTCTGCTGAGGAGCCTGGCCGTAGTTCTGCCGGGCCGGAGCCGCAGGTTTCTGCGAGCCGGCCGGAGCGAGTTTCCAGACCCTCACATCGTTGTACCAACGTCCGTTGTACTCCCTAGCCCTGAGGTTGAACGAAACCTTGACCGCATCGCCGATGCCGTACTTGTCAAGTTCGGCCACCTTGTCGTTGCCGAAGGCCGTGAAGCAGACCTCCGCCGGATAGTTTCCGTCCTGATATTCAAGGACAAAGTCCTGTTTCATCCACGAGCCTTTCGCGCTCTGTCCTGATTGTCTGGCAAGTTTGACCTTGATCTTGCCCTCTATTTCCAACGCTGCCATGATGTTTGAGATCAGGTTAAATATATTCGTGATATTAAAAAAGCCTGCCCCGTCCGCAGTGGACGTCGGAGCAGGCCTTTATTCCGCTGCCCTGGCAGGAATTATTCCGCAGGAACAGGCTCGATGTAATGCTTGAGGGAATCAAGCTGGATGTCGAACACGAGAGTGCTGTTAGGCTGGATGGCACCGCCTGCGCCGCGCTCACCGTAACCAAGCTCTGAAGGCACATAAAGGGTGGCCTTGCCGCCAACGCCGATGAGTTTCATACCCTCGGTCCAACCAGGGATGACCCTGTTGAGGGTAAGCTGGACTGAAGGCTGCTCGGCAGCTACTTCCTCCACAACCTGGCCATCAGCGGTGGAAAGCTTGTAGTGTACGAAGACGGTGTCCTTGTCGCTGGTAGGCTTGTTCTCGTCACCGGCCTCCTGGATGATGTACTGAAGACCGCTCTCGCTAACCTGCACACCCTCTTTCTTCTTGTTGGCCTCGAGGAATTTGGCCTCGGCCTCCTTGTTGACCGCACCTACATAGGCGCTTCTCTTCTCGATGAACTGGCTCATGATCCTGTTCATCTCCTCAGGATTGACCTTGAACTGCTTTACGAAGTTGGTGTCGCGCTGGTCGCCCTTCGCCTTCACGAAGTCGCCCGCACCCTTCTCGATCATGTTGAAATTGAGGTCACCGAGGCTGTAGCCCTTGATCATCGAACCGAGCTGGATTCCGAGAAGGTAGCTTACGGAATCAACCTCAGCCTTCGAAGGAAGAAGGCTCTTGGCGCTCTGAGGCTTCAGAGACTGCGCGACAGCTGTGCTGTCCGCACCGTTGGCCTGACCGTTGGCCTGGCCGGGTTTGCAGGCTGCCGTGGAAAGAACCATAGCGGCAACTGCGAGAATTTTGATTGTTTTCATATCAAATTTAATTTTACAAGTTGTCTTTTTCCGACCTCGGGGCACAGCACCCCAAAATCTTCGCGAATATCGTAAAATTATTTGACTTTGGCGGTCTAAAACACTCAAAATCCCATAAAAAGCATTTAAATCTTTGGTAGTCCAAAAAAAATAACTTACATTTATACGTAATTCGGAAATTCTATGGAAGTAGACTCGTCGTTGCTGAATTCCAAACTGAAAGAATTCTTTGGTTTTGACTCGTTCAAAGGGGATCAGGAAAAGATCATCAGAAACCTGCTGGAGGGAAAGGACTCCTTTGTCCTTATGCCAACCGGCGGCGGCAAATCTTTGTGTTTCCAGCTGCCGGCGCTGCTTCTTCCAGGCACGGCCATCGTGATCTCCCCTCTCATCGCCCTTATGAAGAACCAGGTCGATGTGATCAGAGGCTTCGTGGAAGAGAAGAACGGCATCGCGCACTTCCTCAATTCCTCGCTCAACCGGGCGCAGATCCAGGAAGTGAGGTCGGATGTCCTGTCCGGAGTCACAAAACTGCTTTATGTCGCGCCGGAGTCCCTCACGAAAGACGAGAACGTGGAGCTTCTGCGAGAGGTGCACATCTCGTTCTACGCGATCGACGAGGCGCACTGCATTTCCGAATGGGGCCACGACTTCCGGCCTGAGTACCGCAGGATAAGGGACATGGTCGAGGAGATCGGCCGGGCGCCGATCATAGCTCTCACGGCCACGGCCACGCCGAAGGTCCAGAACGACATCCAGAAGAATCTAGGCATCCTTGACGCGACGGTCTTCAAGTCTTCTTTCAACAGGGCCAACCTCTACTACGAGGTGAGGGAGAAGGTGGATCCCGACAAGGACATCATCCGCTACATCAAACAGCATCCGGGCCAGTCCGGCATCATCTACTGCCTCAGCCGCAAGAAGGTCGAGGAGATGGCGAACCTGCTGGAGATCAACGGGATCAAGGCTCTGCCCTACCACGCCGGACTCGACGCCAAGACCAGGGCCGAGAACCAGGACCGCTTCCTGATGGAGGACGTGGACGTCATCGTGGCGACGATCGCCTTCGGAATGGGCATCGACAAGCCTGACGTGCGGTTCGTGATCCACTACGACATACCGAAGAGCATCGAGGGCTACTACCAGGAGACCGGCAGGGCCGGCCGTGACGGAGAGAACGCCGAATGCATCACCTACTACAGCTACAAAGACATCCGCAAACTTGAGAAGTTCATGCAGGGCAAGCCAGTCTCCGAACAGGAGATCGGGCGGCAGCTCCTGATGGACACCGTGGCCTACGCCGAGTCGAACATGTGCCGCAGAAGGATGCTGCTGAACTATTTCGGAGAGGACTACCTCGTCGACAACTGCGGGATGTGCGACAACTGCGTGCACCCTAAACCGACCTTCGACGGGCGCAAGGAGATGGCTCTGGTCATCAAACTTGTCAAAGCCCTGCCGGAGCATTTCAAGACCGACCATCTGGCGGCCGTTCTGGCCGGCCAGACCAACGCCATGATCAAGTCCTACCGCCACGACACTCTGCCGTTCTTCGGGGCCGGCAAGCCTCACGACACCAGTTTCTGGTGCGCGGTCATCCATCAAGGCCTCGTGATGCACCTGCTTGAGAAGGAGATCGAGACCTACGGACTCATCTACGTGACGCCAAAGGGCGAGGAATTCTTCCAGAACCCGTACGAAGTCCGGCTTGTCGGAAGCCACGCTTTCAAGAGCAAGGGCGGGACGGACGATGAGGATGAGGACGAGGCGGCCGCCGGAAGCGGCGCGATAAAGGGCGGCGGCGGTGACGCGACCCTGCTTTCGATGCTGAAGAGCCTGCGCAAGGACCTGTCCAAGAAACTGAACCTCCAGCCGTGGATAATATTCGGAGATCCCGCCCTTGAGGATATGTCCATCCTTTACCCGCTGACCTTCGAAGAACTGCAGCATTGCCAGGGCGTGGGCGCCGGCAAGGCAAAAAAATACGGGAAGGATTTCCTGGAGCTCATCAAGCGCTACGTCGAAGAGAACGACATATCCCGACCGGAAGACCTGATCGTCAAGTCGGGGCCGAACAAGTCCGCCGGCAAACGGTTCATCATCCACAGCATAGACCGCAGGATGTCACTTGACGACATCGCGGATGCGAAAGGCGAGGAACTGGACGAACTGGTAAGCGAAATCGAGACAATAGTGTCCTCGGGACTCAACCTTGACCTGAGCTATTACATCAACCAGACTATCGACGACGACATCGTCGAGGACATCTACGACTATTTCAAGACGGAGGCTACTTCGGATTCCATCGAAGATGCCGTCAAGGAACTCGGCTCGGAGTACGAGGAGATGGAGATCCGCCTTGTCAGGATCAAGTTCCTCTGCGAGGTGGCGCTGTAGACCTGCGGATCAGGACCTTACAGGCCCGGTCTTGCAAATCCTACAAATCAAAAAACGGAATGCCGCGGTCTGTCAGATCGTGACCGGTTTCGCTTTGCGGCCCTCGAAGTGGGTCAGACGGCGGAAGCCGACGGATTTGACGAACTGGGCGTAGTAGTCGAAATTCCAGGCGACCTGTTCCGGGCTGTGCGAATCGGACCCGAGGCTCAGGAACTCCCCGCCAAGCTCCATGAAGCGGATCAGGATGTCCCTGTCCAGCACAGGGGTGCGGACTCCGTAGGTCTTGTAGGATTTGGTGTTGATCTCCAGGGCTTTGCCATTCTCGGCCAGATACTTCAGAATCGAATCGAACAGCCCCGGGAAATCCTTGTAGAGGACACTCTCTTTGGGATAGGGAGCATAACGGGCTATGTAGTCGAAATGCCCCATCACATCGAAATCCCCCAGCCATCTCATCTCCCGGAGAAGCGTCTCAAGATAGCGGCCGTAGGCCTCCTTCCAGTTCTTGCCCTTGTAGTAGGGGCCGAAATACGGGTCAGAATCCTCCAGATAATGGACGGAAGCGATGACCTGGTCGAAACGGTGGGCGGCGAGATGCTCCCTCATCCTGTCGTGGTTCTTTTCTCCAAGGCCGAGTTCCACACCTTTGAATATCTTGAATTTGCGCGGGACATTCTTCCCGAAAGCGCCCTCCTGGAACAAGGCTCCCACCCTGTCTATCTCGGCCTGCTGGGCCTCCACGTCGAACACTTCGGAGACGATCGGCTCGAACTGTTCCTTCATCGGCGGGACATAGAAATCACAGTGGTCGGTGAAACATATTCCCGCAAGACCTTTTCCGGCGGCGGCGAGAGCGCTTTTCTCGATGGTGGTCTTCTCCCCGTCGAAAGAGAATTGGCTATGGTTATGAGTGTCGTAAAACATATCCGCTAAGATAACGCTTTTTTGGCAAGGATTCACTAAATTTGTGGTTTGTTATCATTTAACGGACAATATCAACTATGTTCACATTCGGCTACAAGACAACATTGAGCGGCATCCTGAGGGCTCTTGCCGCCATCGGCATAGGCCTGGTGATGGTCTTCGACAACGAAGCTTCGGTGACGGTGGTGAAGGTGATAGCCTCCTTCCTGCTCGCCTCCGGATTCGTGTCCCTCGTCTACGGCATAATCCGCAACAAGAAAGAAGGGGTGTTCCCGCTGATGGCCGTCAACGCCGCGGTCGACCTGCTGATCGGCTTCCTGCTGTTCCTGAACCCGGGCTGGGTGGCCGGCTTCATCATCGTACTGATCGGCATCATCCTGATCGTGTTCGGCGGCCTGCAGCTACTTGTGCTGGCCGGCACGATGTCCCTGCTGGGCCTCGGATTCCCTACCCTGATCCTTTCGATTCTCGCCGTGGCCGGCGGAGCGTTCCTGCTTTTCAGCCCGTTCGGCGAAAGCGTGATGAGCCTCTGCGCCGGAGTGCTGCTGATAATGTACGGAGTGTCCGAACTGCTTTCCTGCTGGAAGGTCCGCAAGGCCAAGGAGGCCTACGAAATCCACTTCCGCCAGCAGCAGGCCGAGTCTGGGCAGGAGGCTGTCACCGACGGGCTTGACACTTCCGGCATCGATGACGCCAAAGAGGTTGATTACACGAAGGTTGACTGACCCGCAGGCAGACCTGTCAGACGACGTGGCGGCCACGCCGGAAGGCAGGCCCGGGCAACAATGGAAAGATGATTCCACAGGAAACGGTACAGAGGATTCTTGACACCGCCCGCATCGAGGAGGTGATAGGCGACTTCGTCTCTCTGAAAAAGAGCGGGGCCGACTACTGGGCCTGCTGTCCTTTCCATAACGAGAAGACCCCGTCTTTCCACATAGCGACCGCGAAAGGGATCTACTACTGCTTCGGCTGCCACAAGAAGGGTTCGGCGGTAGGCTTCGTGATGGACCACGAGCATATGTCCTACGTGGAGGCGCTCCGTTACCTCGCGAAGAAGTACAACATCGAGATCGTGGAGAAGGAGGAATCGGCGCAGGAAATAGCGGACCGCCAGCGCAACGAGAGCCTGCTTCTGGTTTCTGAATATGCGGGCGGATTCTTCAGGGAACAGCTCGCCACGCAGGAAGGCCGGTCCGTAGGCCTGGCGTATTTCCACTCCCGCGGTCTGGAGGATTCCACGATAGAGAAATACGGGCTCGGATGGGCCCCGACCGGCAGACGCGCCCTGACCGGCGCGGCCAAAGCGGCGGGCTTCAAGGATGAATATCTCCTCGAAACGGGTCTGTGCGCCGCCTACGACGACGGCACTCTCCACGACAGGTTCTACGACAGGGTCGTGTTCCCGATCCACTCGCTGAGCGGCAGGGTCATAGCCTTCGGGGCCAGGACCCTGAAGTCCAAGGAGGAAGGCAAGCCCTACGCCAAGTACGTCAACTCCAAGGAGTCCAGCATCTATGTCAAGAACCAGTCACTCTACGGAATCTGGTTCGCCAAGAACGAGATAGCCGCCAAGGACAAGTGCTACCTCGTGGAGGGCTACCTGGATGTGCTGTCGATGCACCAGCTCGGTATCACCAACGTGGTGGCCTCCAGCGGCACATCGTTGACCGAAGGGCAGATAGCCCTCATCCGCAGGTTCACGCAGAACGTGACGATAATGTACGACGGCGACGCCGCCGGCATCCACGCCGCGGAAAGGGGTATCGAGATGTTCCTCCGCGAGGGGATGAACGTCAAGGTGGTCCTGATTCCGGACGGAGACGATCCGGATTCATATTCAAGGAAGCACACTCTGGAGGAGGTGGAGACCTTCATCGCCGGGGCGGAGCAGGATTTCGTGGATTTCAAGGCCTCGCTGCTGATGCGGGAGACCGCGAGGGATCCGCTGAAGAAGGCGAACGCCATCAACGCCATCGCCGACATCGTCGCCTCCATCCCGGACGCGGTCAAGCGGTCGGTCTACATCGACTTCCTCAGCGACAAGTTCAAGATAGGCCGCGACGCTCTAGACGAGCGGGTCGGGGCCACAAGACGCAGGCTGCTGGACGAGGCCAGAAAGACCTCCGAGAGGGAAAAGCGCAGGCTGGAGAACTCCGCCGCCGCTGAAAGAGCCGGGATCGTAGGCTCGCTGGATGTCCCGGGGCCGGACTCCCTGACCGACGGCATGCGGCAGGACGGCCCGGCGCAGGCCGGGGGCGAGGCCGGATATTCAGAAAACGCCGGCGAGCCGGTGAGCCTCGACGCCCTGGAGCCGGACAAGGTGATGGCTCCGTCCGAACGGGAACTGATGGGATTCATCCTGGCCTACGGGGCGACAAGCCTTGAGTTCCAGACAGATTCGGAGTTCTACGCCGGACCGGGAGAAACGGAGCCGACGGTGTTCGACTTCATCGCCGAAGCCTTCGAGGCCGACAACTCCGGATTCACGACACCGGTCTACCAGGCCGCCTATGCGGCATATTCAAAAGACTACTACGAGGGCTACGGGCAGGAGGAGATCGTCAAGAGGATGATGGACGGTCCGGACAGGGCCATCGCCTTCGTGGCGGCGGAACTCTCGACGGACGAGAGGTACGAACTTTCCATCGCCAACCTGCGCAATTCGATGACGGCGAAGGGGTCGTGGCTGACGGTGTATGTCCCGAAGGCGATCCTCGCCTTCCAGAAATGCCGCCTGGAGAAGTCCGAAAAGGACCTGCAGGCCAGTCTTGGGACGGCGCAGGCCTCGGGCGACAATGATTCGATCATGAAACTCCTGACCGAGATAGTCAATGTCCAGAAGGCCTTGAAGATCGTGAAAGTCAGGCTTGGAAGAGAAAAATAAATATTAATGAATATGGAAAATAACTTCAAGAGAACACTTGTGACCTGCGCGCTGCCATACGCCAACGGTCCGGTCCACA
>CAVEYE010000106.1:0-2309 GCA_963619595.1 bacterium | reverse complement strand
GTGCTTCAGCGGTCGAGGTACAAGTTCGTCCACCTGCGCAACACCCCGTTCACGTCCAAGTCGGCGGTCTACGCCCACCATCTCGCGTTCAAGTACTTCGGCGGAACGCCGAAGAAGGTCATCTACGACCAGGACCGCAAGCTGCTGGTGCGCGAGAACTTCGGAGACTACCTGATGACCGAGGAGTTCGCGAGGTATGTGAAGGACGCCGGCTTCGAGCCTGTATTCTGCATGCCATACGACCCGGCGAGCAAGGGGCAGTCCGAGGCCACGGTCAAGTATGTCAAGAACAACTTCCTGTCCGGACGGGTGTATGTCAACATCGACAGCCTCAATGAGGAGGCTCTCGGCTGGCTGTCAAGGACAGCCAATGCCAAGGTCAACAGCGCCACCAGGGCGGTCCCGGCGGAGGAGTTCAAGAAGGAGCAGCCGGAGCTGTCTCCATACACCGCTTCCGTTGACGGACCCGAACTCGAAGTCCGCGAGTACGCCGTCCGGAAGGACAACACGCTGCTTTACCGCAGCAACTTCTACAGCCTGCCGTTGGGCACATACGAAGGCCAAGGCACCAAGGTGCTTGTGTCCAGGAATATGGACGATGACGAGCTGGAGATATATGCCCCCAAGGACTTCTCCCTCATCGCCCGCCACAAGATAAGCCCGTTCCGCGGGAAATACATCGGCAAGGACGGCCACGCCAACAGCCGCAGCCGGGACATCCTCGAGTCGGAGCGGATACTGCGGGAGTTCTTCGGCGAATGGGCCGAGGACAGCCTTCTGTCCCGCTTTCTGAAGGCGCTGCACGAGGACAGGCCGAGATACTACCGCAAGAGCGTCACGGCCCTCGCCTCTCTTCTGACCGACTACGACAAGGCCACCGCCAGGGCTCTTCTGGAGATGTTCGCCGAATCCAAGGTGTACAACGCCAATGTGATGAAGGATATGGCTCTCCAGCTGGCTGACAGGATGGAGAACCTCCCGAAGAAGAAGCCCGTCGCGGCGGACAGGATGCCGGGCGGCAAGGACTTCGAGCCCGACAGGCGGTCCATCCGTGAATATGACGACATCATCAACGGCAAAGACAAGGAGGAAAGGCAATGATGGAGAAGACGGTACATCCCGGCACGGAAGACATCCGTGTCTATGCAAAGGCTCTCCGCCTGAGCAACCTGCGAAACAACTGCGCCGACATCATCCACAAGGCGCAGATAGAGAAGCCCTCTTATCTGGACTTCCTGATGGGCATCCTGCAATCTGAGGCGTCGGCCCGCCAGCAGAACGACCTTGTGCGAAGGATGAGACAGGCAAAACTGCCGCGAGGCTGTGACCTTGACCGCTTCGACTTCAACCACAGCGCCGGCATCACCAAGCCGCAGCTGAAGCAGCTCCGGGAACTCGTATGGCTCGACCAGATGTTCAACCTCATCCTTATGGGCCCAGCCGGTACCGGCAAGACCTTCATGGCTGCCGGGCTTGTCAGGGATGCCGTGATGAAGGGGTACAGGGCGCAGTTCATAACGATGGACAACCTTATCAACATCCTAAGGATGAAGGATATGACATCATCGGCGATGAATGCCTACAACGGTATGCTCAAGTGTAATCTCATCGCCATCGACGACATAATGCTTATGCCGATGAAGAAGGAAGAGTCCGTGGCGTTCTTCAACCTCGTCAACGCCCTGCACGAGAAGGCATCCGTCATAATAACAACCAACAAAGCCCCGACTGACTGGGTGGAAGTGCTTCAGGACGAGGTCCTTGCGACAGCGCTTCTGGACAGGCTGCTCTTCCACTGCGATGTCGTAAAACTCGTCGGGTCATCGTACCGTATGGAGAACCGGACCGGCTTCCTGGACAAACCAAAGGAGGAAACGAAATGAAAAAGAGCAACAGAGAATCACTGAGAGTAGCCCTGGACGAGTTCAGAAGCGCATACCGTATCTTCCTGGAGGATGTGCGGAGAACTCAGGCGGGCGAGGAAACCGGAGTGCCGATACCGCCGTCATCACCGTACACCTATCAGGAGTGGGAGATAAAACTGGACATCCTTGAGGATACCATCGACCGGGTCCTTGAGGACGAAAGATAAAGTAGAATAATGTTAAACCAAAGACCTTAAGCGCCGAGCGATGTTGCGGCAGCGCGCTGCCGCAACATCGCTTTCTCAATCAACAAAACTGCAGACTCTGCTTTCCGAAAACTGCAGAAATCAAACTTTCTGAAAATTGTTGGTCGAATACTTGCTTTTTACAATGCTCTTTTAGGATTCTTGTAAAATTTGTCAATGATGTAATGGTGATGGCCCC
>CAVEYE010000105.1:0-8943 GCA_963619595.1 bacterium | reverse complement strand
CACGCCAAGATCTGGTTCAAGCTTCTGCACGACGGCGAGGTGCCTTCGACCGAGGCCAATCTGGCCGATGCCGCCGCCGGCGAGAACTACGAGTGGACAGACATGTACGCCGAGTTCGCCGCCACCGCCAAGGAAGAGGGTTTCAACGAGATAGCCTTCCTTTTCGAGAAGGTGGGAGCCATCGAGAAGACCCATGAGGAGCGCTACAGGAAACTGCTCGCCAACATCGAGGGCGGAGTCGTCTTCTCACGCGACGAGGACATGATCTGGGAATGCTCCAACTGCGGCCACATAGTGGTCGGAAAGAAGGCTCCGGAGATCTGCCCTGTCTGCAAGCATCCTAAGAGTTATTTCCAGGTAAAGGCTGAAAATTATTAACATTTCATAAAACAACTTACAGTAATGAGCAATAAGCTTTTGTTTGCGGCGGCTCTGGTAGCCGCGATGCCGTTCGCCGCTTCGGCGCAGCCAAAACCGGCCCAGCCGGAACCTGAGTACAAGTTCACGGTGGTCAAGGAGAACCCGATCACCCCTGTCAAGAACCAGTACCGTTCAGGCACCTGCTGGTGCTTCTCGACCCTCGGTTTCGTCGAGTCCGAGGTGATCAGAATCAACAACATCAAGGACACCACCGCCTATCCGGACCTTTCCGAGATGTTCGTGGTTTCCCACTCCTACAAGGACAGGGCTGTGAAATATGTCCGCACTGACGGCAACATCAACTTCGCCGCGGGTTCAGAGGCCGACGACGTTCTCCACGTGATCGAGGACTACGGCATCGTTCCTCAGGAGGCTATGCCAGGAGTGCAGAAGCTCCCTGTACACGGCGAGCTTGACGCCACGACAAAAGCATACGTGCAGGCTATCGCCAAGAACCCTAACAAGACTCTCTCTACTACCTGGAAGAAAGGCTTCGACGCCATCGTCGACACCTATCTCGGCGAGACCCCGGAGTCTTTCGAGTACAACGGCAAGACCTACACTCCTGCGTCCTACAGGGATGAGCTCGGTTTCGTTCCTTCAGACTACGTGACCCTCACATCGTTCACCCACCATCCGTTCTACACATCGTTCATCATGGAACTCTCCGACAACTGGAGATGGGATTCAGCCTACAACATCCCTCTTGACGAGCTTATGGAGGTGATCTACAACGCCATCGACAAGGGTTACACCCTGGCCTGGGGTACTGACGTGAGCGAGAAAGGCTTCACGAGAAACGGTATCGGAGTGCTTCTTGACAACGTCAAGTCCACCGCCGGCTCCGACCAGGAGCGCTGGGTAGGCAAGGACGGCGAGAAGAAGGAGGTCATGGCCGCTCTTCCTAAGGAGGCTTCCGTCACACAGGAGTCCCGTCAGGAAGGTTTCGACAACAAGACCACGACCGACGACCACGGAATGCAGATCTTCGGAGTAGCCACCGACCAGAACGGCACCAAGTACTTCATGGTCAAGAACTCCTGGGGAACTTCAAGCAAGTATAACGGCATCTGGTACTGCTCCGATTCTTTCGTAAGGGCCAAGACGATGGATGTCCTTGTCCACAAGGACGCCCTCTCGAAGGACCTCAAGAAGAAGCTTGGCATCAAATAGCCGATGCGCGTAGTCAAGCATATTCCTAACTCGATTACCTCCATGAACCTCCTCTGTGGAGTTCTGGGGGTGATCGTTTCTTTGAACGGCAGGATCGAACTGGCTTTTCTGCTGATGATCCTCGCAGCCGTGTTCGATTTCTGCGACGGACTCGCAGCGAGGCTTCTGAAGGCATATTCAGACATAGGGAAGGAATTGGATTCGCTGGCTGACGACGTCAGTTTCGGGGTGCTGCCCGCCGTGATGCTGTTCACGGTCTGCACCACGCAAGTCACTGTCATGCGCTATGTTCCCCTGCTCATCGCCGCTTTCTCCGCGCTCAGGCTCGCCAAATTCAACCTTGACGAGAGGCAGCACAGCAGTTTCATAGGACTTCCGACTCCGGCCTGCGCGATGATCTGCGGCTCGCTGGCAACGCTCGCGACCGCCAATCCAGATGGGTTGCTGGCACAGTGGTGTTCCGGACCGGTCTTCATTCCGGTGCTGAGCCTTGTCCTTTGCTATCTTCTTGTGAGCGAGATTCCGATGTTCTCGATGAAGTTCGGAACAGGTGACAAAGCCTCCCGTTGGGACAAGGTCAGGAGGATAGCCTTTCTGGTCATAGTGCTTCTGGCTGTCGTGATCGCGATTGTCTCGCGTTCGCACTGGTCGTTTGTGTTTTTTACGGCCTTTGTCGGCTATCTTGCAGTCAATCTGCTGGTAAGGGAGTGATGCACACTATACTTTATGTCCACGGAATGGGTGGCGGCGGAGACAGCCGCATCCCGTCCATATTGAAAGAGAATCTTGGTCCGGAGTACAATGTTGTAATCCGGACTTATGATTTTGATCCCGAAGTGGCCGCAGGGCAGCTTGCCTCGTGGGCTAAGGAGGTGCGGCCTGACCTGGTGATAGGGGAGAGCATGGGGGCGACGCACGCCATCGCGCTCAGAGGCTACCCTCATCTTTTCGTCTCCCCGTCTTTGAACGCCCCGCGTTTCTTCATCTCCCTGTCGTGGCTGACCCTGGTCCCGGGAATGACCGCCCTTTTCGACAGAATCTACCGTCCCCGCCCGGGCGACCGCCAGAAAATCCATTTCACCCGCAAGGCGCTTCTGAAGTGGAAGCCGGTCTATGCGGATGCGATGAGGAACACCACCGCGGCCGGCAGCGGCGACTATTTCCACGCCTTCTTCGGCACCCGCGACCATTACCGCCGCAGCGGGGTGGTCTCCATCCGGGCGTGGCGGCGGCTTTTCGGCGACGGCACCTGGACCGTCTACGACGGCACTCATTTCATGGAGAATGAATATGTCGTCTCGCTCCTCATCCCGAAAATCCGCAGTATTCTGGAAGGCCGGACATAGGACATTCCGACGCTTCCGCCATCTTTCTTGAAATTTGTCAAGGGTTTTACAGCCAACTCGTCCAAAGATAGTGAAGAATTTTTTACCTTTGCGTTTGTTTTTGGAACAAAAGAATTTTTTTCAGAAATGAGGTTTTTCGCGACGCTGGCCATAGCTCTTTCGATTTTCGCTTTCCCGTGCTGCACAAGGCGGGCCGAGAGCGGCTATGCGGCCATCGGCTATGTCAACACCTTGCTCGCCGATTCTCTCCAGCAGTTGCAGGTCCTCGCGCGCCAGTCAGGCAAGCCCTCCGGCGACATCGTCCTTGTAGGCGACCCGTCTTCCTGCCTGAGGCTCAGCGAAAATCTGATGATCCGCGACCGCTTCGACAACATCGACGCGCGCCGGGTCTCCGACGGCCTTGCGGATTTCGCGGGCGAGACGGTCAGCACCATCCTGGATTTCAAGAGTTTCCCTGTCGACAGCCTGGCCTCGCCGAAAGACGAAGCCGTGCGCAGGACAGCTGTCCGCAGCGCCATTCTAGCTCTGCGCGAACCCTACCGCTGCAAGGTCCTCATCCTCTGTTCTCCGGTTTTTTATGAATATGCCGCCGCGGATGTCCGCGACCTTTTCAGCCGGATCGGCTGCGACGTGCCTGTGGTCTGCTCCACCGACACTCTCTTCACCTGCGCCGACTCCTGCTTCCTTGCGATGAGGGAAAGGAACATATTCACACACAACGTATCCCAGCCATCGGCGAGACTGTACGTCGCCGCCAGTGATTCTTCGGACTCGAAAGTCTCTGTCATCCCGTTTGTGGACAGCCTTGTCCCGGCCTCCTTCCCTGACACCGTCGGGGTGCTGGCTCCAAACACGTATTATTCTTATGTCGTACAAAATCAGCATTAGTCCAGAAGAAATAGAAAAACTTGAGCCGTCCACCTTCCCCGGCAAGATAACTGTCATCGACAATGTCGGCTTTGACTTTCTCAAAGCGGTGTCGTACCTCAAACGGCAGTCTGTCATAGGCTTTGACACGGAGTCCAGACCTTGTTTCTCCGCCAACCAGCCGCACTACGGAGTCTCGCTGCTCCAACTGTCCGGGAAAGAGAGGGCTTTCCTCTTCAGGGTCAAGCTGATGGGTGACATCCCGAAGGCTTTGCGCAAGATTCTCGCATCGCCGGCCATCCTTAAGATCGGCGCGGCCACGACCGATGATGTCAGAGGACTAAAGAAGCATCACGACTTCGAGCCGAAAGGCTTCGTGGACCTGCAGAAGATGGTCTGGGAATATGGCATCAAAGACAAGAGCGTCAAGAAGATGGCCGCCATCATCCTCGGCGTGAGAATCTCCAAGACCCAGCAGCTTTCCAACTGGGAGGCCGAGGAACTTTCCGAGTCCCAGAAGGCCTACGCCGCCACCGACGCCTGGATCTGCCGAGAGATGTACTACAAACTGATGGCCTCGGAGAAGAATCCGCTCACTCCTGAGCAGATGATGCCGAACCCTCCAAAACACGTTGAAAATGACAAAGATAATACTAAAGAAAGGTAGGGAGGATTCTCTTCTCCGTTTCCATCCGTGGGTCTTTTCGGGGGCCATCGCCCAGATTGTCGGCTCGCCGGTCGAGGGGGACATCGTGGGCGTGTTCGCCTATGACGGCTCTTTCCTGGCCTATGGACACTACCAGATCGGCTCCATCGCCGTCAGAGTCCTCAGTTTCGCCGGAGAGGATGTCCTCGCCCCCGACTTCTGGAGGAATATGATCGCCCGTGCCCTGCGGGTACGCATAGCGGCCGGTCTCGCCGGCACACCTGCTGAGGCCGAGGGGAAATATTCATTGAAAACCAATTGCTACCGCCTCGTGCATGGAGAAGGCGACGGCCTTCCGGGGCTGATCGTGGACTACTACGACGGAGTCTGTGTGATGCAGGCCCATTCGGTGGGTATGTTCAGGGCCAAGGGCGCTGTCTGCGAGGCTCTGAAGTCGGTCTACGGCCCTTCCCTCAAGGCGGTGTACGACAAGAGTTCCGGCACGGCTCCGTTCAAGGCAGGACTTGACCTTGTGGACGGTTACCTTTACCGCTGCGAGGGCTTTTCCGACGACGAGCAGGTCGTCCTCGAGAACGGTCACAAGTTCTTCGTCAACTGGACCGAAGGCCAGAAGACAGGCTTTTTTCTCGACCAGAGGGAGAACAGGCGGCTTGTGGGACGGTACTCCCGCGGCCGCAACGTTCTGAATCTTTTCTGCTACACCGGGGGCTTCTCGGTCTACGCTCTCGGCAACGGGGCCGTCCACGTGGATTCCGTGGACAGTTCAGGCAAGGCCATCGACATGGTCGAGAGAAACATAGCTCTCAACGGGTTCGATCCGTCGTCCCACACGGGCTACAGGGCCGACGCCATCGAGTTCCTCCACAAGGTCCCCGAGGACAAGTACGACCTCATCATCGTTGACCCGCCGGCATTCGCCAAGCACAGGGGAGCGCTCAACAACGCCCTGCGCGCCTACCAGAGACTGAACGCCGCCGCCATCTCGAAGGTGGCTCCGGGAGGTCTGGTCTTCACGTTCAGCTGTTCGCAGGTAGTGGACAAGGAGGCTTTCGCCCTGGCCGTCTTCTCGGCCGCCGCGCAGACCGGCCGCAGCGTCCGCATCCTGGACCGCCTCAACCAACCGGCCGACCACGCCGTCAACATCTACCATCCGGAAGGGGAGTACCTGAAAGGCCTGCTTCTCTACGTCGAATAGATGCCGGACACAGTCCGTCCTGAAGTCTGGGAACCCGCTCGGTCGCGAAGCAAACGATCTGGCGGGTTCTCCGCTTTTTTTGTATGGATTTCAGGTGGAAAAATGTTTTTGTAAGAGGTGGTGACGAGGAAAATGTTTATATTTGAAATTAAGTTTCACTTATGCGAAATTAATAACCAAGACATTAAAAACTAAAGAATATGCACAGACAACTCATTAGAAATCTTTTCTCGGCAGCGGTAGCGGCCGCTTTGTCGCTCGGAGCCTGCGCGGTGGACAAAACCGGCGACGTCAAACTTACTGAATCGCTGGGCGGCGAGGCCTGGAAGGTCTCCTGCTGGATCTCGGCCGCTGACGCCCCTGTGGTGACGGGAACCATAAACAAAGAAAACGAGAGAGCTGCCGACGGAGCCAGCTGGTTCGTCTCGACTCTTAAGAACGAACGCAAGGTGGTGGCGGCCAAGTGGATGACCAGCGGACTTGGAGTCTATGAGCTGTATGTCAACGGCAAGCCGGTCGGCGAAGAAGTCCTGAAGCCGGGTTTCACTCACTATGCGAAAACCAAACGTTCCTTCACGTATGACATCACCGCCCTGCTCGCCGTCAAGAAGGGAGCGAAGAACGTGTTCTCGGCCCAGGTGACTCCGGGCTGGTGGGCGGACAAGATAGTCACGCCTTCCGGCCATGACGGTATGATAGGCAAGAAGACCGCGTTCCGCGGAGTCGTCGAACTCACATATTCAGACGGCACGAAGAAGCTCTACGGCACGAACCTCGAGGATTGGAAGGCCGGAGTGGCCGGGCCGGTCAAGCACGCTGCCATATTCGATGGCGAGGAGTATGACGCCCGCGAGCTGCCGGGGTACGAGACCCCTGAGAAACTGTCCGTTCCGGAGGAGAACAAGGAGTTCAGCGGCGAGATCCTTCCTACAGGCGGTGCGGAGGTCTATCTCCGCAAGGATCTGGCACTCGCTCCAGTCAGGATGTACACCTGGGAGACTGTGACCGGAGCCACCGACGACGAGTATGGCACCGTGGTCGTGAAGAATGAGTATCAGGACGGCGACGAGATCGTGCTTCATCCCGGCGAGAACCTTGTGGTGGACTTCGGCCAGAATGCCGCCGCCGTGCCATCGTTCATATTCAATGCAAAGGAAGGCACCGTGCTCACCTGCCTCCCGTCGGAACTGCTCAATGACGGCAACGGGGCGCATTCCCGCGGGATGGACGGCCCGGAAGGAAGTGTCCACCGGCTCAATCTCCGTATCCCGGACACAGGAATGAGGTTGACCTACACCTTCGCCGCTTCTACAGAGCCAGTCTCTTTCACGCCGACCGTCACTTTCTTCGGCTACCGCCTGGTTTCCATCACCGCCACTGACGAAGTCACCATCAAGAGCATCAGGTCGGTCCCTGTGTCATCTATCACTGAAAAGATGGAGACCGGCACGTTGACTACCGGTAATGAACTTATCAACAAGCTGATTTCCAACACTGTCTGGGGACAGCGTTCCAATTATCTTTCCGTTCCGACTGACTGCCCGCAGCGCAACGAACGTCTGGGCTGGACGGCGGACACGCAGGTGTTCTCGGAGACCGGGACCTTCTTTGCCGACACCAGACTCTTTTTCCACAAATGGATGAGGGACATGAGGGACACGCAGAGTCCGCTGGGTGGATTCGGCGGCGTTGCTCCTATCGCCCAGTATGGGTGCGAGCCGAAGTCGAAGATGCGTCTCGGCTGGTCCGATGCGGGCGTCATTGTCCCTTGGGTGGTCTGGAAACAGTTCAACGACAAGGACATCGTGGACGAGAACTGGGAAGCGATGGAAAAACTGATGAACCACATCAACGAGACTAAGTACGACCATATGGCTCTCTTGGCCGAGAACGGTGATTCCCAGTGGGCGGATTGGCTGAGTTACGAACCTCTCTCGACCAATGGCAATTCCCTCGGAGGAATACGTACGAAGGATAAAAACGGGAAGAAAGTGGTCAGCCCCGAGGCCCACGAATATTGGAATTACCTGAGCGCCTGCTATTGGGCCTCCAATGCCGGTATGATGAAGGATATGGCCGAGGCGACAGGCCGTGACGCCGCCAAGTACGATGAAATGCAGAAAACCGCGGTTAAGTATCTGAAGGAAAGATTCCTCAACGAGGATGGCACGTTCAAACTGGAAATCCTCAACACGATGCAGACTCCTGCCCTTTTCGCGCTCAGGAACAACCTGGTGGAGGGTGAGGTGAAAGACGCTCTTATCGCCCGTCTGCGCAAGAACTTCAAAGACCACGGCGACTGCCTTCAGACCGGCTTCCTCGGCACTTCCATCCTTATGCCTACGCTGACGGAGAACGGGATGGTGGATGTGGCCTACGAACTTCTGTTCCAGCGCAAGAATCCGAGCTGGCTCTATTCTGTGGACAACGGAGCGACGACAATCTGGGAACGCTGGAATTCCTACATGAGAAGCGTGGGCATGGGCCCGAAGGGAATGAACAGTTTCAACCACTACGCCTACGGTGTCGTCTGCGAGTGGATCTGGGAAACTGTGGCAGGAATATCTGCGGACACTGCCCAGCCGGGCTTCAAGCACATCATAATGAAGCCTGTTCCGGACAAGAGGCTCGGCTTCGTGAAGGCTGAGTACAAGTCGGCCGCCGGACTCATCAAGAGCGAGTGGAAATACGAGGGCGACAAGTGGATCTGGAATTTCACCATTCCGGAAGGCTCCACCGCCTCCGTCACCCTCCCTGGCGGTACCGAGGCCAAGGAATATGCCGCCGGCACCTACACGCTGGAGATGTAGCCGGTGCCAGTGCTTCGGAAGTGAGGCTGACTCTGCATGTTGGAGATGAGGCTGCCTCTGCACTTAGGTGATGTGCAGCCGGCACCTACAAGTTGGGGATGTGCCCGATGAATTAGGACTCTGGAATATCCTCTATCGATTCCTCTCCACTCCTCTCCTCTCTTTCCTCGTCCTAGTCCCCGGAGAGATTGTCCGGCCGCACCGTGACCGATAGCGAGAACAGACAGGTCATTGAGGGCGAGCTGATAATGGATGTTTGTATACTGCCGTCACCCTTCCTATGATGGGTGACGGCATCGTTTATGCCCCGAAATGCTCCCGTTACCCTCTCCGTTATGTGTGACGGCATCGATTTCGCCCCGAAATGCTCCCGTCACCCTCTCGTTATGTGTGACGGCATCGATTTCGCTCCGAACCGCTCCCGTCACTCTCTCCGTTATGTGTGACGGCATCGAATATGCCCCG
>CAVEYE010000104.1:0-8857 GCA_963619595.1 bacterium | reverse complement strand
ACCTGGTACATCTCTCTTGACGGGAAGGAGTGGAAGGCTCTCAGCGGCAAGATAGACCACTGCTATCTCTTCAAGGACGTGAAGGAAGAGGATGACAAGGTTGTCTTCACACTTCAGGACGGCAGCACCATCGAGATCCCTAAGGAACAGCCGTTCTCCTTCACCCTCTCAGCCGACAAGGCAGTCGCCGGCACCGGGTCAACCATCGAGATTCCTTACACTCTTACAGGAAAGAACGATGCAACGATAGTGGACTGTATCGCAACAGGCAATATCATCGCTTCCGTAAACACTGAGAAGTCCGTTATCTCAATCACTGCTCCTTCTAAAGCCGAGAGTGGAAAAATCGTAGCGTTTGCCACTCGCGGAGACAAGTCAATCGTGCGCGTGATCTCATTCGTCGGCTGCACATTCAATGTTTCCACAGGATCCGGAAGCTCCTCTGACGCAGTGAATGTCAAGGCTTCCGGCGAAACATTCACATTCAAGGTTACAACTGACCTCGCCAAGGATGGCTACAAAGTGGTTATCCCTGCCGATTGTGCCTGGATCACCAATGTCCAGACCAAGGCTGTCCGTGAAGATGTCATAACAGTTGACATCGCAGCATCCACTCTGGCTGAGCCACGCTCCGCTGTCATTTCACTTCAGACTGTCCAGGGAGTGGAGATTGCTAAATTTACCATAACTCAGGAGGCTGGAGTAGCACTTGTCGACAAGGCCAACTGCAAGGTCATTATTCTGGACACCGATAACAAGAGTTATGCGAATGCTGACGTGGTTTTCGACGGAAACTGGCTTAGCGACAAATACGGCACATACAATGCTTACCCAAGCGGTGATGACACGAAGGGAAAGGTATATGGCTACAAATCCTATGGTGGAAACGCCAGCGCCGGTCCTGACTGCTTCACTATCGATGCCGGTAAAGAGGTCGTCCTCGCCAAATTCGTTACATATCTCTATTACTCTTACATTAACAACGATCCTGCAGCCTGGGAGATATATCGCTACGATGGAGAAGGTGCCCCTGCCCAGAGCGGAGAATGGGACAACTGGACCAAGATAGGGTCTTGCGATATCTCCAACGTTTATGCTGATGAGATAAAAGGCAAGATAAAGACCGGTGACACATTCTCCAGAATGAAAGACGGTGAGGCCATCAATGTCGCGAAGGACAAGGCAGCCAGATACTATAGATTCAAGATGCTTAAGAACGGTTATGCGGTTTACACGACCGAGTTCGCTCAGTGGTGGAGCGGCCGTACGCATTGGTTCAGCATCAGCGAGATCTCTCTCTACGAATACAAATAGAATTTTTTATTTCACAATCTGATTTACGGAGCAGACACCGGGAAACGATGCCTGCTCCGTTTTGAAACAAATTTAAACTGGTTTTTCAGAATGAAACGGTTTCTCATCATCCCGGTTATTTTATCGGCGCTTGTGTCCTGCGGGAACACGACAGAAGTGGCAAAGGTTTTGGCTTCGCCTTCGGAAGTGACCGTGTTCCAATCATCAAAGACATCGGCCAAAGTCACGTGGAAAGACATGTCCGAGGGCGAGACCGGCTTCTCGATATTTCTGACACAGGATAAGGCGGAGGTCCATGACCGAATCGGATTCACGGTGGAGAACGCCACGTCCTACAACGTCGCAAAAGGTCTTGAAGACGGGCAGTCCTACTATTTCGGAGTCAGGGCCGACGGAGCGGGAAGCATGAGAAGTTCTGACATCGTCTGGTCGGACCGTTTCACCTTGGTGGATCCGGACAGGCCGCAGGTCATCCTTGAGGAATCCCCGCTGTCTCTTCCTGCCGCAGTTGTAGTGAATTACAGTTTCATTAATTTGGACAATACAGATTCCCCGACCTGCGGAGTCTGCTGGAACGAGTCCGGTAGTCCGACAATCAACGACCTCCATCAGGACGGTCCAATTCTCAGCAAGGACAGCAAAGGCGAGATGCAGGGCATTTCCAATGTACTGCTGAACTACGGGAAGGAATATTCTTTCAGAGCCTACCTGAAATCAGGTGACAAGATTTATTACAGCAACGAGGTGAAAGGCTCGCTCGGCGAAGAGCCGAAGCCGATTACCTTCAGCTGGACAAAGGTGGATCTTCCCACCCTGCCGGCCGACATCGAGGTTTATGAGACCCGTGATCCGCTCAACGGACGGAATTTCAATGCCTGGTATGCCATTGCAGATGTCACCAAAGGCAATGTGGAATTCCGCGTCTGTCTTCCGGACAAACTAACGACTGTCGGCAAGCAGTATGAAGACAACCAGCCGGACTGTCTCCTGCTGGCCAACGCGGCCTATTTCTACGGAAACTACAACATTGGAGTCTCAGTTGTGAACGGAGTGATGCAGGGTAACATCAACCCGCTTCAGGGATCACTGGACAAAGCGAACGAGCCGGAAGAATACAATGAATATTATCAGGCGACCCGTGGCATTTTCGGGACCGATTCCGAGGGACATCCGAACTCTTATTGGGTGGGCACAACTGACGGAAAGAATATGTTCTACAACCGTCCGCTGCCGTCAATAAAGGGAGAGACCAAGTACTCTACCGTGTCCGCCACTATGCCTTCCAAACCCATCTCCTGGTCTCCAAGTTATGCCGTCACAGCCGGTCCAGTACTGCTTTACGATGGCAAATGTCCTTTCGACTTCACCGAGACCGAAAAAGGGGAACAATACTACTACGACAACTTCGAGATCATTCCATACGACCTCTTCGGACCGGGAGTCGTTCCTGACAGAACGGCCGTGGGAGCTACCGCGGACGGGAAAATCATTATCTTTGTCTGCGACGGCAGAATCAAGGCCAGCCGGGGCGCGTTGCTGGACGAGCTGGCTATGATAATGAAAGGACTCGGTTGCGTCAACGCCGTGAACATGGACGGAGGTGGCTCAACAACCTTGATTTGCGAAGGCAAGCGCCTCAACAGCGAAGTAAGCAATATGGCCGGAGACAAGACCGAGAACAGGGCCGTCAAATCAACTATGGGATTTTTTTATAAGAAATAATGAAAAATATAAAGAACTTAACACTGTCCCTGATTGCTCTTCTTCAGCTGCTTTCCTGTGAAGGCAGCGCGGGCAATGCCACTCCGGAACCGACCCCGGAGCCGGAACCCGATCCGGTCCCGGAAACCTACCTTACTGTGACTGTCCGGTCCACAGGAGCTGAACTTACATCATTTAATACCGACTACAAGGCAGTTGACGAGATTCTGGTCGTCAAGTCCAACAAGAACTGGACGACCGAGTCCACAGACGACTGGGTGAGAATAGAGAAAGGCACAGGCGTTCTTTCCGACCTGGTTCTGGACTGGAACATCACAGGCAAGGAAAGGAACGCCACTCTGACCCTCAAGACAGAAGACGGGGCTAAAACCATCACCATTCCCGTGACCCAGGGCGCTTCCGACAAAATGGCCAAGGCCGACTTCCGCGACATGATCCTTCTAGAATATGACCGTTCGGAAGCCGATTACAAGGGTTACCTGCTCTACAATAAGGGCGGAAGGGTCCAGTGGCTCTTCGATGCGGTCTGCGTAGGCAGCGGCCGCTACAACGGACAGTCCATCGGCGAGGCCGAGGGCAACGTCCACCTGGACAAGACGATGACCACCAACCTTATGAATGAATATTTCGAGGACGGCAAATACCTTTCCAAGATCGACAAGGTGATAGCAGGCATCAAGCCTTCAGTCCCTGGAAAATTCATCCCAAGGAAGATAGTTCTGACCATCCCTCTTATTGTGAACGACAACTGGGGCGAACTGAACGGAGTGGAATTGCACCCATCCAACGAAAGTGAGGAAGGCAGGGTCGACAGGGCTACTATCGCCAAGTGGTATGTGGACGAATGTCTTAAAAGGTTCGCCGAGAAAGACTACGAGAATCTCCAACTTATCGGATTCTACTGGCAGGAAGAGAACGGACGCATCTGGGAGGAAAACGGGATAACGATAGCCGGTCATATTCATTCTTACGGACTTAACTTCTACTGGGTGCCGTGGTACAACGCCTACAACAACACAAAGTGGAAGGATTACGGCTTCGACGCGGCCTGGCTACAGCCTAACTACCTTTTCTACGAGGAGCAATACCCGGACAAGAGCCAGCTCTACAACGCCTACGACAAGGCGGCGGCAAACGGGATGTATCTTGAGATGGAGCTTGACAACCTCCGGAAACTGCAACGCCAGACCGAGTACTGGGATGTCTACGAGGAGAAAGGAGTTCTGGAGAACTGGCCGCTCGTCTACTATGAGAGCGGATCGATGTTCCCGTCGAGGGAGAACATTTCCGACCCTGACTGGAAAGCCTTCCACGAAAGGGTAGCCAAAGACATAGCCGACCGGCAGAAGAAGTTCTACAACTACGAATAACGACAAGACAGCTTACAGATTAACAGACAAACACGATGAGACGATTGTTAGCCATCATCATAGCGGCATATTCATTGGCCGGAAGCCTCTCTGCTACCGAGACTTCAGACAATGTAGCCTATAAGGACGACCATGTCCGCTTCACGCTCATTTCCCCGAGGAGCGTGAGGCTGGAGTATTCCCCCGACGGGAAATTCATAGACGGGAAGAGCCTTCTAGCCGTGAACCGGGAATATGCCCCCGTAGCTTATAAGGTAAAAACCGGAGCGAAGTTCATCGAGATCAGAACCGACCTCATCACCGTAAGGTACAGGAAAGGCTCCGGAGCGTTCACTCCCGAGAATCTCAGCGTCACCGCATCAAAATCCAGCCCGTTCCAATTCAGCTGGAAACCCGGAATGACGCAGAAAGAGAACCTTAAAGGCACCCGCCACGGCTATGACGCCGTAAAAGGCAGGACTGTGATGTACGGCAGGGATGAGGGCAAGACCGTCGAGCTGGATGACGGTATCCTTGCCAGAGACGGCTGGACACTTATCGATGACTCGAAAGGGCCGGTATTCGTCAAAGGCGACGGCAATCAAGGGCATCCGATAACTGAAGAATGGATCGAAAACCGTCCTGAAAACGGTTCGCAGGACTGGTATTTCCTCTCTTACGGCCACGACTATCAGTCCGCCCTGAAGGATTTTACCTCTTTTTCCGGGCCGATTCCGCTGCTCCCGCGTTATGCCTACGGCAACTGGCATTCCTGGTACTGGCTCTACTCCGACGGGGAGTTCAGGGAGATGATAGACAACTACAGAAAGTACGGCATCCCGGTCGATGTGATGTGCATTGACATGGACTACCACATAAACGGATGGTACGGTTGGGACTGGAACAGAGATCTGTTCCCGGATCCGGCCAAGATGTTCGCCGACTTCCACGCCGACCATCTGAAGCTCACGCCCAACATGCACATAGATTTTCTTTACAGCAATGAATCCGCATTCGCTCCGATGAAGAAAGATCTCGGACCGGAGTTGGCCCCCGGAGACACGATCACGCTCGACCTTTGCGACCGGAAGATAGCCGGCTCGTTCTTCAGGAGAGAAATAGACAAGATGTACGGTCTAGGCTGGGATTTCCTGTGGGATGACAACGGATCCTACGCCGCACCTGCTAAGTTCCCGTCGATCGATATGAATCTATGGCGCGGTCATCTCTTCTTTGAGGACAACGCCGCGAGAGGCAAACGTCCTCTCTACCTGGGGCGTTACGGCGGACTCGGTGGCCACCGCTATCCCGTCGGATTCTCAGGAGACACGTTCGCCACGTGGGAATCACTTGATTTCCAAACCGTTTACAATACCTCATCAGCCAACGTATGTTTCCTTTGGACTCACGACCTCGGTGGTTTTCAGAACAAATGGTGGGATCCGGAGAAGCCTTTCGCCCAGACTGCATCCTACGACCCGGAACTCCTTTTGAGGTGGTTGCAGTTCGGAGCGCTTACTCCGGCGATGAGAAACCAGACGGCCAAGCAGATTTCCATCTGCAAATACCCGTGGGAACAGCCGCGTGAGTACTTTGAGCCTATCCGTGAGGCTGTAAGATTCCACTATGCCTTGAATCCTTACATCTACTCGATGAGCCGCAAAGCCTATGAGACCGGAGTCTCGGTCTGCCGTCCGCTCTATTACGAGTGGCCGGAAAGCGAGGAGGCATATTCAAGAAAGAATGAGTACCTGTTCGGCGACAACATATTAGTCGCGCCGATCACCGCCGCCAAGGGAGAAAGCCGCCTCTCGCACCTGAAGTTCTGGCTTCCGGAAGGAATGTGGTACGAATGGAGCAGCGGCGCGATGCTGGAAGGCGGCAGGGAATATGAAAGGACTTATGCCCTGAATGAATATCCGATGTTCGTCAAAGCGGGAGCCATTGTCCCGACGTATGACGGGACACAGACAAATCTTGACGGCTGCGATGAGGCGGTCACACTCGTCATCGCTCCGGGACAGGGAGACAGCAGCTTCAGCCTCTATGAGGATGACGGGGTGGATCCTGACTACGCACACAATTTCGCCACAACGGAAGTAACCTCATCAAGACACGGGAATATTCATAAGATCGTGATCGGCGGCCGGAAAGGCTCTTACAGAAATATGCCGTCGGACAGGAACTTCCGCATCAAACTGCTTTCCTCCGCTTGCCCGAAATCAGTGAACGTTAACGGGAAAGCTGTCGAATGGTCATTTGATGGGATGGATATCGCCGTATCGGTCGATATTCCCGAGACCCGCTGCGATGTCGAGAAGGTCGTGGAGATTGAATATTCAGAGAACACGTCTGTTCTCGACGGCCTCAAGGGAGCGGCCAAGCGCAGCTACGAGGCGATCTACGACCTCAAGCGTAACAACGAGGATCTCACCTACTTCTTCCCTGACTACATGGCACGGGTCTATACCGTCAGGGAAGCGCTCCATTACCATCCGGAAAGGATGGATGAACTTGTGGAGGGGTTCTGGAAAGACTACGGTTCCGTGATCGACAGGCTTTCCGCCATCCCGCTCAAGCCGGTTTACATCAAACGCTATAAATCATTTTTCGAATAACGATATGAAAACGATCAGACAAATACTTTTCGCAGCCCTTATGCTGCTTGCGGTATGCGGCACCGCCGACGCAAAGAAAATCAAGAAGATTACGGCCACCGATGTCGTGCTGTTCTATGCCGGCGGAGAGCTTGGCAATTTCTTTGACCAGGACTATGCCGCGGACTACGTCTCCTACGTGGACAGGGACGGCAAAGAGCACTGGCTCTTCGATGGCTTCCTTCTCCTGCAGATCTGGGATGTGACCAAAGAAAATTCAGCCAACATTGCCTACACTCCGGACATGAAAGACCGTCAAGGCAACTGGCTGCTCTCTGCCAATCAGGCTGACTGGAAAAGCCTCATCGAGTACTACTTCGCAGAAGGAAGCTGCATCGATGCCATTGACAAGGCCGTAGGCGAGGCCGCCAAGCGCATCGGGAAACCGGCAAAAAAAAGACAGATCATCATCTCTCTCTATGACCCTATGGTCTATAGACTGTCCGGCGCAAAGACAGGAGGAACAAAGTACTGGGGAATCCTTAATGACAAGGTTACAGACTTCTCCAGAGAGGAAGACCGCATCGCTGCCGACAAATGGTTCGTGGATGAAGTATTGAAGGCTTACAAATCAAAGAAATACGAGAATGTCGAGTTGGGAGGATTCTACTGGATTATGGAAGAATTCTTCGGCGAAAGTCCGATTGTGACAGCTCTGTCAGACTATGTCCATTCCAAGGGATACCCGATCACCTGGATTCCATATTTTCAGGCGCCGGCCTACACTGAATGGAGAGAAAGAGGCTTCGACCTGGCCTGGTACCAGCCGAACTATTTCTTCTATGACGTACCCGAGTCACAGATCAAGACAGCCTGCGAGCAAGGTCCTGCGAACGGAATGGGAATGGAGATGGAACTCGATGAGAGGGCTTCTGTCAAACCTCTTTGGGGAGACGAGAGCCTCGCCTACAAGCTGAGAGCCTATATGAGAATATTCAAGGAGACCGGAGTCTGGGCCACCTGTCCTTTCGCCTACTATCAGGACACTCACGCCGTCCGCCATCTCAAACGCTCTGACGACCCGAAAGATGTGGAACTCTTCCAGGACTTCTGCGATTTCGTAGCGAAGCGCCCGTACAGGCAGAATGACAACCGATAACAGCTTCTAATTGAATATGCTCAAGAAAATATTATCGATAGCGCTCGTGCTGCTTGCGGTTTGCGGCACCGCCGACGCAAAGAAAATCAAGAAGATTACGGCCACCGATGTCGTGCTGTTCTATGCCGGCGGAGAGCTTGGCAATTTCTTTGACCAGGACTATGCCGCGGACTACGTCTCCTACGTGGACAGGGACGGCAAAGAGCACTGGCTTTTCGACGGGTTCCTGCTTCTCCAGATTTGGGATACCAAAGTGGAAAATGCCGCCGAGGTGACATTCACCCCGGGGATGAAGGACAGCAAGGGCAACTGGCTGCCTTCAGCCGGTCAGGCGGACTGGAAGAAACTCGTCGATTACTATTTTTCTGAAGGAAACTGCATAGATGCCATCGACAAGGCCGTGGGAGAGGCTGCGAAACGCCTCGGGAAGCCTGCTGAAAAGAGACAGATAATCATCTCGATTCCGGATCCGATGCCTTACAGGCAGTCGATGACAAAGAAAGGCGGGACAACATACTGGGGACTCATTGACGGAAAGGTCACGGACTTTTCCGATGAAAATGACCGCGCGGCAGCCTGCAAATGGTTTGTAGATGAGATTCTCAAGGCCTACAAGGCAAAGAAGTACGAGAATGTGGAGCTGGCCGGGTTCTACTGGATCACAGAGGAATTCACTGACGGCAGCCCGCTGCTGCCGATGGTTTCCGACTATGTCC
>CAVEYE010000103.1:0-5186 GCA_963619595.1 bacterium | reverse complement strand
CGTGGGCGTTGATGTAAAGATTGTCCTTCTCCTTGTCGAATCCGGCCTCTTCAAGAGCCAGCTCGATACACTTCGCCTGGGTCGAGCCGTCAGGTCTCGGGGCTGTGGAGTGGTAGGCGTCGCAGGTGTTGCCGTAGCCGACCATCTCGCCGAGGATCTCGGCTCCGCGGGCTTTGGCGTGCTCATATTCCTCAAGGACGAGGACGGCTGCTCCGTCGGCCATCACGAAGCCGGCGCGGTTGGCGTTGAACGGCAGTGAGGCGTATTTAGGGTCGGTCGCCCTTGAGAGGGCTTTGGCGTTGGCGAAGCCGGCGATTCCGATAGGGATGGTGGCGTTCTCGCAGCCTCCGGTGATGATCGCGTCGGCATAGCCGTGCTTGATGGCTCTGTAGGCCTCTCCCATTGCGTTGGTCGAGGTGGCGCAGGCGGTCACGATGTCAACGCAAGGACCTTCCGCGTGATGGATGATGGCGATGTGTCCGGCGGCGATGTTGGAGATCATCGTAGGGATGAAAAGCGGAGAGATCCACTGTCCTGAAGGATCCTCGATCATCTTGCCGCTCTCCCTGAACTGGGTGGAGAATCCGCCGATTCCTGAACCTACGTAGACTCCGAGCCTGAACGGGTCGATGTTCTGGTTCTCTCCCCGGGAGGAGAGTCCGGACTGCTTCATCGCCTGGTAGGCGGCGGCGACTCCGTACTGCGTGAACAGATCCTGCTTCCTGATGAAAGGCTTGTCCATTCCGTATTCCTCGGCCTTGAAATCCTTGATGATTCCGGCGATCTTCACAGGAAGGTTGTCGGTCGGGAAAGCGGTGATGTTGTCGATTCCGCAGACTCCTGCGCAGAGGTTGCTCCAAAACGTGTTGACATCGTTGCCGACAGGTGAGACCACTCCCATTCCTGTCACTACTACTCTTTTATCCATTATGTGTTTTTTGTTCTTAATCAGTTAAAAGTCCGGAGGAGCGGGCGAGGAGCTTCTCGGCTCCGTCCATAAGGTCCTCCACAATCTCTTTGGCGGTTTCCTTCTTCTTGATCATGCCCGCCACCTCTCCGGCCAGGAAGCTTCCTCCGGCAAGGTCACCGTCGAACACGGCTTTGCGCATCGAGCCGGTGCCGAATTTCTGAACCTCTTCCTTGGAGACTGCAGGGTCATATTCCATCTTGAAGAATTTCTTCGCGAACGGGGTCTTGAGGCCGCGCACCGCGTCGCCGAGCGACTTTCCGGTCACCATCGTGCTGACGTCGGAAGCGGCGATGAGCCTCGCCTTGTAGTTTTCGTGAATATGGCATTCGTCGGCGATGAGGAATCTCGTGCCGACCTGCACTCCTTTGGCTCCGAGCATGAAGGCGGCCGCGACTCCTCTTCCGTCGAAGATTCCGCCGGCGGCGAGTACAGGAATATCCAGGGCGTCGACCACCTGAGGGACCAGCGCCATCGTGTGGGTGTCACCGATGTGTCCGCCGGATTCGGCTCCTTCGGCGATGACGGCTGTGGCTCCGAGTTCCTGCATCTTGAGGGCGTAGGCCACGGAAGCGACCACAGGGATGACTTTCACTCCAGCCGCCTTCCATCTCTCCATGTAGGCGGCAGGTGAGCCGGCTCCCGTCGTGACGATCTTCACACCTTCTTCGATGAGCATCTCCGCCACCTCTCCGGCGTTCGGAGCCTGAAGCATGATGTTGACACCGAATGGCTTGTCAGTGAGGGTCTTGCATTTGCGGATTTCTTCCCTGACGGCTTCGGTGCCGAAATTGATTGAAGAAATCAGACCGAGTCCGCCCGCGTTCGAGACGGCCGCGGCCAGTTTAGCGTCGGCGATCCAGGCCATACCTCCTTGGAAGAGAGGCCGTTCGATGCCGAGCAGGTCACATATAACACTTTTTATCATAGACTTGCAAATATACTAATTAATTTCAGATTACCACTCAATCACAGCGGCTCCTGAAAGCAGGCCGGCTCCGAAGGCGCTGAACACAAGGATGTCGCCCTTCTTGAACATCCCCTTGCGGTTGCACTCGTCGAGAAGGATAGGGCAGGACGCCGAGGATGAGTTTCCGTGGTCGGTGATGTTCACAGGGAACTTCTCCGCCGGCTGGCCCATGAACGAGATGATGGAGTCGATGATCCTCTGGTTGGCCTGGTGGACCATGAAGTAGTCGACGTCGTCAGGATTGATGCCGAGTTCGTCCAGAAGCCCCTTCACGCCCTTCGTGCAGGCGTTGACGGCGAACTTGAAGACCTCGCGGCCCTTCATCTGCAGAGGAGTGCTCTCCTCTTTTTTCGTGACATACGGAGTGTCCATCAGGACTCTTGTCTGCCAGATCTGCTCGACCGACGGCTCGGCGTTCAGTTTCGTGCCTTTGACATTGTCGCCTTCGGTCAGCACCACGGCTCCGGCTCCGTCTCCGAACAGGACGCAGGTTCCTCTGTCTTTCCAGCTGGCCATCCGGCTCGGCTCCTCCACGCAGGCTATGATGGCGTTCTTGATCTTGCCGGCCTTGTAGTAGGCCTCGACCATGTCAAGAGCGTAGATGAAGCCCGGGCAGGCGCAGTTGATGTCGAACATCGGGCATCTGATCCCGAGTTTCTCGCCGATGATGCAGCTCATCCCCGGGGTGGTGTATTCGGAGACGACATTCGAGACGACGAACAGGTCGATGTCCTCCGCCTTGAGTCCTGACATCTCCAAGGCTTTGGAGACGGCCTCTGTCCCGAGGTCCTCGATTTTCTCGTCGGTGATCACGTGCCTGGTCTTGATGCCGGTGCGTGGGAAGATCCACTCGTCGCTCGTGTCCAGGAAACCTGTGAGCATCTCGTTGGTGACGACTTTTTTCGGAAGCGCGCTTCCGGTGCCGATTATTCTCATATCGCTGTTCGCTTTAAATTGTTATCCGTTTAATACCGCGTGTCGGCGGACATCTCTGGAAATCCGCTGAAACCAGACAAAAATATCCACTTACGCGCGAGGGGCAAAAATTAAGTGGCGAATACCTTCAATAAGTAGCGAGTTGAGATTATACTGTGGCGATTTCGCCAAATCTGTGGCGAACCGCGGCTTTTTGTTAATCATAAAAAGTGTTATATTTGCCTTGCAAAAAGGAATGAAGATGGGATTTTTCAACACCCCGCTTCCCGCCTACTTCAGGGGGAAGAGCCAGCTGGTCTACACCGTGACCTTCACGGCGTTGTTCTCGGTTGTGTTCCTTCTGATGAGCCTTCCTTTCTCCCACAACAGCTGGATGGCGCTCGGCAACTCGAAGTTTTTCGTCTTCACCGTCCTCTTCGCCGTGGGCGCACTGCTCGTAGTGATCTTCAGCAAGTACATAATGTACAGGACCAGGGCTAAACTGAATATGACCTTCCTGGGCTACATAGCCTGGTGTCTCAGTGAAGTGGTCGTGATCTGCCTGGCCTACTCTTTCATCACGGTGCCGATCACGGGCATAGGCTGGGACAAGTTTCCGGTCACTCTGGGGAACGCCCTTCTCTACGGCACCATCTCCCTGGTGATTCCGTACATCCTGGCCGGTATGTACTGGGCGATCCAGGACAAGAACCAGATCATCCGCCTTATGAACTACGGCGACGTGGTCTCGGACGAGACGGTCCCCGTGTCGAGGCTCGAGAAGATCACCCTGTTCGACAACAGCGGCGACCTCAAGCTCTGTGTCAGCGCGTCAAGCCTGTTCTACATCGAATCCGATGACAACTACATAATCGTCTGGTACACAGACAGCAAGGGCGACCTTAAAAGGTATATGCTCCGTTGCAGGCTGAAGACGGTGGAGGAGAGCTTCAGGGGAAGCAGCCTTGTCCGCTGCCACAGGAAGTACATTGTGAATATGGACAAGGTGAAGGTGCTGCGCAAGGAGAAGGACGGCTACGAGCTTGACCTTGACAATGACGCCATAGCCCCGATTCCGATCACTAAGACATATTCGGAAAATGTCCTAAGCCGCTTCAACAGCAGCATAGGACATCGTGACCAATAGGTGTCTCCGGCCATTCCGTCGGAGAACTGTTTCACAAACAATAAGTTACCTCGTGAGCCTGTCCAGAGCCAGTTTCACGACTTCCTTGACCTGCGGCTTGTAGTCAGGATTGCTGTTCTTCAGATGCCTGTTGGCGATCACGCAGCAGATCGTGCCGGCCTCATGGCCGAGATGTTTCGCCATTCCGGCCACCGCCGAGCTTTCCATCTCGAAATTGGTGATCCTGCGGTCACCGTAGCGGAACGACTCGAAATCCTTGATCATGTCAGGCATCGCCAGCCCCTGGCGGACGACTCTGCCCTGAGGCCCGTAGAATCCGGAGGCAGAGATGGTCATTCCTCTGACCGAGCAGTCCTCGAACAGCTTGAACAGCTTGTCGCTGGCTTTCACGAAGTACGGTGACGGGAGATTCTCGTTCCAATGTGTGTGTTTCTTGAACGCTTCCTCCATCGCCTTGTCGGTGACGGCGTCGCGGTCGGCGTACCAGTTCATCAGGCCGTCGCAGCCGACTGAATATTCAGAAAAGATGGCGGAGCCCAGAGGGATGTCGGCCTGCACCGCTCCGCAGGTCCCGATGCGCAGGACGGTGAGGGTGCGGTGTTCTTTTTTAGGCTCGCGGGTGGTGAAGTCCACGTTGGCGAGGGCGTCGAGTTCGGTCATCACGATGTCGATGTTGTCGGTGCCGATGCCCGTGGAAAGCACTGTGACGCGTTTGCCGTTGTACTTTCCTGTGGTGGAGACGAACTCTCTCGACTGATGGCGGAATTCGATGTCGGTGAGGAAGCCGGCCACCATTTCGACTCTTCCGGGGTCTCCTACCAGGATGACGGTGTCGGCAAGTTCTTCCGGTTTCAGATGGATGTGGAACGCGGACCCGTCGGCGTTGATGATCAGTTCAGATTCTGCTATTCTCATTTTGATCCAGTTTTTGTTTTGTGTGATGTCATGTGGCCGAATCATTACAATTCGTCACTCAAATATAGCAAAATTCCGCGGATTTAACTAAATTTGTATATCATATGTTTCGCAAGTGTGGAACATCTTATTTTCCGTCACGGCAGTGACGGAGGGAGCAAGTCCCTCCCCCGAGGGGAGGGATTTAGGGAAGGGGTAACGTGGAGGCCCTCCGGGGTGCACGAAGTGCATCCCCTCCCCCGAGGGGAGGGATTTAGGGAAGGGGTAACGTG
>CAVEYE010000102.1:0-34768 GCA_963619595.1 bacterium | reverse complement strand
ACGTCTATGTGGTCGGCAACGAGCAGAACTATCATTTCCAGGTGCTCAAGCTGATCCTCAAGAAACTCGGTTTCGACTGGTCCGACAACATATTCCATCTTTCCTATGGAATGGTGGAACTGCCTGAGGGCAAGATGAAATCCCGCGAGGGTACGGTGGTGGACGCCGACGACCTCATCGAGAAGATGTACGAGGAGGCGAAGGCCACTTCCGACGAGTCCGGCAAACTTGCCGACATGAGCGATGAGGACAAGGACAAGCTTTACCACATGATCGGCCTCGGCGCTCTCAAGTACTTCATCATCAAGGTGGATCCTAAGAAGACGATGCTCTTCAACCCGAAGGAGTCGATCGATTTCAACGGCAACACAGGCCCGTTCATCCAGTACACCCACGCCCGCATCAGGTCTATTCTGCGCAAAGCTGCGGAGAAAGGCATTGAATATGCCGGTACGGCTCTGCCTTCAGTTCAGCTGAGCGCTAAGGAGATAAGGCTCATCAAGCTGCTGAACGCCTATCCGGGAAAGGTGGCCGAGGCCGCGCAGGCATATTCACCGGCCGTCATAGCCAACTATGCCTACGACCTGGCAAAGGAGTTCAACCAGTACTACCACGACACACCGATCCTCAAGGAAGAGGACCAGAATGTTCTCAAGATGCGTCTGGTGCTGATCGACACCCTTTCCTCGGTACTCCGCACGGCGATGGGCATCCTCGGCATCGAACTGCCTGAAAGAATGTAAAACCTTCGGCCTCCGCATCCGCGGAGGCCGTCTTTAACTTGATATTCCGTGGGACAGACGGACTACATGTTTCCGACCTCCAAAAAGGAAGTCGAAGCTTTAGGTTGGGACTACATCGACGTCATCATATTCACAGGTGACGCCTTTGTGGACCATCCTTCTTTCGGTACCGCCTGCATCGCGCGATGGCTCCAGCATTTCGGCTACAGGGTCGCCGTCGTGCCGCAGCCTAACTGGCGCGACGACCTGCGAGACTTCAAGAAGCTCGGCGTGCCGAGGCTCTATTTCGCCGTGAACGCCGGGGCGATGGATTCGATGGTGAACCACTACACGGCCGGCAAGCGGCTGCGCCACGACGATGCCTACACTCCAGACGGCAAGGCCGGACAGAGACCGGACTACGCCGTCAGCGTCTACACCAACGTCCTCAAAGACCTTTATCCCGACGTGCCTGTCGTCATCGGCGGGGTCGAGGCCTCGTTGCGCCGTCTGACCCATTACGACTACTGGAAGGATGAGCTGGTGCCGTCGATCCTGCAGTGGTGCAGGGCCGACTACCTCTGCTACGGAATGGGCGAGAAGCCGATGCTCGAACTGACCAGGGCGATCGAGGCCCGGAGAAACGTCCGGGATATTCAGAAAACGCCTCAGATCGCCTTCCTGATGCGGGGAAAGTGGAAGGTGAAGGATCCGCTTGTTCTGCACTCGTTCGAGGAATGCAAAAAAGACAAGATGGCCTTCGCCGAGAATTTCCACCTCATTGAGACCCACGCCAACATGATGCATCCTGACACGATCATAGAGCCTGTCGGGGACGGCTATGTGCAGATCAATCCGCCGTATCCGCCGTCCACCACGCAGGAGATGGATTCGTTCTGGGACCTGCCTTTCACCAAACTGCCGCATCCGCGCTACAAAGGGAAGAGGATTCCGGCGTACGACATGATCAAGGACTCCATCATCACGCACAGAGGCTGTTTCGGAGGCTGTAATTTCTGCACCATCGCCGCCCATCAGGGCAAGTTCATCCAGTCCCGCTCGCAGGAGTCGATCGTGACCGAGGTGAAGAAACTAGCGAAGATGGCGAACTTCTCCGGGAACATCTCGGACCTTGGAGCGCCCACAGCGAACATGTACGGGATGAAGGGCAGGAACCCCGACCTCTGCGACAAATGCCGCAGGAAATCCTGCCTGTACCCGTCTCCTTGTCCGAACATGGACCGTTCGCACAAGCAGGTGCTTGAACTGTACCACAAGGTTGACTCGGTGCCGGGCATCCGCCATTCGTACATCGGCAGCGGCATCCGCTACGACCTTTTCCTTGACGAGAACGGCTTTGTGGACGAGACCTCCAAGCCTTATCTTGAGACGCTGGTGCTGGACCATACGTCCGGCCGTCTTAAGGTCGCTCCGGAACACACCGAGGACAAGGTTCTGCAGTACATCGCCAAGCCTTCGTTCAAGCTTTTCGTCCGTCTGCGCGCCGAGTTCGACAAGATCTGCCGGAGGTATGGACTGAAGACCGGCATAGTGCCTTACTTCATCTCCTCGCATCCGGGATGCACTATGAAGGACATGGAGAATCTTTCAAGGAATCCGGCTCTGAAGGGCATCTATATGGACCAGGTGCAGGATTTCACCCCGACTCCTATGACGACGTCGTCCGTGATGTACTACACCGGCATCGACCCGAGGACGATGAAACCTGTCTTCGTGGAGCGCGACCCGGAAAAAAAGAAGAGGCAGAAATCATTTTTTTTCAGAAAATAATCCCGCGGTTGTTACGCGATTAAGAAAAATGTCTTATTATTGCACCCGGATTTTCCGGGGTGCGGCCGGCCACGCTTAAAAGCGGTCTTGACGGTCGGTTCCCAGATGGATTAAAATTTTATTTGGTGGAGTTATATGGCTCAGGATCAGAAAAAAAGACACGCAGTAAGCTATGAGAACATGTCAGACGCTCTCTTGGCCGCTTTCAATGAGAAGTACCCGGGGGGATACAATGAGTATTTCCCGGATTTGAAGAAATACCCGAAACCTGACGGCTCATCTTTTTATGCCGTCACGGTCGAGACAGAAGATTCGATCTACCTTGTCAAGATCAAGGTGAAGACAGACGATGCCGAGTCGCTCGAGAGGTGGCTTGACAACGCGGAGGATGAGGAGAACGAGGATGTGGCCGGATCTTCAGCCGAAGCTCCGGAGGAGTCTGCCCTCCCGGACGATAACATCTCCCAGTACGGCGAAGAAGACTCGGCCGAGTAGATTCCCGCTTCGCGCTGACTTCCGCAGGCGAAACGCTTCGCGGACACGGAACTTGAATATGATAAAAGGATTGTACAGCCGCGCTTTGCCGCGGCTTTTTCTCTTTACGGCGATATTCTTTGGAATATTCCAAGGCTGTTCCCGGAACGTCGTGCCGTCCTCCGGGCTTGAGCAGGGTGACCTGCTCTTTGTCGTCAGCGGGGAGGCCAACAACATCACTTCCGTGACGAAGGGTGTCGAAGGCCTTGGAATCGACCACGTGGCCATGGTCTCCGGCCTGAAGGCTTCCTCCGGCCGCGTTTCCGTTATTTCGGTTATCGAGGCTGTTCCTGAAGAAGGAGTGGTGGAGTCCTCGCTCGAAGTGTTCCTCGACAGGCTCGCGGCTTCGGATGCGGTGGTCGTGGGACGTGTGGAAGGACTTGACGCCGAGGCGAGCGCAGCTAAGGCTCGCCGCTTTCTCGGCCGTCCTTACGATGATCTTTTCTACCCCGGGGATTCTGCGGTCTATTGCTCGGAACTTGTGCAGCTGTCTTGTGTGGACGGGACGGGAGAACGGGTCTTTGACCTGATTCCTATGTCGTTCCACGACAGCACAGGAGCCGTGACACCTTTCTGGAAAAATTTCTACGCCGCGAGGGGACTGTCTGTACCGGAAGGCAAGCCTGGCACCAATCCCGGTCAGATTTCAAGAGACCCGGCCGTACGGATTCTCGGACGGCTTGGAAAGTGAGTTTCAAGGATTTGTGAAGGGACCCGGTCCTGACTATCTCACAAGGTCGATCGTGTAGTCGGCGTTGTAGACGATCCTGCGTACGGCCTGGTTCACGTAGCCGCCGCGTGAGGTCCTGACAAGGTCGAAACTTGACTGAAGGCCTGAACCCTTGAGAGAAGAGGCACGGTCGAGTTTCCCAGCATATTCAGAACTCATCCGGGTGAAGAATTCCATCAGGTCGTAGCCTTGGAAGGCGGACCTGCTCGGCTCCGTCCCGCACAGGGCGCGGTACTTCATCAGAAAGTCCTGGACCTCCTTCGAGTCGTAGTCCACAAAGTAGGAGACGCTGGCGTGCAGGTTGAGCTTGTGGAGCTGCTCGACTTCGATCTCGTCGAATGTCCTGAGTTTTGAGGTGCTGTAAAGCACTATGTCTTTTTTCTGGCTTGAAATGAGGTACAGAAGCCTTGTGACCTCGATGACGAAGGCTTTGTTGTCGGAGGCTATGACGACTCTGGAAGTGCCGTCCGCAGGCATCAGGGAACTCATCCTGCCCATCATCTGCCTTCCTTCGAGGATGTTGAAGGAGATGCTTGAATATGTCAGGCCGGAATTCTTCACGGCTTTAGCGACCTCCGCGGAATAACCGCTCGGGTTCACTCCTTTCTGGGTGATCAGGATCACTTTGTCGTGCCGTCCTGAATCGGAGCCGATCCATTCCACCATGTCCCCGATCTGGGAGCTTGTTGGGGCCGGGGCCTGGATTATGTTCGGAATCGTGTCGGCGAGCGCCTCGGCCTTAGGGTCAAGAGGGGAGACGATCCAGGTCCGGCCTTTGCTTGTGTTGACGGCTCTCGCTATGTCGGAGTTCGAGACAGGCCCGATCACGAAGTCGCTTGAGGCGAATCTCTCCTCGGTGACAGGCATGGCTCCGCCGGCCACGTCGTAGACGTTGAGTTCCACCGTCTGCCCGTCGTTCTTGAGGTCGTCCATGGCCAGCAGAACGCCGCTGTAGAAGTCCATCATCTGGCTGCTGGCCTTTGATGAAGCGTTGAACGGAAGCAGGAGCGAGACGCAGGACTCACGCTTTTTCTTGTTGAATATCTTGTCGAAGATGCCCTCCTCAGGTTCTGAGGCCGGAGCGGCCTCTTCCTCGGCCGGTGTCCCGGCCACCTGTGTCGCTGCCGTTTCCGCCTTGTCACCTTCCCAATTCTCAGGATGAAGAGGAATCTTCAGTTCGTCCCTGCGCCTGATCTTCTCGGAGGTCATCCCGTTGATGTTCATTATCGACTCTTTCGAGACGTTGTACTTCTCCGCGACCGAGGCGAGGTCCTCGAACCATTTCACCCGGTGGATGAAATATTCACCCTGGCCGCCGTCCTGCGAGGCGGCCTTGTCCGCTGTCTGCTGCGTGGCGGCGGTTTTGTCCTGCCCGCCTGAGGCTGTCACTGTCCCGGCCTCCTTGGTCTTCGCCCCGCTGACGCAGGGGATGAGGAGGATCTGGTCTTTCTTCAGGCCTTCGGTGGCGAGGTTGAGGTTGGGGTTCGAGTCGTAGATCTCCTGCAGAGTCACGTTGTAGGCTTTGCAGATTGAGTACAGGGTCTGGCGTTCCTGGACAACGTGCGAGTAGAAAAGCTTACCGTTGAAGCGGACTTTCTCTGTGGACACTTCGACTTTCGGTGAAGTGTATTCCTGTCCCGCCGCTTTCTGCGCGCAGGACAAAACAAGGCATAGCGCCGCCAGTATGATGGTAAGGTTTCTTTTCATTATCTCTTGTACAAATTGTCTGTGAACTCTATGAGGCTCTTGCTGAACGATTTCCAGGACAGGCGTTCTTTTTCCGCCCGTATGGCGTTCACGCAGAGCGCCTTGGTGTTTGCGTCGGCGAAATAGCCGCGGATCTCCTGCAGGATGCTTTCCACATCGGCGCGCGGAGCCACGAACCCGGTGCCGCAGTCGCCGATTGACTGTCGGAGGCCTCCGACATCGGTGACGACCATCGGCACCTCGAAATGGTAGGCGATGGCACTGATTCCGCTCTGCGTCGCTGACCTGTATGGAAGAACCGCAAGGTCGGCGGCAGAGAAATAGGTCTTGACCTCTGAATCCTTGATGTAGCGGGTGAAGAGTCTGATCCTGTCTTTGGCCGGTGAACTGTCGATGATCCGCTGGTACTTCTCGAACGAGCCGTAAGGCTCGCCTGCGACAATCAGCTGGTAGCTTTCATCAAGTTTCCCGAACGCCTCCAGCAGGATGTCAAGCCCTTTGTAGGCTCTGATCAGACCGAAGAACAGAAGGTTCTTCTTGCCGTGTCCGAGGCCGAGCGCGTTCTCGGCCTCCTCTCTCGGAAGTTTCTCTCCGAAATGCTCGTAGATAGGATGGAAAAGGGTCACGTCCGGCTTGGCCGGGGCGATCCTCTTAAGGTCTCCAGCCACCTCGTCGCAGAGGGTGACGGCCCCGGAACATCCTGACAGAAAGTACTTTGTCAGCGGTGTGTCGAAGAATTTCGGCTCGTGCGGGACCACGTTGTGCATGATGGCGACCACCTTGCATCTTTTCCGTAGCCTCCTCGCTATGTAACCCAGGGAGGGGGCGAAGTAGGACATCCAGTAGCTTATGACCACAAGGTCCGGCTTCCAGGCCTTGATGGCCCTGAAAGTTGAACCGTAGGTAAAAGGATTGGCCGTATCCAGGAGAGCCTGGCTCTCGATGGGTACGGCGTCATCATCCTTTGTGACGTATTGCGTCTTCCCCGGAAAAAGGAATTCCGGATACTGTCTCTTGAAGTTGAACGCTTTGACCGTGTGGCTTTTCCCCAGCTCCAAGTAAAGACTTGCGTTGAACTGAGAAATCCCTCCTCTGAAAGGGTGGAAGCAGGAAAGGAAAGCGATTCTCAAGGGGCTATTCAGCTTTGTCTTCAGTTTCGGTCTCTGCGGTCGCGGCCTTGCCGTCGCCCTTCGTGTACTCGGCGTTCAGGCCGGCGATGATGGCGTCGGTGACGTCAAGCTCAGGATCGCCTACGGCTACAGGAGCCGGAAGAAGGTCGCCCTGCGTGGCGATGATCATGGCGTAGTGATGCTCCTCGTTGAACTTGTCAAGGAAGGTCTTGATGGCGTCGGCGATCTGGTTCATCATCGCCTGCTGCTCCTCGGCCATCTCCTGCTGCTTCTGGGCGGCGTAGTTGTTGAAATTGTTCTGCTGCTCCACGAGCTTCTGGTTCTTCTGCTCGGCTACCGAGCGTACGAGAAGACCCTTGTCAAGGTCTGACTGGAACTTCTTTGCGTCGTTCTGGAGCTTCGTGCCTCTTCTGTTGAGTTCTTCCTGGATGCCCTGCACCTTGTTCTCAACAACTGAACGCAGGTCGTTGGCCTTGTCGTACTGGTCGAGCACTTTGTCAAGGTTGAACCATACGATGGAGCCGGCCTGGGCTGTGACTTCGACGGCTTCTCCGTCGGTAGTTTTCTTGCCGTTTCCTTTGCTTGTGAGTTGGGAAATCCCGAGAACAGCCACGGCCACAAGGGCTATGATGCTGAGAATCAGTGGTGTTTGTTTCATTTTATTGTTAATTTTGTTGTTGTTCGGTCAATGTTCAACGTTACAAATGTAGTCAAAAATTCTTAATCTTTGAACGATAAGCCTGGATTGTTCGCTCCAAACCCATATAAAGGGCGTCGCAGATGATGGCGTGGCCTATGGAAACCTCGTCCGTCCACGGAATAGTGCGGATGAAATACTCGAGGTTTTCAAGGTTCAGGTCGTGGCCGGCGTTCAGCCCCAGCCCGGCGGCCCTGGCGGCCTTGGCGGTCTCAAGATAAGGAGCTATGGCCTCTGCCGGACCGTCGCTGTAGGCGGCGGCGTAGCCGGCGGTGTACAGTTCTACCCTGTCGCAGCCGCAGGCCTTGGCCCCTTCCGCCATCGCGGGCGAAGGGTCTATGAATATGGAGGTGCGGATACCTTTCTTTTTGAATGTGGCGCAGACCTGTGTCAGGAACTCCCTGTTTGCCACCGTGTCCCAGCCGGAATTGGATGTGATCGCGTCGTGGGCGTCAGGAACAAGGGTCACCTGGTCCGGAACGACCTCCAGAACGAGGTCGATGAAACTCGGGATAGGATTGCCTTCGATGTTGAACTCTGTCGTGACCGTAGGCCTTATCGCGCGCACGTCGGAATATCTTATGTGTCTTTCGTCCGGTCTCGGATGCACAGTGATGCCTTCCGCCCCGAATCTTTCGCAGTCGATGGCCGCTTTCTCGACATCAGGCATGTTGCCGCCCCGGGCGTTGCGCAGGGTGGCTATCTTGTTGATGTTCACACTAAGTCTTGTCATAGCCGTGTTCTTTACCGATTCTTTACCATTAAGAGTGGACAAAAGTAGTGAATTATGTTCAGATTTAAGCAGAAAAGTGCTATTTTTGAAATCCGTTTTCAACAGACGGGACATAATTTGAAAACACAAAATAGTTTAAAAACACGCGAGACAGAACCGGATGAAGATATCGTTATATTCAAGGGAGACCATCGCCGGCGGCGACGGGCGGCTTTCCCGGATGGTGCGGAGGCTGAAGGATGCGTCCGTCGAGATTCAAAGGATCGTCGGAGCGGGGACCCTGGATCCCGGCACCGACCTTGTGATGAGCGTCGGCGGCGACGGCACTTTCCTTTCCGCTTCCCGGCTTGTCGGCGGCAGCGGAGTCCCTGTCCTCGGAGTCAATCTCGGTCGTCTCGGTTTCCTTTCTGAATATAGTCCCGAAGAGGCCTGCGAAGCGGTTCTGTCAGGGGAATGGTCGGTGGAAGACCGTACACTCCTGCACGTCGGCGCTGTCGGAGGAAACCTTTCCGGCGATCCGGATTTCTACCCGTTCGCCCTCAATGAAGTCTCGGTACACCGCAGCGGAGCCGCTCTGCTCGGGGTGGATGTAAGGATAGACGGCCACGCCTTGCCGACCTACTGGGCGGACGGGCTGCTGGTGGCCACCAGCTCGGGTTCGACGGCATATTCATTAAGCGTGGGAGGCCCCATCTGCGTGCCGGAGGCGAAGGTCCTGATCATCGCGCCCATCGCCCCGCACAATCTCAACGCCCGTCCGCTTGTGGTGCCGGACTCCGCCGAAATCCGCGTCTCGATGCGTTCGCGCGACGAGGGGGTGATGCTTTCGATGGACAACAGAAACCATCTTGTACCGCCTTGCACCGAGCTTGAAGTGAAGGTGGCACAGTTTTCGCTTAAGAGGGTGCGTCTTAAAAACACAAGTTTCATCAAGGCTCTGACGACAAAATTGTTCTGGGGCGAAGACATCCGCAACAGCGGAGAATGATTTTTTTACTTTTTACTGATTATATGAGCGAGATCAGCAATATCCCTGTTCACGTGTCCATCATTATGGACGGCAACGGGCGTTGGGCCAAAAGCCGGGGACTGGACAGGGGTGCCGGACACATAGAGGGTGTGGAAAGTGTGAGGGTCTGTGTCGAGGCCGCGGCACGCGCGGGGGTGAAGTACCTTTCACTGTTCGCTTTTTCCGAGGAGAATTGGGGAAGGCCTGAAAGCGAGGTCAGCTCGCTGATGGCTCTTATGATGAAATCCATGGCGTCAGAGATGGATTCCCTCGCAGCCAAGGGTGTGGCTTTCAGAGTGATAGGCGACACATCGAGGTTGTCGGATTCTCTGCTTGAGGCCATCAGGACGGCTGAAGCGAAGACCGCTCCGGCCCCGGGCGGAGAGCCGCTCCTTACCCTTGTCGTGTTCCTCAGCTACAGCGGAAAATGGGACATAGTCCAGGCCGCCAGACGGATGGCCAAGGAATATTCCGACAATCCTCAAGGTCTTGACTCGCTTGACTCGCTTGACTCAAAGGAGTTTGAAAAATATCTGTCCACCGCCGGCATCCCGGATCCGGACCTTATAATCCGCACGTCTGGGGAGAAGAGGCTGAGCAACTACCTTCTCTGGCAGGCCGCGTACTCGGAGTTCGTCTTCGTGGACACCCTGTGGCCGGATTTCAGGGAAAAGGACTTCTTCGCCGCCCTTGAAGAATATTCCCGCAGGAACAGAAGGTATGGGAAAGTTAAATAACTTGCGTATATTTGTGGCTTAATTCAATGAAGAAAGTAGATTCGATGAAAGTATATCGTCTGTTATGCGCCGCGGTCTTGTCTCTTGCCTTTCTCCCTGTGTACGGGCAGGAAGCCGGGAAGAAATCCGAACCTGTAGAGATAGACTACGACCATCCTCAAACTTATTACGTCGGCGGTATCTCCGTCGAGGGCAACCACCAGTTCTCCGAGCAGCAGATCATCTCTTTGACAGGTCTTCAGAAGGGCCTGCGCATCACCGTCCCGAGCGACGACCTCTCTTCGATCGTGACCCGTCTTTGGATGCAGCGCTATTTCGAGGACGTCGCCCTGAGCATCGACCATCTCAGCGAGAACAGGGATTCCGCTTTCTTCGTCATCCACATCCAGGAGCGCCCGAGAGTGTCCAGATGGCTGTTCACGGGAGTGCGCAGCGGCGAGAAGAAGGAACTTGAGGAAAGGCTGAACCTCCGACGCGGCGGCGAGTTCTCCGAATATGTCTCCAAGACCTCGTCGGACATCATCAAGCGCTACTACGCCGACAAGGGCTTCCTCAACTGCAAGGTCGACGTGCAGACCCGCAAGGACTCAATCGTGAGGAACGCCATCAAGGTCAACTTTGTCATCGACAGAGGCAGCAAGGTCAAGGTGCAGGACATCAAGTTCGAGGGTACGGAAGGATTCAAGGACTTCACACTGTCCCGCTCGATGAAGAAGACCAAGGCCAAGAAGTGGTACAACTTCTTCAACAGCAAGAAGTTCAATGAGAAGGAGTACCCTAACGACAAGAACAATCTCATCAGCAAGCTTAACGAGTCGGGCTACCGTGACGCGAGGATCCTCCAGGATTCCATCTACTACATCACTCCGGACAGGCTCGGCATCGACTTAAAGATCGACAAAGGCAAGAAATACTATTTCAGGAACATAACCTGGACCGGCAACTCGGTCTACTCGACCGACCAGCTGAATCAGATCCTCAACATCCGCAAGGGCGACGTCTACGATGTCGTGACGATGCAGAAGAGGCTTCAGGGAGGCGGCAAGCAGGGTGACCAGGATGTCTCCAAGATCTACCGCGACAACGGTTACCTGTTCTTCAACGTCACTCCTGTCGAGCTCAACATCCAGGGCGATTCCGTGGATGTCGAGATGAGGATCTCGGAAGGCAAGCAGGCCACTCTGAACAACATCATCATCAACGGCAACGACCTGACCAACGAGAAGGTCGTCCGCAGGCAGATAGCCACGAGACCGGGCTACCTTTTCAGCCAGACCGATTTCGAAAGGTCCATCAGGGAGATCGCGTCCCTCGGCCAGTTCGACCCGGAGGCCATCACGGACGCTTCCAAGGGCTATTCCATCATCCCTAACCAGCTGAACAACACCGTGGACCTCGTCTACAACGTGACCGAGAAGCCTTCCAGCCAGCTGGAACTTTCCGGAGGTTGGGGCGCCAACACCTTCGTGGCCACGGTCGGTGTCAACTTCAACAACTTCTCCACGAAGCGCTTCTTCGACAAATCCGCCTGGAGGCCTGTGCCTCTCGGTGACGCGCAGAACCTCTCGCTGAGGTTCCAGACCAACGGTACCTACTACACCTCTCTCGTGTTCTCTTTCTCGGAGCCTTGGCTCTTCGGCAAGAAGCCGACCTCGCTGAACCTCCAGTCCTACTACACGAGGCAGACGGATTCCTACCTCGCCATCGGCCTCCTGTCCAACGACAAGGTGATGCAGGTCTACGGATTCTCGGCCGGTATCGGCACCCGTCTGAAGTGGCCTGACAACTACTTCGTCTTCTACAGCGGCCTCAACTGGCAGATCTACGACCTGAAGAACTGGATCAGCGGCTACTTCATGTTCAACGACGGAAAATCGCACAACCTCAGTCTGACGATGAGTCTGAGCCGTAACTCGACCGACCAGCAGATCTACCCTCGTATGGGATCGAACTTCAGCGCCAGCCTCCAGCTCACTCCTCCATATTCAATGTTCAGGAAGAAGGATCTTGGCAGCCTCGACGCCAACGGCGACCCTGTCAGGGTGTCAAGCTACAAGGACATCGACTACGACACCTGGAGTTCGGCCGACCGCTACAAGTGGATCGAGTACCATAAATGGAAGGTCAGCGGCGAACTCTACACCAAGGTCATCGGTGACTTTGTGATCATGACCCGCGCGCAGTTCGGTTACCTCGGCTACTACAATCGCAGGTGGGGCTATTCTCCGTTCGAAGGCTTCAGGGTCGGCGGTGACGGTATGTCCGGCTACGACACCTATGGTGCGGACATCATCGCCCTGCGCGGCTACGAGAACTACTCGCTCACCCCTTGGGAGGCTACTCCGTACAACACCAGCGGCTATTACGCCGGCAACGTCTACGACAAGTTCACGATGGAGTTCCGCTATCCTGTCATCATGCAGCCTCAGTCCACGATCTTCGTGCTGGGATTCCTCGAGGGAGGAAACTGCTGGTCAGACATCAGGAAGTTCAATCCGTTCCAGATCAAGCGTTCCGCAGGTGTCGGCGTGAGGGTCTACCTGCCGATGATCGGTCTGCTCGGTATCGACTGGGGCTACGGTTTCGACAACGCCACAAAGAGCGACAGAAGCCAGTTCCACTTCCTCATCGGACAACAATTCTAATAATATTTATTACATTTGCACCTGCGTCCCGCCTGAAACATCGGCAGGCTCCGCGGCAGACTGACAAAAAGGAAAACTGATAAAATTCTATAAAAATGAAAAAGATTCTTTTGATCGCCGCAATGGCGTTGTTTACTTTGAGCGCGTCAGCGCAGGCCAAGTTCGCTATAGTCAACTACAGTGAGCTCGTCATGCTCATGCCTGAGGCCGACGCAGCCAGAACCCAGATGAACGCCGCCCAGAAGGAGGCTCAGGACACCTACCAGAGCATGATGGACGAGTTCCAGTCAAAGTACAGCGAGTACCAGCAGAAGCAGTCCACATGGACTCCTGCCATCAAAGCAAGCAAGGAGAAGGAACTCGGTGACATCCAGCAGAGGGTCCAGGAGTTCCAGCAGTCCGTCCAGGCAGAACTCCAGCAGCAGAACCAGCAGCTGATGGAGCCTATCGAAAAGAAGGCTCAGGAGGCTGTTGAGAAACTCGCCAAGGACGGAGGCTACATGTTCGTCTTTGAGTCTTCACAGTATCTCTATGTCGACAAGTCCCAGGTGAAGGATCTGACACCTGACGCCAGGAAGGCTCTGAACATCCCTGAGGGCAGGACTATCGAGGATCTGCAGAAGGAACTTCAGGCCCAGGCTCAGCAGCAGTAAATCAAGTTCCAGGAATATAGACAGCGGGATGGCTTCCGGGCCATCCCGCATTTTTTTTGAGCTCCGGTCACTACGTGACAGCCCCGGTGGGGCACCGGGGGCCGTGTCCCCCGGACCCCTGGGTCGTCTCTAAGCGCAAATCCTTGAAAATCGCCGCTGCAGACACGCTGAAGGCGTTTGGATGCTATCCAATCTTTGAAAAAATATTCGTTCATCGCTTGGTAATTCTGCTTTTTATGCTTTAATTTGTACGCTTTTTTCAAGGAGGTCCAAGAGGCTTCCAAATGTACACTAAACATTCAGACACGGTAATGCAACATAAGGTTATTGATGCTAAAGATGTTGTGATCAGGTTCGCGGGCGATTCCGGAGACGGGATGCAGCTCACCGGAACATTGTTCGCCAATCTGTCAGCAGTCTACGGTAACGGCCTTTCGACATTTCCGGACTATCCGGCCGAGATCAGAGCCCCGAAGGGGACGGTGGCCGGCGTCTCCGGATTCCAGGTTCACATCGGCAGCGGCAAAGTCAACACGCCGGGAGATTTCTGCGACATGCTCGTCGCGATGAATCCGGCCGCTCTTAAGGCCGACGCCAAATGGCTGAAAAGAAACGCCACAGTCCTCGTCAACGAGGACGCGTTCGATGAACTAGGACTGAAAAAGGCCGGTTTCACGACGGACAATCCTTTCGAGGAACTTCACATCGAGGACAGGAACATCATCGTCGCCCCTATCACAAAACTGACTGAAGAAAGTCTGAAGGACAGCGGCCTTGACATCGCTTCGGTCCACAAGTGCAGGAACATGTTCACGCTCGGAATGGCCTGCTTCATCTTCAGCCGTCCGCTGGACTATGTCTACACCTATCTCGAGTCACGCTTTTCCAAGAAGCATCCTGAGATGATCGAACCGAACCGCAAGGTCGTGAACGACGGCTACAACTATGCCGCCAACATCCAGGCTGTGGCTGACACCTACACCGTCGTCCCTGACGTCAAGGAAAAAGGAACATACAGGAACATAACGGGCAACCAGGCCCTCGCCTGGGGCTTGATGGCCGCTTCGGAGAAAGCGGGTCTGCCGCTTTTCTGCGGCTCTTACCCTATCACTCCGGCGACCGCCATACTTGAGGAACTTGCTCTTCATAAGGAATTGGGAGTCAAGACAATGCAGACCGAGGACGAGATTGCCGGCATCTGCACGGCGATCGGGGCTTCCTTCGGCGGCAGTCTTGCCGTGACGACCACGTCCGGTCCGGGTCTCTCGCTGAAATCCGAGGCTCTCGGTCTGGCCGTGATGACGGAGCTTCCGCTTGTCGTGGTCGACGTGCAGCGCGCAGGCCCTTGCACCGGTATGCCTACCAAGACCGAGCAGGCTGACCTCAACGAGGCTCTCTACGGACGCAACGGCGAAAGCCCTATGGTGGTGATGGCCGCTCACTCGCCGGCACACTGCTTCGACGCCGCCTTCAACGCCGCGAAGATAGCCCTTGAGCATATGACTCCGGTGATGCTGCTTTCCGAGGGCTTCCTCGGCAACGGCTCGGAGCCTTGGAAGATCCCTTCGATGAGTGAATATCCTGCCATCACCCCTCGTCTGGCCGTGGCCGACGGAGGCAAGTTCCGTCCTTTCGAAAGGGATGCAAAGACTCTTGCCAGAAAATGGGCTCCCGCCGGCACTCCGGGACTCGGCCACCGTGTAGGCGGTCTTGAGAAGACCCACGAGGGCGTCCTTTCCACAGAGGCTTCCAACCACGAACTTATGGTGGCTGAAAGGGCGGAGAAAGTGGCCAGAGTCGCAGCTGACATCCCTGATCTTGAGATCGACGGTCCTGAGAGCGGAGATGTTCTTCTGGTAGGCTGGGGAGGCACCTACGGACATATTCTTACGGCTGTGGAGGAACTCCGCGCCGCCGGGCAGACGGTCAGCCGCGTGCATTTCGACTACATCGATCCGCTCCCGAAGAACACGGAGAAAGTCTTTTCAGGCTTCAAGAAGATCATCGTCTGCGAACTCAACCGCGGACAGTTCGCCACCTGGCTCAAAGGCATATTCCCGAAATTCGACTATGTGCTTTGCGACAAGGTGCAGGGACAGGTGTTCCTCGTGAAGGAGATCATCGACGCCGTGAAGGCGGAACTTTAAAAGGACGAAGATATGCCAAAATATTCATTGAAAGATTTCAAGAGCGACCAGGAGATAAGGTGGTGTCCGGGCTGCGGTGACTATTCCATCCTCGCCGCTCTTCAGAGGACCCTTCCGCTCGTCTGCGAGGAGAAGGGAATAGACAAGGACAAGATCGTCGTGGTGTCGGGCATCGGCTGCTCCTCGCGCCTTCCGTACTATGTGGACACCTATGGCTTCCACAGCATCCACGGCCGCGCGACGGCAATCGCTACCGGTCTCAAGGTCGCCGATCCGGAACTTTGCGTCTGGCAGGTGAGCGGTGACGGCGACGCGCTGGCCATCGGAGGCAACCATTTCATCCACGCCATCCGCAGGAACATCGACATCAACCTGATGCTCTTCAACAACAGGATCTACGGTATGACCAAGGGTCAGTACTCTCCGACATCCAAGCTGGGGGCTATCACCAAGACCTCGCCTTACGGCACGGTGGAGCATCCTTTCAATCCGGGAAGCCTCGTGCTGGGCGCCAAGGGCACTTTCTTCGCCCGCGGAATGGACACTGAACTGGCTCTCAACCAGGAGATCATGCTGGCAGCGTCGAGACACCGCGGCACTTCCGTGATGGAGTTCCTGACCAATTGCGTGATCTTCAACAACGGCTCGCATGCCGAGATCTCCGACAAGGAGGTCAAGGCCGACAGGACTATCGTTCTCCGCGACGGCGAGAAGATGATCTTCGGCAAGAACCGCGACAAGGGCATCGCCCTCGACGGCTGGAAACTCAAGGTCGTCACGATAGGGGAGAACGGTGTCACAGAGGACGATGTCCTCACCCACGACAGCCACTCCGACAACCTCGGCCTCCAGATGATGCTGGCCGACATGAAATGGCCGGAGTTCCCGGTAGCCCTCGGAGTCATAAGGGAAGTCTCCGACATCACCTATGACGAAGAGGTCGCGAAACAGGTTGAGACCGTCAAGGAGAAGTCAAAGATCCACAATGTCGACGAACTCCTGCGCAGCGGCTCGACCTGGGAACTGGAATAGCTCTGGCGGAACTGAAACATCATTTGCTTAATTAATAATACTAACACAATGAAAACTACAGAGATCATGGCCCGTCTCCAGGCCAAGTACCCTACAGAGAAAGAATATCTGCAGGCCGTGCAGGAGGTTCTCGAATCAATCGAGGAGGTGTACAACCAGCATCCTGAGTTCGAGAAGGCGAAGATCGTCGAGAGGCTTGTCGAGCCTGACAGAATCTTTACTTTCCGCGTGACCTGGATCGACGACAGCGGCGAGGTGCAGACGAACCTCGGCTACCGCGTCCAGTTCAACAGCGCCATCGGACCTTACAAGGGAGGCCTCCGTTTCCATAAGGCTGTCAATCCTTCGATGCTGAAGTTCCTCGGTTTCGAGCAGACCTTCAAGAACGCCCTCACGACCCTGCCTATGGGCGGAGCGAAGGGAGGTTCGGATTTCGACCCGGTCGGCAAGTCCGACGCCGAGATCATGCGCTTCTGCCAGGCCTTTATGCTTGAACTCTGGCGCTGCATCGGCCCTGACCAGGACATCCCTGCGGGTGACGTGGGCGTTGGCGGTCGCGAGATCGGTTTCCTCAACGGAATGTACCAGAAGCTTGCCCGGCAGTACCACACCGGTGTGCTTACCGGAAAGGGTGCCACTTGGGGAGGTTCCATCCTTCGTCCTGAGGCCACCGGCTTCGGCGCTCTCTACTTCACCCAGCACCTTCTCCACAAGGCGGGCAAGGACATCGCCGGCCAGAAGGTCTGCATCTCCGGTTTCGGCAACGTGGCCTGGGGCGCTGTGAAGAAGGCCACCCAGCTCGGCGCCAAGGTCGTCGCCATCTCGGGACCTGACGGAGTCTGCCACGTTCCTGACGGAATGACCGAGGAGATGAATGAATATATGCTCGATATGCGCGCCTCCAACAGAAACAAGGTCGAGGATCTCGCCACGAAGTTCCCTGGAAAGGCTCAGTTCATCGCCGGCAAGAAGGCTTGGAGCATTCCTTGCGACATCGCCCTCCCTTGCGCTTTCCAGAACGAACTCAGCGAGGCTGATGCGAAGGAACTCAAGGCCAACGGCTGCTGGTGCTGCTGCGAGGTGTCCAACATGGGATGCCAGCCTGAAGCCATCCATTTCTTCCAGAACAACGGAGTCCTCTTCGCCCCTGGCAAGGCTGTCAACGCCGGCGGAGTCGCCACTTCAGGACTTGAGATGACCCAGAACGCCGCCCACCTCAGCTGGTCAGCCCAGGAGGTCGACGACAAACTCCACTGGATCATGCAGAGCATCCACGAGCAGTGCGTCAAGTACGGCACCCGTACTGACGGCAGCGTGGACTATGTCAAGGGAGCCAACATCGCCGGCTTCATGAAGGTAGCCCAGGCTATGCTCGAGCAGGGCATCATCTAAACCGATCAGGATCCTGCCGTTTTTCAACGGAATTACAGCACATCGGCGGCTTGCCGATGTGCTTTTTTCATTTATATTCATTAAATTTGCCAAATTTTTCAGCGAAGAGCGAAAGAAAGTAAAAATCAAATATTTTTTTTCAATATGAGAAAAACAGTTCTGGCTTTGTTGGTGCCTACGCTTCTGGCTTCATGCTCCACAACTCCGAAGACCGCTGTCGGCAAAAAGGTTGATTCTTATGCGCTTGTATGCGTGGAGACTCCGGACATCTCCGGTATTTCCGACAATGGCAAGGAAGTTCTCAACCTTTACAAATTCGCGGCCGACCAGGTCGACAGCATCTACTGGAACCAGTATTTCGGAGACGAAAAACTGATTGAAAACCTGGAAGACGCTGATTTGAGGGACTATGCCAAAATCAACTACGGCCCTTGGGACCGCATCGACGGTTCCACGTTCGTAGAGGGCTTCGGCGAATTTCCGAAAGGAGCCAACTTCTACCCGGCCGACATGACCGCAGACGAGTTTGATTCGATGGCGGACTCGGCCAAGACCAGCCCTTTCACGCTCATCAGACGTGACTCCGAGGGCAAACTTACGGCTGTGTGGTACCACGATGCCTACAAGTACAACATCGACAAGATCTGCAGTATTCTCAATGCAGCCGCCGACCTCACCGTCAAGCCGAGCGTCCGCAACTATCTTCTCAAGAAGATAGACGCTCTCAGGACTGACAATTACTATGAGAGCGACCTCGCCTGGCTTGAAATGACCGACAGCAAGATGGACCTCGTGCTCGGCCCTGACGAGATCAACGACGACCGTCTGTACGGCCTGAAGACATCCTACGAGGCTTATGTGCTGCTGAAGGACATCAAACGCACAGAAGCTCTGGCTGAATTCACCTCGATTCTGCCCGAACTGCAGCGGTGGATCCCTTGCGAGGACCAGTACAAGACTTTTGTTCCCGGTGACAAGTCTGACATCTATGCCTATGACGTCATCTACTGCTCCGGCCACGCCAACGCCGGCATCAAACTGATGGCCTTGAACCTGCCTTACAATGAGGAGGTCCAGGCGCAGGCCGGCACCCGTACCGCACTTCTGCACAACATAATGTGCGAGAAATTCAACAGGCTTGTAAGCCCGGTGGGAAACGTGGTGCTGACTGCTGACCAGCAGAGCCATCTTGACGAAGAGGCTTTCTACTGGAACATCGTCTTCCGCGAGATCTCCCACGGACTCGGAGTCAAGGAGACCGTCAACGGTAAAGGCACGGTAGCCGAGGCTCTCGGCAACAAGGCTCTTACCTGGGAAGATGCCAAGGCTAACGCTCTAGGCCTTTATTTCGTCTGCAAACTTCTGGACGAACACAAGATCCCCGCGGTCATCACCAAAGAGGACGCGGTCACCACGTTCTTCGCCAATCTGATCCGTTCAGAACGCTTCGGAGAGACCTCCCAGCTTGGAAGGGCTTATGTGATGCTCTTCAACTATCTCGACCGTAACGGCGCTTTCACGCGCGGCGACAGCGGGAAATATACAATCGACTATGACAAGACACTTTCCCTTGTGGCGGAGTTCGCCGGCATCGCGGTCAGGACACAGGCGACAGGAGACTATGAGTTCGCCGAGAGTTTCGAGAAGCAGTACTGCGAACTGTCTGAGGATTTCAAGGCCGACCTTGTCAACATCCGTCTCGAAAAAATCCCTGTCGACCTGAGATTCAAGTTCCAGAAATAATCAATCAAAATCATTAATACAGAAATGGCTGAAAAGAAATTCAATGTGAAGTACTGTGTGCTTCTGCCAATCGTCCTGTTGGTGACACTCTTCCTGTGGTGTGTGCCGACTACCTTCTTCGGCATCGACGCTCTGACCGTTGTCCAGCAGCGTGTGATCGCTCTGCTCGTGTTCGCCGCTCTTATGTGGATGTTCGAGATCATCCCTAACTGGACCACCTCCATCCTTATCATCGTGGTCGCCCTTCTTACCGTGTCGGACAAGGGTATAGGTCTGTTCTGCAATCCTGATTATGGCCAGCTTGTCAGCTACAAGAGGATTATGGCGGCGTTCGCCGATCCGGTTGTCATGCTGTTCCTCGGCGGTTTCGTGTTAGCGATCATGGCAGAGAAATACGGACTTGACGTAACCCTCGCCAAATCTCTCCTCAGCGTGTTCGGCACAAATCCGAAGATGGTTCTCTTGGGATTCCTGATCATCATCTCGGTGTTCTCGATGTTCATGAGCAACACGGCCACCGCCGCCATGATGCTTGCTTTCCTCGCTCCGGTGCTTTCAAAACTTCCGAGCGATGACAGGGGCAAGGTGGGGCTTGCGCTGTCCATCCCTATCGCCGCTAACCTTGGCGGTATCGGAACTCCTATCGGCACCCCTCCTAACGCGACGGCCAAGGGTTACCTTGAGCAGGCCGGCATCGATGTCTCCTTCGGCGAGTGGTGCGTGCACATGATTCCTTACGTGATCATCATGATCATCCTCGCATGGGTACTGCTCCTCATCTTCTTCCCTTTCAAGACCAAGAAGCTTGTGCTCGAGATTCCTGACAACGACAAGAAAAAGGACTGGAAGAGCACTCTCGTGTGGATCACCTTCATAGTCACGATCCTTCTCTGGGCCACCGAGCAGATCCACCACATCAGTTCCAACGTCGTGGCTCTCATCCCTCTGGCGGTCTTCACAATGACAGGCCTGTTCGGCAAAGAAGAGATCAAGGGAATCAGCTGGACCGTTCTCTGGCTCGTAGCCGGAGGTTTCGCACTGGGTTACCTGATGCAGGACAGCGGTCTCGCCAAAGTTCTGATCAACGCGATTCCATTCGGAACAATGTCAGTGGTTCTCGTGCTGGTTGTCTCCGGTCTTGTCTGCTACGGACTTTCAAACTTCATCAGCCACTCCGCCACGGCGGCGCTGCTCATCCCGATCCTCATCGTGGTCGCGCAGGGTATGGCCGATCCGTCAGCCGCGAGCAACGCCTCGTTCATCGCGATGGGCGGTTCACAGGCCATGATCATCTTCGTCGCGACCTGCGCGTCAGTGGCCATGCTGTTCCCGATCTCCACACCTCCGAACGCCATCGCCTGCTCCACCGGCCTCGTCGAGACCAAGGATATGGCCAAGGTTGGCATCATTATTGGTGTTGTCGGCCTCGTGTTCGGATTCTTCTGGCTCACCAAGATATTCCCGTTCGCCCAGTAGCGACAGATTAATGCAAAGGAACTGTTTCGGGAAAAGCGGAGCAGTTCCTTTCTTTTGATTGTTAAATAAAATATGAAAAAGATCATAACGTACCTGGCCGCTTTGGCCATCTGTGCGCCGCTCGGTGCCCAGGAGACGAAGCCGCAGGTCAAACTTTACGGATTCATCCGCAACTTTTACGCTCTGGACACCCGCGAGAGTGTGGCAGGCACTGAGGATTTCTTCTACTATCTTCCGAAGGATGAAAACGTCGTGGGCGGCACCGACCTCAACGGCCAGACCTCATTCCGTTTCGCCGCCCTTACATCCCGTATCGGACTCAATGTCACGGGCTATGAATATAACGGTTTCAAGATGGGAGCGAAGATCGAGACTGACTTCTACAACGGTCTTTCCGGATCCACCGGCACGGCCGTCCTCCGTCTCCGTCAGGCCTATGTGACCATCGGAAAGAATGACTGGAACGTCACCGCGGGCCAGACCTGGCATCCTATGGCCGCCGACATGCCGGATGTGTTCTCTCTGAACACCGGCGCTCCTTTCGGCCCTTTCAGCCGCACCCCGCAGGTGAAGCTGGACTATAAGCTCAGCGACGCCCTCTCCCTCACCGGATCCGCCATCTGGCAGATGCAGTACACATCCACAGGTCCTTCCGGCGCTTCCGCCAACTACATCAAAAACGGCTGCACCCCTGAAATCTATGTCGGTCTGAACTACACCGAAGGCGGCTTCCTCTTCAGGGCGGGAGTAGACATGCTCTCGATCAAGCCACGCGTCAACAACGGCAAGGTGAAGGTCTCCGACCGCGTCACCACCTTCACTCCGTTCATCTACGGCCAGTACAAGAACGGATTGTTCTCTGCCAAGTTGAAGACAACCTTCGCCGAGGCCGGTGAACACTTCAACCTCAACGGCGGCTACGGCATCAGCGGTGTCAAGTCCGATGGAGCAAGTTATGAATATACCCCTACCCGCAACTCTTCTACCTGGTTGAGCCTTATGTACGGAAAGAAGACCCAGTGGATCCTCTTCGGCGGCTACGTGAAGAATCTTGGAACAAAGGATGACCTCTACGGCTCGAAGAACGGCTACGCTCCAGCCGCCAATCTCTACTTCAGCAAGAACAGCTTCTCGAACATGAACCAGATGTGGAGGCTCACCCCGACGGTGGTCCGCAACATCGGCAAGTTCGCTTTGGGTCTTGAATATGAACTCACAAGCGTCCAGTACGGTGACTACAAGACAATCGACGGAGTGAAATGCATCGGCTCCGACGGTCTTGCCAAGGACAACCTCCACTGGATCACGAACCACCGTCTCCAGGCACTCGTGAAGTTCACTTTCTAGGATTATTTAAATCGGGACCGCAGGTCTTAAAGGAAAATTAACGGTGATATGAAAACAAAATCCGCCTCTTTGGCGCTGACCCTCGCCTTATCGCTTGTCTCTCTACAGTCACAAGCCCAGGGTCACGTGATCAAACTGATGAATCATCTTCAGCCCTACGGCTTTTTCCGCACGACCGCGGTCTTCGACTCCCGTGACTCAAAGACGGATGTCGACGACTTGTTCTACTGCCTTCCTTACGACAAGGAGATAAACCTTGAAGGCAACGACATCCACTACAATCCGTCGTTCAAGATGTCCTCGGCCACGACCAGGCTTGGATTCAACCTTACTGGTTTCCAGTACGGCTCGTTCAATGTCACCGGCAAGATGGAGGCTGACTTCACGATGCTGGCAAACGGAACGTCGGCTCTGCGTCTGCGCGAGGCCTACAGCGATTTCGCCTGGGACGGCCTCGGGATGCTGGTCAACTTCGCATCGGTCAGGGTAGGCCACGCGTGGCATCCTATGTCGGTCGACATGCCTTACGGACTCGGTTACGAGGCTGGTTCTCCGTTCAACCCCTATGCGAGGAGTCCGCAGATAATGGCCGAAGTCGGTTTCCTGAAGCATTTCTCCCTTACCGTAGGTGCGCTCTACCCGTCTGAGAACAAGCCGGTCGGACCGAGCGGCACCACCGATGAATATGTAAAGTACGGGCTGATCCCGGAACTTTACGCCGGTTTCACTTACCGTAGCAAGCACATCGTGGCCAAGGCCGGGGCCGACCTCATCAGCCTCGTCCCACGCTGGAGGACCACCACGACCGATGACTACTCCTACGACATCGGCACGAAGACCTCGGACAGGTTCTTCATGGTCAACCCGATGGTCTATGCTGAATATTCAAAAGGCAAGTTCAAGGTCAACGCCAAGGGCATCTTCGCCTCGGGAGGCGACCATCTGGGGCTGATGGGTGGCTACGCCGTCTACAAGAAGAACAGCGCCTACGACCACAAGTACACTCCTTTGAGGTCTCTCGTCGGTTTCGGCTCCATCAGTTACGGCGACCAGTGGCAGTTCCGGGTCTACGGCGGTGCGATGGCGGCTCTCGGGTCTCGGCACAGGCTGCAGACGGACTACTCCACCGGCTACGCCAAGACGGCCAACATCTACTACAACTCCCTCGGTTCGATGAACATCGACTACCTTGGAAGGATCGCTCCATCGGTGGTGTACAATCTCGAGAACCTTTCTGTCGGTGTCGAGTACAACCTGACCGGAGCAGTGTATGGCGACCCGGATTCGATGAACTCCAGGGGACTGGCGGTCAACAACAAGCATCTGATCTTCAACCACAGGGTTTTGGCGATGGTTAAATACTCGTTCTGACGGAGGTTTTCCACGGGTATATTCAGAGAATGGAAATCACGGCTTTTCATAAAGTCGTGATTTTTGCGTATGTTTGCAAGAATATGTAAAGTTTTCGGGAAATGTTCAGAAAAATAGCGGACAGAATCAAGGAACTCAGGCTCACGATGAGAATGAAGCTGACGCTCAGCCTCAGCGCGATAGCCGTGACCCTGCTCGTCTCCTGCATCATCTCGGTGATGGAGTACTACAAGATGAGCAACTACGTGTCCGACCTCATAGCCGACAACATCAGAAGCATCAATGTCGCCCAGAAACTCTCCGAGGTGACCAACAGGTACAATCTCGACCTGCTGACGGTGATCGGGGACGATTCGGTCAACACCTTGCCGGATTTCCACCAGAAGGAATTCATGGGACATTGCGACTCTCTGCGCAACTCGCTGACATCCGCCAAGATGGTCCCCCTGACCGACTCGGTTGTCTACGCCTATTCGGCCTACATGCTCACTTCGCTGGAACTCAATGACGTGCTGCTTTCCGACTTCATCGACGCGAGGACGTGGTACTTCGAAAGGCTCCAGCCGAAGTTCCAGAGGCTTAACTCCTACATCGATGTCCTCAACGAGGCCATCTACGGTGACCTGCAGAAGAACTCGTTCACTTTCCAGAGAGGATTCTACAGAAGCATCATCCCGGGAGCCGTGGCCGTGGGCTGCGGTCTGCTGCTTGTGCTGATGCTGCTCTTCTTCCTGCTCGTGTACTATGTCAATCCGATCTACAGGATGCTGGCCGGACTGAACAACTACAGGTCGTACAACAAGAAATACTCCTACACTTTCGAAGGCGACGACCAGCTTTCGGAACTGAACGACGGCATCACCGAACTTGCGGGGGAGAACCAGATGCTCCGCAAGAGGGTGTCCGACCTGAGGGCGAAACTCTCGGCGAAGTCCGCCGGCCAGGACAGGACGGAATCTGAATAGGGGAGGAGGACTAGCGATGAACATCAAGGTGATATCCCGAAACGTGGGCTACGCTCTGCTTGTCAGCGCGCTGTTCATGTTCCTGTCCATCCTCGTCTCGGTCGGCTGCGGCAACGACAGCGCCCTGGCCGCCCTGATGATCAGTTTCACCATCACCTTCGTCGTCGGAATATTCCCTTTCATATTCGTAAGAAAGTCCGCCGCCATCACTCTGAAGGACGGCTACATGATCATCGTCCTCTCGTGGCTTCTGTCCTTCGTCTTCGGAATGCTGCCTTACGCTCTCTGGGGAGGACCGTTCACCATCATAAACGCCTGGTTCGAGAGCGTCTCCGGCTTCACCACCACTGGGGCGACGATCCTCGAGAACGTCGAGGCCCTGCCGGACAGCCTGCTTTTCTGGCGGTCTTCCACGCACTTCATCGGCGGTTTGGGAGTCGTGGTCTTCCTGCTGCTGATCATTCCGGGCTCGTCGCAGATGCGCCTGAGGCTGACCAGCCTTGAACTGTCCTCCCTGTCGAAGAGGGAGTACAGGTCCGGGACGAACAAGACGGTCTACATCTTCACCTACGTCTATTTCGGGATGCTCGCCGCGTCCTTCCTCCTTTATGTGCTGGCCGGGATGAGTCCCTTCGACGCGATCAACCACGCCATGAGTGTCACCGCCACCGGCGGTTTCAGCACAAGAAACCTGTCGATAGGCGCATATGACTCGGTGGCCATCGACCTTGTCACTATGTTCTTCATGCTTTTGTCGTCCATCCATTTCGGAATGGTCTTCGTGACGGTAGTGACAAGATCCCTGCGGCCGTTCAGAAACGAGATATTCAAATTCTACCTCTGGTCGCTTGTCATCGTCGGCGCGGTCGTGACGATGTCACTGAAGGTGCATGGGGTGGAGCAGACTTGGGGCGAGGCCTTGCTTTCCGGCTCGTTCCACGTGCTGAGCTTCGCCTCGACCACCGGCTTCAGCATCGCCGACAACAGCGTCTGGCCTGTGCTGCCTTCCGCCATGCTCGTCTTCGTGGGCATCTGGTGCGGAATGGCGGGGTCGACCTCCGGAGGTGTCAAGTCCGACAGGGCGCTGATGCTCTGCAAGGAAGTCAAGTACCAGCTTAAGATGGTGCTGCACCCGGCCTCCGTCAACGAGATCCGCATCAACGGCAGGGTCGTCCGCCAGGAGGACGTGCTCCCGCATATTCTCTATCTGGCCTTGTACTTTATGGTCGTGATCCTTTCCGTGGCCGTCTGCCTTGTGCTGGACCCGGACAACGGCCACGCTCTGACAGCCACCCTGACCTCGCTGAGCAATGTCGGCATCTCGGTTGGTGACATCGGGTCGCTCGGCAATTTCAACGCAGAACCGGTCTCGACCAAACTCCTGTACACCTTGGACATGTTCCTCGGCCGTGTCGAGATCTATCCTATCCTGGCCGTGGTGATGATGCTGTTCAGCAGAAGGAACAAGTAGGCTATGGACAGGGGGGATTTCTTCTACAGACGTTTCAGGGACAGTTTTCCGTATGACCTGACGGAAGACCAGGACTCGCTGTTCCGTCAGATCGCGGACTTCATCACCTGCGACGACGCCGACATCCTTGTGGTCAACGGCTATGCCGGAACGGGCAAGACCTCGGCGATGGCGGCGGTGATCGGCTCGTTCGATGACCTGAGGCCGGTGCGACGCGCCTCCGGGGAAAGCGCGGAAGAGCAGGGAAAGGATGAATATGAAGAAATATGCTTCCTGATGGCTCCGACGGGCAGGGCCGCCAAGGTCCTCTCCCTCTATGCCGGGAAACCGGCCAGGACGATCCACAAGTGCATCTACCGCCAGAAATCTGTGGGCGATGACGGCTTCGGCCAGTTCTCCCTCGCTCCCAACAAGCTCTCCCACAAGCTGTTCATAGTCGACGAGGTCTCGCTTATCGGCATCGATGACCAGCAGAGGCAAAGTTCCGCGCAGTTCGGCACGGGCGACCTTCTCAAGGATCTTGTCGAATATGTCAGGTCGGGCAACGACTGCCGTCTGATCCTCATCGGCGATTCGGCCCAGCTGCCTCCAGTCGGTATGGAAGCCTCGCCGGCGCTGGCGAAAGAGTGTATGGACTGCTTCGGCGGAGTGCGTTACGCCAGCCTTTCGCAGGTCGTGCGCCAGAAGAAGGAGTCCGGCATCCTGCACAACGCCACCATACTCCGCAGCCTCATAGAGGAGGCCCCCTACGGAGGAGCCGTCTTCTCTCCCGGGGATCTTCACCTCAGCGTGGACGGGTTCGACGATGTGATGCGGATTACCGGCGGCGAACTGATCGACAGCCTCAATTCGGCGTATTTTTCTGAATATTCAAAAGACGACGCGGTCGTCCTTTGCCGTTCCAACAAGCGGGCCAACCGCTACAACGCCGGCATCAGGGCGCAGGTCTTTTATGATGAGGACCGGCTTGTGAGAGGGGAGAAGCTGATGATAGTCAGGAACTGCTACAGGTTCACCGAAGGGATCGAGGGTATGGACTACATCGCCAACGGCGACATCGCCAAGCTGGTGTCCGTCAGGAATTTCGAGGACAGGTACGGGCTTCATTTCGCCGACGCCAGGCTATCTTTCCCGGACTATGACGACGCTGAGGTCGTCGCGAAGGTCTGTCTGGACACTCTCGAGTCGGAGTCGGCTTCGCTGACCTATGAGCAGCAGAACCTGCTTTACCAGGGTGTCGACGCCGACTATGCCGACATAAAGAGCAAGAAGAAGCGTTATGAGGCTGTGCGGGAGGATCCGTTCTACAACGCGCTCCAGCTGAAGTACGCCAACGCCATCACCTGCCACAAGAGCCAGGGCGGGCAGTGGGCCTGCGTGTTCATAGACAATCCGTTCTGGCAGGATGAACTGACTGTGGATGACCTGAAATGGCTCTACACAGCCCTGACCCGCGCCACCGGCAAGGTCTACCTCGTCAATTTCAAGGACGAATATTTTGACTGAGAAGTTGGAAAATAAACGTGATTTAAAGAAACTTTATGAATATGAAGAAAATGTTGTTGTCGGTCGCAGCCGTCCTGGTTTGCGTGATGATGTCCGCCAAGGATTTCGAGAGGATTCCGGCGGCCTGGAAGTGGGTCGGAAAGAACGAGGTCGCTTTCACATACGATTGGTCGTTCAGCGGAGAGAAGGATTTCTCGGTCAACGCCGTGACCGGAAAGATGACAGAGGGCATAGATTATTGTTCCCCGGTCTTCCCGGACTTCCCGTTCTTGCCTGAAGGCGCTGTCAACCTGACATATTCACCGGACTCCACGATGATGGCGTTCACAAGGGGCAATGACCTCTGGGTCACCGACGTGGCCACCCGTAAGGAGACCCGCCTTACCTTCGACGGGTCCGACGTGATCCTTAACGGCTATGCCTCGTGGGTTTACTACGAGGAGATTTTCGGCAGACCTTCCCGCTACAAGGCTTTCTGGTGGTCACCGGATTCGAAGAAGATAGGATTCTACCGTTTCGACAACACCCTCGTGCCGGTTTTCCCGATATATTCACCGTATGCGGAGGACTACGACCGCTCCGGAATGGAACTTTCATATTCACAGAAAGCCGGCGCGGCCGTCGCTTTGCAGGGTGTGTCTCCGACAGGAGGGTCGGTCAGGATGACCCGTTACCCGAAGTGCGGCGACAACAATCCGAAGGTCCGGATCGGCATCGCCGACATAGCTTCCGCCAAGGTGGCCTGGGCCGATTTCGACGAGAACGAGGACCAGTACTTCGGCACTCCTTTCTGGGGCAAGGAGGGCGAGGCCTTCTACATCCAGAGAGAACCGAGGACGCAGAACACGCTGGACCTCTACGCCGTGTCGCCTTCTGACGGCTCCAAGAAACACATCTACCACGAGACTTATCCGACCTGGCTTGACTGGATCGACGGGATGCTTTTCGGGCGCGATGGAATCTATATGGTCCGCTCCTTTGAAACTCTCTGGCAGCAGATTTACTATCTGTCCTACGACGGCTCGGTCCTCAAACGGCTGACGGACGGCGAGAACTGGAGGGTGTCGCTGGTGGATGTCAACGAAGGCAAGGCCGTCAAGGGGTTTGACGGCGGTTCCGCCGAGGTGTTCTTCATCGCCGAACGCGATTCAAGAGTACGCTCCTGCCTGTATGCGGTCAAGGGAGGGGAAGTCAGGAACATCTCCGGCGCGGATTTCCACGCCACCCTCGTGTCGCTTTCGCCTGACAAGAGGTACGCCGTGGCTTCGGTCAGCAACTCCGTCACTCCGAACCAGGTCTGGATCTTCGACATCCTGAAGCCGCGCAAGTCGTTCAAGGTCGCCGACAAGGCCACGGAGAGTTTCGACGCTTCAAGGTACGCGCTTCCGGAACTCGTCACTATGACGACGGACGACGGCCTCGAACTCCCGGCGATGATAGTCTACCCGAAAGATTTCGATTCCACCAGGAAGTATCCGGTCCATATGGACATCTACGGCGGACCGGACTCTCCTCAGGTCACCGACCGTTTCCGCTCTCCGTCTTACTATGAATGGTATGCGGAAAACGGCATAATCGAGGTCGTGGCCGACTGCCGCGCTTCCGGACATAACGGCCGCGAGGGTCTTGACAGGATCTACAGACATCTGGACGAGAGGGAGGTGCTGGATTTCGTGGAGTGGGCGGAATGGCTGAAGGCTCTGCCTTATGTGCAAGGGGACAAGATCGGTGTCGAGGGCTTTTCTTTCGGCGGCACGATGACGGCCCTTCTGGTGATGAACCATCCAGACGCGTTCCACTACGGCATCGCCGGCGGAGGAGTCTATGACTGGGCGCTTTACGACACGCACTACACGGAGCGGTTCATGGACACCCCGGCCAACAATCCTGACGGTTACGCCTCCACCAAGGCCATCGCGAGCGCGGCGAACTATCCAGTCACGGAGGAGAACTACGACGGCTCGGTGATGCTGAAGATCACCCACGGAACGGGCGATGACAACGTGCATTTCCAGAGTACCTTGCAGCTGGTCGACGCTCTTCAGAAGGCCGGGAAAAAGTTCGAGCTGATGATTTACCCGGACGGTATGCACGGCTACCGCGGCTACCAGGGCGAGCATTTCAACGAGGCCAACAACGCCTTCTGGCTCAAGTACCTGAAAGGGGAATGATTTAGGAATATATGTTTCGCAAATGCGAAATTTAACTTGGTTGCCTGCGATAGTTGGGTTAGGAATATGTCAGGGCGCCGCGGGAGTTTTCCGGCGGCGCTTTTTTTCGTTGTTGCCCCGGCTGGAATCCGGGACTGTAACCGAATTGTAACAATCCTGCAACAATGCGGTAACAACTTTTGACCATATTCGCGGATGAATTAACGTGATTGTCTATGAACGGGATTTTTTTAGCGATTGTGGTGTTTCTTTTCGTGCTGGCTGTTTTCGACCTGATGGTCGGAGTCAGCAACGATGCCGTCAACTTTCTCAACTCGGCGATCGGAGCCAAGGTCGCCAGATTCAGCACGATCATCATAGTGGCGGCCGTGGGAGTGTTCCTCGGCGCGACGATGAGCAACGGGATGATGGAGATCGCCCGCCACGGCATCTTCCATCCGGCGATGTTCTCTCTGAAGGAACTGATGTTCATCTTCCTCGCCGTGATGATCTCCGACGTGGTGCTGCTTGACATATTCAACAACCTCGGTCTGCCGACCTCCACCACGGTCTCACTTGTGTTCGAACTGCTCGGAGGCACGGCGGCCTTCACGATGCTGAAACTCGCCTCCGATGACACCGGACTCTCCGTAGGCGACCTGATGAACACGGAAAAGGCCCTCGCGGTGATAATGGCGATTTTCGTCTCGGTGGCGATAGCCTTCTTCTTCGGAATCGTGCTGCAGTACCTTTCCCGACTCATCTTCACCTTCACCTACAAGAACGACAGCCTCAAGTGGAAGATCGGCATCTTCGGCGGCATCGCCACCACGGCCATCTTCTACTTCATGCTCTTCAAGGGCATAGAGAACATGTCCTTCGTCACTCCGGAGATCAACAAGTACATCCAGAGCCACACACTGCAGATTCTGGGAATATGCCTCGTCGCCTCGACGCTGATCATGCAGCTGCTCTACTTCCTGAAAGTCAATGTGTTCAAAATACTTGTGCTGATGGGTACCTTCGCCCTTGCGATGGCGTTCGCCGGCAACGACCTAGTGAACTTCATCGGAGTGCCTCTGGCTGGATATTCATCATTCATCGACTATGTCTCGAACGGTGCGGGGGCCGATCCTTCAACCTACATGATGTCCGCGCTTGAAGGTCCTGCGAAGACTCCGCTGGTGTTCCTGGTCGCCGCTGGAGCGATCATGGTCATCTCGCTGGCGACCTCGAAGAAGGCACGCAACGTGATCCGCACCTCCGTGGACCTCTCACGCCAGAGCGAAGGAGACGAGATGTTCGGTTCTTCGAAGATCGCCAGGGTGCTGGTCCGCTTCTCGAACAACACCGCAAATTTCTTCGCCGACGTAATCCCTGACGGAGTCAAGCGCTGGTGCGAAAGGAGATTCAACACGGACGAGGCCAGACTTCCGGAAGGAGCCGCGTTCGATGAGGTCAGGGCCACTGTCAACCTTGTCGTGGCCGGCCTTCTGATCGCGCTGGGAACTTCCCTTAAACTCCCTCTCTCGACGACCTACGTGACCTTCATGGTGGCTATGGGTTCTTCCCTCGCCGACCGTGCCTGGGGTAGGGAAAGCGCCGTCTACAGGGTGACGGGAGTGGTTTCGGTCATCGGCGGATGGTTCATCACGGCCGGAGCCGCGTTCACCCTCTGCTTCCTCGTGGCGATGCTGATGCACCTCGGAGGTTTCGTGGCCGCCTGCATCCTCATCGCGCTCGCGATCTTCATCCTGATCCGCAGCAACATCCGCTACAACAGGAAATCCGAGGAGGAAAAAGGCGACACCGTCTTCAACCAGATGATGCTCAGCACCGACAAGGGCGAAATCCTCACCCTTCTGAGCAGGCACATCTCGGAAAGCCAGTCCGAGTTCCTTGAATATGTCAACTCGACTTTCCGTCAGATCACCGACGGCTTCCTCAACGAGAATCTCGGAATGCTCCACAAGGCCGAGGAATCGATGAGGCGCAAGAGGGACGAACTTAAGAACAGCCGCCGCAAGGAGATGGTGGGCTTCAGACGCATCGACCCTGAGGTGGCTATGGAGAAGAACACCTGGTTCCATCTCGGCAGGAATTCCTGCGAGGAGATTCTCTACTGCCTGCGGCGTATCGCCGATCCTTGCGAGGAACATGTCGACAACAATTTCGTGCCGCTCAGCAAGGAACAGGTCAAGGAGTTCATCCCGCTCCGCGACACGGTTCTCTTCCTGCTCAGACGGACGGTGAAAATCCTCCAGACCGACTCTTACAATGAGGTGGACGATGTCCGCCGCGAGGCCGAGGAGCTGAAGGACTGTCTTGAGAAAGCCCGTGAGGAACAGATGAAGAGGATGCAGTCCTCGAAGGAGAACATCGCCGTGGCCTATCTCTACCTGAACCTGCTTCAGGAGACCCGCGAACTCACCAGTTCCCTGAGACATCTGCTCCGTGCCTCCAAAGGTTTCAGGGAGTAGCGTGGAGGCCCTGCTCCAGCCGGATGACGGACAGGAAATAGAAAAAAAAGGGGCTGACCTTATGGCCAGTCCCTTTCTTTTTATATTCCGGAGTCGCGGAGACTATTTGGCCTTGCCCTGCTTGGCGACGGCTTCCTGCTTGCGCTTGAGCTCCTCAGGGTCGGCAAGGTAATAATCCTTGACGAGGTTGAGGTTGTCGTCGAACTCGAAGACGTAAGGGGTTGCGGTAGGGATGTTCAGACCGACGATGTCAGCGTCGGAGATGCCCTTGAGATGCTTTACGACACCGCGGAGGCTGTTGCCGTGGGCTACGACCACGATGTTGTCGTGCTCCTTGAGCGCAGGGAAGATCTCGCACTCCCAGTAAGGCATAACCCTCTCGATGCAGTTCTTCAGAGCCTCTGTGCGAGGGATGTACTGGTCTGGAACGAGGGCGTAGCGAGGATCCTTGGTGGCGCTGTTAGGGTCGTCCTCAGGAAGGTTGTGAGGGGCTACGTCGAAGCTGCGGCGCCAGATGAGCACCTGCTCGTCGCCGTACTTCTGGGCTGTCTCGGCCTTGTTGAGGCCCTGGAGCATTCCGTAGTGCTTCTCGTTGAGTCTCCAAGTCTTCTTCACAGGGATCCAGTCGAGATCCATAGCGTCGAGGACGTTGTTCAGGGTCTTGATGGCTCTCTTGAGGTAGGAAGTGTAGGCCACCTCGAAGGTGATTCCGGCCTCTTTAAGGGCCTTTCCCGCGTCAAGGGCTTCCTGTACGCCTTTCTCGCTGAGGTCAACGTTGGTCCAGCCTGTGAACCTGTTCTCCTTGTTCCACTGGCTCTCGCCGTGGCGGATAAGTACAATTCTCTTCATATTCGTAAAATTTTACTGGTTTTCTTCCACTTCGTTCCGCTTCTCCCGCCGGCCCGCCGGCCCGTGACGCGGATCCGAACCGCGAATTTACATCATTATTCTTTACTGACAAACTGATTTCAGCCAACTTTCGCAAGTGCCTGGATGCATATCGCGAAAGCACCGTACCACATCTTCATAAAGCATATTCACAGGACGGGATCCGCCCCGGCGGCTGAAAAATGTCTGCACCACTCCTTCAGAGGGCAGACTCCGCACCCGGGCTTCCGCGCCGTGCAGGTGTAGCGCCCGTGGAGCAGCAGCCAATGGTGCGCCTTGGGCCTCAATTCTTCGGGAATATGCCTTTCGAGGTCTTTCTCCACGGCTTCGACAGTCTTTCCGTCCGAAAGGCCGAGCCGGCGGGAAACCCTGAACACGTGGGTGTCCACAGCGATGACAGGCGCGCCGTGCAGGACGGAGACAAGCACGTTCGCCGTCTTCCGCCCGACTCCGGGCAGGGTCATGAGGCCGGCGATGTCGGCAGGCACCTGGCCGCCGAATTTTTCGACTATGATTTTCGAGAGACCGAGAAGGTAGCCGCTCTTGCTGCCCGGGTAGGTGACGCTACCGATCAGTCCGCGGATTTCCTCCCGGGTGGCTGAGGCCATCGCCTCGGGAGTGGGGAAGCGGCTGAACAGGGCCGGAGTTATCATGTTCACCCTCTTGTCGGTGCACTGGGCGCTAAGTACCACGGCGACTAGAAGCTGGAAAGGCGAGCCGTAACTGAGTTCCGTCTCCGGGTCGGGGTCGTTTAGACTGAACCAGCCGAGAATCTTCGAGCAGCGTGTCTTCCTGTCCATCGCAGGTCAGATTGACAGAGCGAGGTCGATCACCTCGTCGTTGAGTTTCTCCGTGCATTTCTCATCCTTGCACACGAAGACCCTGCCGCTGTACTTCTCGAAAATGTCGCGGTTGTGGGTCACCATCACGACGGCCGTACCGTCCTCCTTGTTGATGCCGGTGAGCAGCCGCAGGATGCCGTCGGCGGTCTCGTTGTCGAGGTTGCCGGTAGGCTCGTCGGCGATGATCAGACCCGGCTTGTTGAGCAGCGAACGCGCTATGGCGACCCTCTGCTGCTCTCCGCCGGAAAGCTGGTGAGGCATCTTGTGGGCCTTGTTCTGCATCCCCACGGCCTCGAGGACCTCGGCGATTCTCCTGTCGATCTCTTTGCGGTCCTTCCATCCGGTGGCCTTCAGGACGAACTCCAGATTGCTCTCGACCGTCCTGTCCATCAGCAGCTGGAAGTCCTGGAAGACAACGCCTATCTTGCGGCGAAGGTAAGGGATGTCCTTGTCCCTGAGCTTGCGGAGGTCGAATCCGCAGACCGTCCCGGAGCCTTTCTCCAGAGGATTCTCGCCGATCATCGTCCTGATGACCGAGGTCTTGCCGGTCCCGACCTTGCCGACTATGTAGACGAAATCGCCGGGAAAAATCTCCATGTCAAGTCCGTAGATCACCGTGTTGTCCCCTCCGAGGATGTCAGCCCCCTTGAAAAGGACGATCGGCTCGTTTTTTTGTGCTGTCGCTTCTGTGTCCATAGCTATTACCTGCAGTAAGTATGAGCAAATATACTTTATTTTTACTAAATTTGTAGAATATTAAAGTTTCGCATGTGCGAAACACCTTATTTCCCGTCACGACAGTGACGGAGCAAGTCCCTCCCCCGAGGGGAGGGATTTAGGGAGGGGGTAACGTGAAGGCCCTCCGGGGTG
>CAVEYE010000101.1:3932-6437 GCA_963619595.1 bacterium | reverse complement strand
TCCTTCGGCTTGTAGACCTTGTCGTCGAGTCCGAGTTCCTTGATGCACGCCTTGATGCCGCTGACGGAGTCGCTCGTGTCATAGATTGTGAATGCCTCAGGGTAGCCGAGCACGCCGGCATATTCCCTTAGAAATCTTATGAATATCGAATGGAAGGTGCCCATATAGAGTCTCCGGGCCTTGCGCTCCCCCACCATCACAGCTATTCTTTCCTTCATCTCGCCGGCCGCCTTCTTGGTGAAAGTCAGAGCCATCACCCTCGACGGATCACATCCCCTTTCAAGGATGTAGGCAATCCTGCTCGTCAACACCCTCGTCTTGCCCGACCCCGCTCCGGCAACAATAAGCACCGGTCCGTCAACACTGCCGACCGCCTTCTTCTGTTCAGCGTTCAGCCCTTCAAAAATTGAGCTTTCATTGTTTTCCATAACGGCACGAAATTACGGAATTTTCTTAAGTAATCCTCAAAAAAAATGAGTACCTTTGCAAGTTGTAAAAATATGGTTGTATTACAATCAACAATTATTATATGTCAAACATCATCGATTTGAAAAAGGGTCTGAACATTCCGATCAGCGGAGCGGCGGCCCTAGAAGCAAAGAAGACGATCGTGCCTGACGTGGTCGCTGTCAAACCGACGGATTTCAAGGGTTTCTCCCCGAGACTCCTCGTCAAGGAAGGCGACAAAGTGCTGGCAGGATCCCCTGTTTTGGCAGACAAGCAGCGCCAGGACATTCTCCTGACCTCTCCGGTGAGCGGAACGGTTCAGGAAATCGTCAGAGGCGAGAAGAGGAAACTCCTTGCCGTGCTCGTGAAACCGGACGGAGCCAACGCGGCCGTCGATTTCGGAGCCTGCAAACCTTCCGGCCTCAAGGCCGAGGAAACCAAGGAACTCCTTCTCAAGAGCGGTCTGTGGCCATTCATCATTCAGAGGCCTTACGGTGTAGTCGCCGATCCGGCGTTGACCCCTAAGGCTATTTTTGTGTCCGCATTCTCGACAGCGCCTCTGGCCGCCGACACCGAGTTCGTCTTCAAGGACGAGGTGCCTGCCATCCAGGCGGCCGTGACGGCCGTGTCAAAACTCGCCCCTGTCAATGTCTGCGTGAACAGCGAGGCTTCGGCCTTCGCCAAACTGGCCGACGCCAAAATCTATGTCGTCAACGGCAAGAAGCATCCTGCCGGCAACGTCGGAGTGCAGATCAGCCACATCTCCCCTATCAAGAAGGGCGAGACGGTCTGGACTCTTTCACTGCTGGCCCTCGCCGCCATCGGCAAGGTGCTGACCACAGGGAAGCTTGACCTTACCCGCAAGGTAGCCGTCACCGGCCCTGTCGCCGTGGATCCTTCCTATGTCACCACTCTTCCGGGAATGCCTGTCAAGGCTCTGGCCGGCTACTATGACGGCAGCGTCGAGACCCGTTTCATCAGCGGAGACGTCCTCACCGGCGAGAATGTCGGCGAAGGCGGCTATCTCGGCTTCTTCGACAATCAGGTGACCCTGATCAAAGAAGGCCGCGAAAGGGAAGTCCTCGGATGGGCGAAACCATTTAGATTCAACCAATTCAGCTCTTCGATGACTTACTTCTCCTGGCTGCTGCCGAAGAAAAAGTACAATATGGACACCAACACCCACGGCGGCGTCCGCGCGTTCGTCGTTTCGGATGTCTACGGCAAGGTTCTCCCTATGGACCTGTTCCCTGTCTATCTGATCAAGGCCTGCCTCGCGGGCGACATCGAGAAGATGGAGAAGTTCGGAATCTACGAGGTCCTGCCTGAGGATTTCGCCCTCTGCGAGTTCGTCGATCCTTCGAAGAACGACATCCAGGCGATCATCAGCAAGGGAATCGACCTTATGATAAAGGAAATGGCTTAAAGGATTATCACAATGGAAGAAAACACAGTAAAACCAGGCCTTTTCGAAAAAGGCGGCAAGTTGGGGTGGCTGCATTCTACCTGGGATGCCTTTGACACCTTCCTCCGGGTTCCTGCCACAGTGACCGCCAAGGGCGCTCACGTCAGGGATGCGGTCGACATCAAAAGAATAATGATCATCGTCGTGCTGGCTCTCGTTCCTGCAGCCCTGTTCGGAATGTGGAACGTCGGCTACCAGTACAACATCGCTTCAAACGGAGACCTTCCGGGCTTCTGGAACCAGTTCTTCTGGGGCTTCCTCAAGGTTCTCCCTCTCTACCTTGTTTCCTACATCGTCGGCCTCGGCATCGAGTTCGCCGGAGCCCAGATCAAGGGTGAGGAGGTCAACGAGGGCTACCTCGTCTCCGGTATGCTCATTCCGCTGATCGTCCCTGTGGACGTTCCGCTCTGGATGCTCGCCATCGCCGTGGCCTTCGCGGTCATCTTCGGCAAGGAAGTGTTCGGCGGCACCGGAATGAACTTCCTGAACCCGGCTCTTCTCTGCCGCGCGTTCCTGTTCTTCGCCTACCCTAGCTCGATGTCAGGCTCACAGGTCTGGATCGCCCACCGCTGCGGCGCTGACGCCATCACGGG
>CAVEYE010000101.1:0-3553 GCA_963619595.1 bacterium | reverse complement strand
TGCGTGGTTGTCAGACTGTTCAACCCTGGCTACGCCGAGGGTATGATGCTGGCCATCCTTCTTATGAACACATTCGCTCCGCTCATCGACCACTGCGTGACTTCATCAGCGGCGAACAGAAGAGCAAAAAAGGTCACAATCGCTTAATTTTCAAGGAATATGAATACCAACGGTAACGTATACACAGTAGTTTACACGACGGTAGTCGTGGCCCTTGTGGCAGCGATCCTGGCCTTCGCCTCACAGGTCCTCGCCCCTAAGCAGGACGAGAACGTCAAGGCGGAGACAATCAGCCAGATGCTCGCGGCGGCCAAGTTCTACGAGAAAAGCGAACTTGAGGCTATGGGCAACAGCAAAGTGCTCGAGGAATATGTAGGCAGCATCCAGTCCTCCATTCTCGTGAACGCCGAAGGTCAGGAGACCGGCTCCCTCGACAAGGAGAAGAGCGAGATCTACACCACTGGCCAGCTCAAGGCACAGAACAAGCTTATCAAGGACGGAAAGACCGGCAACATCGCCCTTCCTGTCTTCATCTTCTCCAAGGACGGTCAGAAAGTGACAGTGATCCCTTGCTACGGCGCGGGTCTTTGGGGACCTATCTGGGGTTATCTCGCCATTTCCGACGACCTGACCATCGTAGGAGCCTATTTCGACCACGAAAGCGAGACCCCTGGCCTCGGTGCCAAGATCAAGGACGATCCTTCATTCCGCCAGCAGTTCGAGGGCAAGAAGATTGACTTCGAGGACGTGAACAAGAGCGGCGAGGCCACACCTTTCGAGGTTGTCAAAGGCGGAGCTCCGGAGGGTCAGGTGAACGCGGTCGACGCGATCACAGGCGCTTCCATCACCAGCAAGGCCCTCGGGGTTTCCATCGCCACCTGGCTCAACGCCTACAAGCCGTACCTGACATCAGCCAAGCCGGCCGTACAGACTATCGAGGTTTCTGAAACACCTGCCGAGCAGGCTGACACCACAGCTGTCGCAGCAGAATAATGAGGAGGAACTGATATGAACGCAAAACTTAAAGAAACAATTTTGAATCCGATATTCAAGGGCAATCCTGTGACTGTCCTTATCCTCGGAATCTGTTCCTCTCTGGCTGTGACCGTACAGCTGAAGGGAGCTTTCGTGATGGGTCTCTCGGTCATGATCGTGACCGGACTTTCCAGCTTAGTCGTTTCGATGATGAGAAACTCAATTCCTAACAGAGTCCGCATCATCGTCCAGCTGGTAGTCGTCTCGCTGATGGTTATCCTTGTGGACCAGTTCCTCAAGGCCTATTCCTACAGCATCGAGAAGCAGTTGTCCGTGTACGTCGGCCTGATCATCACGAACTGTATCGTGATGGGCCGCATCGAGGCCTTCGGTCTCTGCAACAAGCCGATCCCGTCACTCCTTGACGGTCTCGCCAACGGTGCCGGCTACGCCGCCATCCTGATTGTCCTCGCCTTCTTCCGCGAGCTCTTCGGCTCGGGAACACTCTTCGGCGTCAGGATCATCCCGGAGAGCTTCTACGCCGCCGGCTATGTCAACAACGGTCTTGTAATCCTCCCTCCGATGGCCCTGATTCTTCTGGGCTGCATCGTGTGGATCCAGAGGAGCATCCAGAAAGACCTTCAGGAAAAGTAACATCTGACACACAAGAATTATGGAATATCTTAGCTTATTCGTAAAGTCAATATTCGTTGACAATATGATCTTTTCGTACTTCCTTGGTATGTGTTCATACCTGGCGGTATCGAAAAATGTGAAGACGGCTTCCGGTCTTGGTGTGGCTGTCGTGTTCGTGCTCCTGGTCACCCTTCCGATCAACTACCTGCTGAACCAGTACATCCTCAATCCGGGTGCTATGAAATGGATCAGCCCGTCGCTGGCGAACGTCGACCTGAGCTTCCTGAGCTTCATCACCTTCATCGCCGTCATCGCCGCCATCACGCAGCTTGTGGAGATGATCGTCGAGAAGTTCGCTCCGGCACTATATTCAGAACTCGGAATCTTCCTTCCGCTGATCGCCGTGAACTGCGCCATCCTCGGTGGTTCGCTCTTCATGCAGCAGCGTGACTTCGCCAACGTAGGCGAGGCCGCCGTCTATTCGCTCGGTTCGGGTCTCGGCTGGTTCATCGCCATCGTCACCCTCGCCGCTATCAGGGAGAAGATGGCATATTCGAAAGTGCCTGCGGGACTCCGCGGCATTGGTATCACCTTCATCACCGTAGGTCTTATGGCCATGGCCTTCATGACCTTCATGGGACTCACAATCTAAACTAAGGAGGCAGAAATATGTTTTCAACAATTATTGCAGCTATAATCACAATCGTGATTGTGACAGTGATTCTGGTGGCGCTGCTTCTTTATGTGAAGATCAAGCTTACCCCGGAAGGCACCGTAAAGATCGACATCAACGCCGGCAAGAAGACTCTCGACGTCCCTCAGGGCGGAGACCTTCTCCACACTCTCGCCGACCAGAAGATTTTCCTTCCTTCCGCCTGCGGAGGAAAGGCGAACTGCGGCCAGTGCAAGGTGCAGGTGCTTGAAGGCGGCGGGACCATCCTTCCTACCGAGACCGGCTTCTTCAGCCGCAAGCAGATCAAGGACGGCTACCGTCTCGGCTGCCAGGTCAAGGTGAAGGAGAATCTCAAGATCCAGGTTCCAGAGTCAACCCTCAGCGTCAAGAAACTCGAGTGCGAGGTAATCTCCAACAAGAACGTGGCCACCTTCATCAAGGAGTTCACGGTCAAGCTTCCTGCCGGAGAGCATCTCGACTTCAAGTCAGGCGAGTACATCCAGATCGACATCCCTGAATATGACATCGACTTCTCCACGATCGACGTGGACGACATCTACAGGGGTGACTGGGAGAAATACGGTTTCTTCGGCATCAAGGCCAAGAACACCGTTCCTACGATCAGGGCTTACTCAATGGCCTCTTATCCTGCTGAAGGCGACATCATCAAACTGAACGTCCGTATCGCCACTCCTCCGTTCGACAGGAGCCAGCCTAAGGGCGTGTTCAAGATGCTTCCTGTTCCTCCGGGAGTTTCCTCATCCTATGTCTTCACCCGCAAGCCGGGCGACAAGGTCTGGATCTCAGGTCCGTTCGGAGAGTTCCTTCTCCCTACCGACGACCCTGACTCTCAGGAATATGTCTTCGTTGGCGGCGGTGCCGGTATGGCTCCTCTGCGCAGCCACATCATGCATCTGTTCAAGACTCTCAAGACCAAGCGCGAGGTAAACTTCTTCTACGGAGCCCGCAGCCTTGTCGAGGCCTTCTACCTCGAGGACTACGCCGAACTGGAGAAAGAGTTCCCTAACTTCCACTTCCATCTGGCTCTTGACCGTCCTGACCCTGCGGCGGATGCTGCCGGCGTCAAGTACACCGCAGGTTTCGTCCACAATGTGATGTACGAGACCTATCTCAAGAACCACGAGACTCCGGAAGACATCAAGTACTTCATGTGCGGACCTCCTATGATGGTCGCTTCCGTCAACAAACTGCTTGACAGCCTCGGGGTACAGCCAGAGAGCATTCTCTACGACAACTTCTCATAGCGGA
>CAVEYE010000100.1:0-5587 GCA_963619595.1 bacterium | reverse complement strand
CGGGATTTCGTCGCTGCGCTCCGACATCCCTCCCCGCCTGCGGCGGGGCGATGCAAAGCAAAAAAAAAGAAATCTGCGTTCAAGCGAGCTTGACGCAGATTTCCTTTTTGCTTTGCGGAGAGTGAGGGATTCGAACCCCCGAACCCGTTAAGGTCAACAGTTTTCAAGACTGCCGCCATCAACCACTCGGCCAACTCTCCAGACTTTGTCCCTTTGATCAAGGGAATGCAAAGTTACTCAAATTTTCCCGACTCGCAAAAAAAACTGACGGAAAGTGAAGCCGGGACAAAGATCTTTCTCAACTCCGCTTCCCGGCCTTGCCGTCTTCGGTCTCCGGCTTGGCCTCCTCCGGGCGGGTGAAGAACCTGCTCTGGAACAAGATAAGGTAGATCGCACCGACCGTGACACAGCTGTCGGCGAAATTGAACACCGGAGCGAAGAACAGAAACCTGTCACCTCCGACAAACGGCATCCAGGACGGCCAGACCGTGTCTATGAGCGGGAAGTAGAACATATCGACCACCCGCCCGAACATCAGCGGGGCGTAACCGAAGGCGATTCCGTAGAAAAGGCTGTCGATGATGTTGCCGAAAGCCCCGGCCGTGATCAGGGTCAGGCCGACCAGCACCCCGTCGGGGACCAGCGGCTTGCCGTCAGCCATAAGAGCCTTCCGGCCGTCCGGGCCTACGCTCTTGCGGGCGAGGGAGGCGATCCACCAGCAAAGGAATCCGAACAAAGCGACACGGAAGAACGACAGGCAGAACTTGCCGACCGCACCTCCGAACTTCATTCCGAAAGCCATCCCTTCATTCTCGATGAAGAAAATCTGGAACCAATCGCCGATGACGCTGAAATGCTCACCGATCTGCATGTTCGTCTTGACCAGGATTTTGATTATCTGGTCAATGACGACAAGTACAACTCCCAGGCAAAGAAGCCGGCAACCTTTCGAAACCTTCACTAATTCTGTCTTTTACTTATTCTGTCCTTTTTTTGCCAACATTTCCTTGGCCTCGACGGTCAAAGTGGCGTGAGGAACAAGACGCAGTCTTTCCTTAGGGATCAGCTTACCTGTCTCCCTGCATATTCCATAAGTCTTGTTCTCGATGCGCACCAGCGCGGCCTCAAGGTTCTGGATGAACTTGTACTGTCTCTGCGCAAGTTGGCTCGCCTCTTCCTTGGAAAGCTGGTAGGCTCCATCGTCCTCCACCGTCTTGAACGATGGAGTCGTGTCCTCTATGTCATTGCTTCCGTTATGCATCACGACACGGCGGAGCGTGTTGTACTCCTTTCTCGCTTTGTCAAGCATATCATTGATGATGACCCTGAACTCCTCGAGTTCCTCATCACTGTAACGTACCTTCTTCGGCTGCGAAGAAGCCTCGTTTACTTTGATTTCCTCTGACATTTTAATTGTTATTTAGGTCAAAACTATCTTGCTATCTTAACTTTAACCGAACCCTCGTCCCACTCGACATCCGCCGCGCCCTGCGGAGCGGAATCAACCATGGAGATGGACAGAGCCAGCGTCTGCGCGGCGATGTAGTCCTTGTGGACCGACAGCGAGGCACGGATTTCCCCGGCGGCGGCACCTTCAGCGAATATCTCGACTCCGATCTTGTCGGTGACCTCGAAACCGCTGTCCTTCCTAAGGTTCTGGATCCTGTTGATCAGTTCCCTGGCCACGCCCTCCTTCTTCAGGTCATCGGAGATCTGGATGTCAAGCGCGATGGTGAGCTGGCCTTCGGTGGCGACGAGCCAGCCCGGCATATCCTCGGAAGAGATCTCATAGTCGCCCGGCTTCAGTTCAACCGCACCCGAAGGGAGCTGCACTGAATATGCTAGGCCTTCAGCCTCGGCATTCTGGATGGCACCGATCGTCGCCTGGTCAAAGCCGGCGAACGCGGCCGCGATCTCCTTCATCTGCTTGCCGTAGACCTTGCCGAGAGTCTTGAAGTTAGGCTTGATCTTCTTGGTGATGATTCCGGTGGTGTCGGAGATGAACTCGGCCTCCTTGACATTCACCTCATTCAGAATGATGGACTTGACCTGTTCAAGCTGTTCCTTCACCTTGGCGGAGATCACAGGGATAATGAGTTTCTGAAGCGGCTGGCGCACCTTGATGGAGACCTTGCGGCGGAGCGCGAGCACCATCGAAGTGGCCTTCTGGGCCAGTTCCATCCTCTCCTCGAGGTCGGAGTCTATGACAGACTCATCGCAGGAAGGCATCATCACATAATGCACGGACTCGCTTCCGTCCGGCACAAGGTCAAGATAGAGACGGTCCATATAGAACGGAGCTATCGGGGCGGAAAGGATGGCCACATCCACAAGCACCTCATACAGAGTCTGGTAGGCGGCCAGCTTGTCCTCGTCCATCTTGCCTCCCCAGAAACGTTTCCTGTTGAGACGGACGTACCAGTTGCTCAGGTCATCGCAGACGAAATCCTGGATGAGCCTGCCCGCCGTGGTGACATCGAAGTCCTCATAAGCCGCCCTGACCTTCTTCTTCAAGGTGTTGAGCAGCGAAATGATCCAGCGGTCGATCTCAGGCCTCCTTGAATATTCCACCTTCTCCGCCTTAGGGTCGAACCCGTCCACATTGGCGTAGAGGGCGAAGAATGAATATGTGTTGTAAAGTGTTCCGAAGAACTTTCTGCGGACCTCGTCCACGCCGGACTCGTCGAACTTGAGGTTGTCCCACGGCTGGGCGTTGGTCAGCATATACCAGCGGAGAGCGTCGGCTCCGAACTTGTCCAGTTCCGCGAACGGATCCACGGCGTTGCCAAGACGCTTGCTCATCTTGTTGCCGTTCTTATCCAGAACCAGACCGTTGGAAATCACGGTCTTGAAGGCAGGAGTGCCGCTGATCATCGTGTGGATGGCGTGGAGGGTGTAGAACCAGCCTCTTGTCTGGTCGACTCCCTCGGCGATGAAGTCGGCGGTGCAGCCGAACTTCGGCGAGTCAATGCCGCGAAGACCTTCCTGAGCGTAAGGCATCGCGCCGGAATCGAACCACACGTCGATGAGGTCCGTCTCGCGGGTCATCTTCTTCCCGGAAGGGCTGACAAGGAATATGTTGTCGACATACGGCCTGTGGAGGTCGATCCTGCCGTAGTTCTCCTTGCTCATGTCCTCAGGGTCGAAACCCTTGTCCTTGAACGGATTGGAAGCCATCACGCCTGCGGCGACAGCCTTCTCGATCTCTGAATACAACTGTTTGACCGATCCGATGCAGATTTCCTCCTTGCCGTCCTCGGTACGCCAGACAGGGAGCGGAGTGCCCCAGAAACGGCTGCGGCTCAGGTTCCAGTCCTGGATGTTCTCCAGCCACTGGCCGAACCGGCCCGTGCCCGTGGATTCCGGCTTCCAGGTGATCGTCTTGTTCAGAGCCACCATCCGGTCCTTGACGGCCGTGGTCTTGATGAACCAGGCGTCGAGCGGATAGTAGAGGACAGGCTTGTCGGTCCTCCAGCTGTGAGGATAGCTGTGCGTGTGCTTCTGGATCTTGAACGCGCGGCCGTCCATCTTCATCATCATGCAAAGGTCGACGTCAAGTGTCGGAGCGTCGGCCGGAAGCGAATCGTCGAAAGCGTTCTTCACATAGCGGCCTGCATATTCCTTGTAAGAAGGATCGACGTGTGAGCTGACATATTCAGGATCAAGGTCTTCGATCGGATAGAAGCGTCCGTCGTGGTCCACCTGCGCCTGACGCTTGCCGTCCTTGTCGATGACCATCATTCCCGGCACGCCGAAGTTGGCTGCGACTTTCTTGTCGTCCGCACCGAAGGTAGGGGCGATGTGCACGACTCCGGTTCCGTCCTCGGTCGTGACATAGTCGCCGGAGATTACCCTGAAGGCCTCGCCTTCCTCGACCGGCTTGAACCACGGAATCAGCTGCTTGTAGCGGATTCCGACAAGGTCAGAACCCTTGAAAGAGCCGTCCAGCACCTTGTAAGGCACCAGTTTGTCGCCCGGCTTGTAATCTTCTAAAGCGATTCCGGCAGCCTTAGGGTTGAACCAGGCGCCGACAAGCTCCTTCGCCAGCACATAGATAGCCTCGCTTCCCGTGTAAGGGTTGAACGAGAGTACCCTGACATATTCAATCTTCGGTCCCACGCAGAGCGCCGTGTTTGAAGGCAGCGTCCACGGGGTGGTGGTCCAGGCAAGGAAGTACACAGGAAGGGTCCCGTCGCCGAAGAGCGGCTCGGACTTCCCGTCCTTGATTACCTCGAACTGGGCGGTCACGGTGGTGTCCGTCACGTCCTTGTAGCAGCCCGGCTGGTTGAGTTCGTGGGAACTTAGTCCCGTGCCGTCGGACGGTGAATATGGCTGTATGGAGTAGCCTTTGTAGAGCAGCCCCTTGTCGTAGATCTTCTTCAGAAGGTACCACAAAGTCTCGATGTAGCGGTTGTCGTAGGTGATGTAAGGGGCGTCCAGGTCGACCCAGTAGCCGACACGCTGCGTCATCTCGGTCCATTCGGCGGTGTACTTCATCACCTCGCTGCGGCAGGTCCTGTTGTACTCCTCGACAGAGATCTTCGTGCCGATGTCGTCCTTGTGGATGCCGAGCTTCTTCTCGACGCCGATCTCCACAGGCAGTCCGTGGGTGTCCCACCCGGCGCGGCGGTTGACCTTGTAGCCGGTCTGGGTCTTGTAACGGCAGATCGCGTCCTTGATGGAGCGCGCCATCACGTGATGGATGCCAGGCTTGCCGTTGGCGGAAGGAGGTCCTTCGAAGAATATGAACTCAGGAGCGCCCTCCCTGACCTCCAGGGATTTCTCGAACGCGTGATTCTTTCTCCACCTGTCGAGAACCTCATTCCCGACAGAAACCAGATCAAGGCCTTTGTACTCTTTGAATGTCATAATTTTCTTTCTATTTTTGCATCTTGAAAGCGCTGGAAAACGCATCCCCTGCAATGAAACCGCAAAGATAGTGAATTCCGCGTTTTTTATCAAATAGGCAACATCAAATCGGTAGACGATGAACTTGATAGACATAGCCATCCTTCTTCTTTGCGTGCCGGCCGTCTTCAGAGGCCTGTCCAAAGGATTCATAGCCCAGGCGGCCTCTCTGGTCGCCCTTGTGCTGGGTGCCTGGATGTCGTTCCATTTCTCGAGCGCGGTTGTGGAGTGGCTCGGGTCGGCCATCGACCTCTCCCCCACCCTTCTCCAGGTCATAGCGTTCACGCTCATCCTCGTGGCCGTGTTCCTCGGCCTGACGGTGCTTGGCAAGATGCTGGAAGGCATCGTCAAGATCGTGATGCTCGGCTGGCTTAACAAGCTTCTCGGCGTGGTTTTCGCCTTGCTGAAGGTTCTGCTTGCCATCGGCCTTGTGATCCTGCTGTTCAACTCGGCTGCCACGGCGCTGGGATTCGACTGTTCCAAGATGACCGACGGCTCGCTGTTCTACGACCCCATCAAGAATGCGGCCGAAGTGTTCTTCCCCTACATTAAAGAAATGATTTTCAATAAATAATGAATTTAACGAAACATCTTATTTCCCGTCACGGCAGTGACGGAGCAAGTCCCTCCCCCGAGGGGAGGGATTTAGGGTGGGGGTAACGTGAAGGCCCTCCGGGGT
>CAVEYE010000099.1:0-5814 GCA_963619595.1 bacterium | reverse complement strand
GTTGACATCGTAGTAGTCGTTGACCGAGTCTATGCCGATGACTTTGGCGCTTGGAGAGTCTTTCAGCAGCCTCTTCACAAGGTTGCTGCCGATAAAGCCGGCCGCACCGGTCACAAGAATATTCTTACCTTCAAGGTTTATGTTGTTCTTTAGCATCGTTTACTTGATGAACTGCTCCCTGAGAGCCTCGAGTTTCGCGTCGGCGTCCTGACCCTTCGCACCGAAATAGAACTTGATTTTCGGCTCGGTGCCGGAAGGACGGATCGAGACGATGTCGCCGGCCTCGTCGAAGAACTGAAGAACGTTTGACTTCTGAAGGCCCGTTTTCTCAGGCTCAAGATAATCGATGACCTTGACGACCTTCGAGCCGACGATCTCGGCCGGCGGATTCTGCCTCAGGTCAGCCATTATCTGCTGGATCTCCTCGGCGCCGCTCTTGCCCTTGCGCACCAGAGAGACCAGCGATTCCTTTCTGTAACCATATTCAGAATAGATCTTCTGGAGCAGCCCGTAGAGGGTCAGTCCCTGCTCCGCCGCCCAGGCCGCGCATTCAGCCACCATCAAGCAGGCTACAGGAGCGTCCTTGTCGCGCACGAACTCGCCGACGTTGAAGCCGTAGCTTTCCTCGCCGCCGCAGATGAACTCGCCCTTGCCTTCCTCGCGGCGCACGATCTCCTCGATGTACTTGAAGCCGGTCAGCACGTCATAGCACTTCACGCCGAAACTTCTGCCGATCTCGGCGATGAGCTCGCTCGTGACGATGGTCTTGGCGATGTACTTGGTCGGGTCGAGTTTGCCGAGTTCCTTCCAGCGGGTAAGGATGTAGTAGGTCAGGATGGAACCGGTCTGGTTGCCGTTCAGCTGGACCATCCTGCCCTTGTCGTCGCGCACGGCGATGCCCATGCGGTCGGCGTCAGGGTCCGTGGCCATCACGATGTCGGCTCCCTTGCTGTCAGCCATCTCGAGAGCCATCTTCATGGCGGCAGGCTCCTCCGGGTTCGGAGAGACTACTGTCGGGAAGTCTCCGTCGCTGACATCCTGGTCAGGCACGTGGATGACGTTCTCGAAACCAAGGCGCTTCAGGCACTCCGGCACGATGCGCACTCCGCAGCCGTGCAGAGGGGTGTAGACAATCTTGATGTCCTTGTGCTTCGCGCGGGCCTCAGGGCTGAGGGTCAGCGAGAGGATGTCCGTGATGTAGGCGTCGTCCATATCCTTGCCCATCAGCTCGACCTCGCCGCAATGATCCTTCTTCTCGAACATCACCTGCGACGGATCGGTGATCCTGTTCACCTCGTCGATGATCTCCTGGTCGACCGGAGCGGTGATCTGAGCGCCGTCTGACCAGTAGACCTTGTAGCCGTTGTACTCCTTCGGGTTGTGCGAGGCCGTGACCATCACACCTGCGACAGCACCCTTCTTGCGGATTGAATAACTAAGTTCCGGAGTCGGGCGGAGGTTGTCGAATATGAAGACATGCAGTCCGTTGGCGCTCAGGACGTCAGCTGTGATCTTGGCGAAGGCCTTCGAGTTGTTGCGGCTGTCGTAGGAGATGCAGACGCGGATGTCGTCGCCGCTGACGTGCTTAAGAATATAGTTGGCCAGCCCCTGGGTCGCCATTCCGACCGTGTACTTGTTCATCCTGTTGGTCCCGACTCCCATAATGCCTCTCAGGCCTCCGGTGCCGAATTCAAGAGTCTTGTAGAAGGCATCCTCGAAACCTGCCGGATCGTTGTTCCTCAGTTCCAGCACCTTCATTTTTGTCTCGGGATCGAAATCCCCCTCAAGCCACTTTCTGGCGTTTTCGTTATAGTCCTGTGCCATAGTATATTGAATTTTAATTTGCTTTCAGTCTGTTAAAGCCTACAAATTTAACAATGATTGGAACAAACTGGAAATCATAAGTGGATTTTTTTAGTCAAATTTCCCTAATTTCGCGTCAGGAAAACCCTGCCCGACGACAGACAGGAATTATGGACAGTTTCGAGAAATTCATAATCAGCAACGAAGACGCCGACACGGCAAAGCTGATGCTTTCGGTGCGGGAATGGCCCGTTCCGGAAGACCCGCTGCTGTCTGGCATCAATCCTAAAGACCTGGCCATAAACACAATAGAGGCAAGGAGGAAACTGCGGAAGAAACTCCCTGCCTGGCACGGACTCACAAGCCTCGTCTACCCGACCACCCTCTGCGCCGAACAATGCAGTTCCTCGGCCACGGCCGCCTGCAAAGCCGCCATAGTCAGGAAAGTGATCTATGAATATGCCGGAGCAAGTCCCGGCAGACCGGCGGGTGAAACGCTGGTGGCCGACCTGACCGGAGGCCTCGGAGTGGACGCCTACGCCTTCAGCAAGGTCGCCGGAAAAGTGCTTTACAACGAGATGAACCCGGCCCTGGCGGCAGCCGCAAGGCACAATTTCGCCGCTCTCGGAGCCGGCAACATCACCGTCAGTGACAAGGAGACCTCCCCGGACACCCTTTCCGGGATTCTCGGCGGGGCCTGTCCCGATGTCATATTCCTTGACCCCGCGAGACGTGACAGCGCCGGGAAGAAGGTCTTTCTCCTGGAAGAATGCTCCCCGGACATTCTGAGACTGCTCCCCGGCCTTTTCGCCGCGAGCCGCTTCGTCCTTCTGAAACTCTCCCCTATGGCCGACATCACGATGGCCGTCGAGAGGCTTGACAGAGCCTACGAGAAATTCCTCGAAGAGACCTCCGGCGAAGGCTGGAACGGCCAATGGGTCAGAGAAGTACACGTTGTGGCAAGCGGAGGGGAATGCAAGGAGCTTCTCCTGCTGCTTGACCGGGAATGGAAGGGAGGATATTCATTGACCTGCCGGGAGGAAGACAACTCTCTGACTTTCACGCCGGAGGAACTCGCCTCCGCCAAAGCCGCCTACCCGGATTCGACTTTCGCCAGGGTGATCTTCGAACCGGGGAAATCGCTTGCCAAAGCCGGGGTCTTCAATGCCGTCTGCAGCCGGTTCGGCCTTGTGAAACTGGCAAGGTCCACCCATCTCTACACCTTCGCCGAACCTTTGTCGGAAGAGGAACTGGCCGAGAGCTGCGCCCCGCTCAAGAGTTTCGGCAAGATATTCATAGTCAAAGAAATAGTCCCTCTGAACAAGGCAAACCTCAAGGAGGTCGGCAAGCGCTGGCCTTCAAGCGAGGTGACTGCCAGGAACATTCCTATGTCCAGCGAGGAACTCCGCCGCCGGCTGAAGGTCTCCTCCGGTGATGATGTCCACATCTTCGGAGCGAGGATCGAGACTCCTTACAGCGAAGGCAACTATCTGATTGTCACCTCAAGAGCCTCGTTCTAAATCCGCACTTCCAAGCCTCCGGCATTCCGGGCAGACCCCGTAGACACAGCCTCCGTAGACACATTACGGGCAGCCTCCGTAAACGCCGTTCCGCAGGTCCTGCCATCTCCGGCAAAACCTGCGGAACCATCTGAATTCAAGTTGAAAGACTTAATCCTTGACGCTCTTGAGGGCCTCGCGGATCTTGGCCTCGATCTCGTCGCAGAGTTCAGGATTGTCGCGGAGCAGCTGCTTCGTGGCCTCGCGGCCCTGTGCGAGACGCTGGTCGCCGTAGCTGAACCAGGAGCCGCTCTTGTTCACGATGCCATACTCCACTCCGAGGTCCACGATCTCGCCGGCGTGTGAGATGCCCTCACCGAACACGATGTCGAACTCGGCCTTCTTGAAAGGAGGGGCCATCTTGTTCTTAACCACCTTCACGCGGGTGCGGTTGCCGAGAGCCTCCTCGCCGTCCTTGAGCTGGGTCGTCTTGCGCACGTCGATGCGGACGGAAGCGTAGAACTTCAGGGCGTTGCCGCCCGTCGTGGTCTCAGGGTTGCCGAACATCACACCGATCTTCTCGCGCAGCTGGTTGATGAATATGCAGCAGGTGTTCGTCTTGGCGATGTTGGCCGTCAGTTTCCTAAGGGCCTGGCTCATCAGCCTGGCCTGGAGACCCACCTTGTTGTCACCCATCTCGCCCTCGATCTCCGCCTTCGGAGTCAGGGCGGCCACCGAGTCGACCACCACGATGTCGATCGCCCCCGACCTGATCAGGTTGTCGGCGATCTCGAGAGCCTGCTCACCGTTGTCAGGCTGCGAGATAAGCAAGGTCTCAAGGTTGACGCCCAGAGCCTTGGCGTATGTCCTGTCAAAAGCGTGCTCGGCGTCGATCATCGCCGCGATGCCGCCCTGTTTCTGAGCCTCCGCTATCGCGTGGATGGCGAGCGTCGTCTTTCCGCTGGATTCCGGACCGTAGATCTCAACGATCCTTCCGCGCGGATAGCCACCGATTCCGAGAGCGTGGTCAAGCGCCACCGAACCGCTCGGAATGACCTGCACGTCCCATTGTGGCTGCTCTCCCAGCTTCATGATCGTCCCTTTCCCGTAATCTTTCTCAATCTTGTCGATCGTAGCCTGCAAGGCCTTGAGCTTCGCTGCTCCAAGGTCAGCGGCCTTTTCCTCTACCTCTTTTGCCATAATGTTGAGTCAATAAATAAAAGTTGTTTGTCATTTGGGCGAAATGATGTCGCCTTTGACACAAAGATATTAAAACTTCCACTAATCTGACATTATTTTTGATTAATTTTGCGGGTTGACGAAAAACTTTATCGCTATGCGGGAAACGCTGCTTGGAAAGACGCCGGAAGAACTCAAGGCGATCGCTCTGGAAGCCGGACTGCCTGCCTTCACAGGCAAACAGCTGGCCGGCTGGCTCTATGGCCGGAAGGTCAGAAGCTTCGATGAGATGACCAACATCTCCAAGGCCGGAAGGGAAAGACTGAAAGAGGGTTGGGACCTCGGTCTGTCCCTGCCTTCAGCCTGCCAGACATCCACGGACGGCACCAAGAAATACCTCTTTCCGGTCGCCGGCAACCGGGCCGCGGCCAGAGCCACAAGCGGCAAGGCGGACGGTCACTCCCCTGCCTCCGGCGTTGAAGAGGCCGTGGAAGCGGTGATGATTCCCGACGAGGACAGGAAAACCTTGTGCGTGTCCTCGCAGGCCGGCTGCCGTATGGGCTGCAGGTTCTGCATGACCGGCCGCCAGGGCTTCCACGGCAACCTCACCACGGCCGAGATCCTCTCCCAGTTCATCGGAGTGGACGAAACCGCAGGCCTGACCAACGCCGTCTTCATGGGGATGGGCGAGCCTCTTGACAACTTCGACAACGTGCTAGGAGCGATCCGGGTGCTGACCTCGGACTGGGGCTTCGGCTGGAGTCCCAAACGGATCACCCTCTCAACGATCGGAGTCCTGCCGAACCTTAAAAAGTACCTCGACTCCACCTCCTGCCACCTCGCTGTCAGTCTCCACAATCCTTTCCCGGACGAAAGGGCGGAGATGATGCCGGTGCAGAAAGCCTGGCCGGCGCAGGATGTCATCGACCTGATCCGTGAATATGATTTCTCGGGCCAGCGGAGAGTCAGTTTCGAGTACACGATGTTCGCCGGACTGAATGACGACAAACGTCACGCCGACGCTCTGATCAGGCTGCTCAAAGGCCTTGAATGCCGTGTCAACCTGATCCGCTTCCACAAGATTCCGGACGCTCCTTTCGACAGTTCGCCGAGACTGATAATGGAGAACTTCAGGGACAGGCTCTCCAACCACGGGATCACCTGTACGATCAGGGCCTCCAGAGGCGAGGACATCCTCGCTGCCTGCGGGATGCTGGCCGGAGAGCACAGGAAGAAATGAATATCCGAGGTATAAGGAAACTATAAAACTAAAAAAACTCAACTTTCGCAAGTAACTAAATGCATGTGGCAAAGAACCTTATCTCACGTTCGA
>CAVEYE010000098.1:0-3037 GCA_963619595.1 bacterium | reverse complement strand
CAAGGGCGAGGACAGCGTCCAGATGCTCGTCGGTGTAGTCGTGGCAGGTGACCTTTCCGAGGTCGTCCACTCCGGCGAAGTCGAAGTCATCGGTCGCCGCGAGGTCCAGGATGGCCTGACCCTCGGCCGCGGTCAGGAACTCGCCCCTGTCGTTGAGGAGTTTAAGGGCGTTCCACTGGCGGGGATTGTGGGAGGCCGTGAGGATGATTCCTCCGTCGGCTCCAGCGAAGGTGACGGCCATCTCGGTGGTCGGTGTGGAGGCGAAGCCGATCTTCACGACATCCACTCCGCAGGCCATCAGAGTGCCCACGACAAGATTCTCGACCATCTCTCCGGACAGCCTGGCATCCTTGCCCACGACGATCTTGTACTTCGCTCCGTTTGGCCGCTGCTTCCTTGACGGGAGAGTCGCGCAGTAGGCGTACGTGAACTTGACGACATCAATGGGAGAAAGCCCGTTTCCGGGCTTTCCTCCTATTGTTCCGCGTATGCCTGAAATAGATTTTATCAAAGACATCTGCTTGTTGTTCAGTCGTTTGTTTAGACCATGATGGCACCTACCAGACCCAGGATGGCGTAGAACTCAGGAAGGGCGGCGTAGATGAGCGTGTTGGTGAACACGTCGTGTCCCTGGCTGATGCCGACGATACCGTTGGCGCAGACCATACCCTGGCGGATGGCCGAGATGAGGCAGACAAGTCCTACGGACACTCCGACTCCGAACATAAGCGGACCCTGGGCGGCCACGTCGCGGCTCAGCCACATGAAGAAGGCCACGAAGCCGTAGATACCCTGCGTGGCTGGGATGGCTGAAAGCACGAGGAAGTTTCCTGACTTCTCAGGATTGATTTTGAGAGCGCCTTCGGCTGCGTTGCCTGCGATCGTGGTGCCGATCGCTGAACCTACTCCGGCGAGGGCCAGCATGAGGCCCATTCCGAGATAACCTAAAATTTCGTTCATGATTTATTGATTTTTAATGATTATACTTGTTGTTTACTGTTGATTTTCAATTGTTTGTTGATTTGAGAGGATTGTAGGCCTTTCCGGCTCCTTCATAGCCGCTGTTCTTGAAGAACTCAAGGAAATTGAGCCTCAAAGGATGCACGAAGGCGCCGAGGCAGTTCATCGCGAGGTTCAGGACGTGGCCGAGCAGCACGATCAGGCCGAAGCAGACCACGTTCACTCCCGGCACATCCAGAGCCAGCACGCTTCCTCCAAGTTCGTTGAAGGCGTTGCCGAGCATTCCACCGGCAAGACCCAGCGCATAGAGACGCAGGTAACTCAGCACGTCGCCGAGGAGGCCGGTGACCGTGTTGTAGGTCTCGTAGAGTCCCAGACCGATGTTGGCCAGCGGATTGCGGTGCAGGTCGCTGAGCAGGAATATTCCTATAGCGGAGACCGTTCCCAGCACGATGATGATCCATTTGGTCGCCGCCGCGCCGATCACGCCGAGAAGCGAGAATCCGCCGACGACAACGCCGCCCACGATGAGCAGAGTCCAGCCCTGCGTGCCGAGCGAGCCGAGGAACCCGTCCCGCTTGACGGCATAGACAGCCTTGAGTATCAGTGCGATGCTGAGATGCACGACACCGATGATGATAGCGAGTGCCATTGAAGGATCGTAGCCCATCACCTTGCCCTTGAGCATGACGCATTTCAGCCAGTCAGGGACCCAGGTGGCCGCATAGGTGTCGATTCCGAAGAAGGTGTGGAGGATTGTGCCCATTATGATCGTGGCCACTCCGAGGGTGGTGACGAGCGGGGCCATCTCTCCGATGAAACCTTTCTTCTTCCACACCAGAAGTCCGGCGATGGTGAGGATGATGCCGTAGCCGGCGTCGCCGAGACACATCGCGAAGAAGAGCGTGAAGAAGAACGAGATGTAAGGTGTCGGGTCGAACTCGTCGTAGACCGGACGGCCGTACATGTCGGTCAGCATCGTGAACATCTTTACGAACCTGTTCTCTTTCAGCTTGATAGGAGGATTGTCGGCTTTGGCCGCATCTTCCTTGAGGTAGAAGACGTCCATCTTGTCGAACTCGGCGCGGAGTTGGGCGTCGTTCTCCGACGGGGCGAAACCTACGAACGTCGTGACGAGGTCTTCGGCGGCTTTTCCGGCACCCGCGTCGGCGAGGTACAGTTGAAGCTCGGCCATCTCCTTGTCATAGCCGGCCGAGATGGAGGCGGCATATTCCTTAAGTTCCAGAAGTCTCGCCTTGCAGGTGACAGCCTCTTCGAGCAGGGAAGCCACCTTCCTCTCGGCGAAGCGGATGTCCCCCTCCGGCGCGGAGCATTCCTCGACGGGCAATGAATATGCCGGGTCGTCGGATATGGTCACGAACCAGACTTTGCTTCCGTTGTCAGAAACCTCCTGGAGCGGGTAGATGGCTGCCCAGGAAGGGTCGTATTTCTTTTTCGGGACGCAGTACCAGCGCGCTTTGTAGCCTTTGGCCGCAAGATGCTCGAAGGCCGCCGCGTCGAACCGTCCCCACGGTCTTCTCGCCTCGACCTCCCTGCGGGCCAGCACCAGCTCGTTCTTGATGGTGTCCAGCCTGGAGGAATATTTCCTGACGGCCTCCTTCGGGTTGTCGTACTTGGCGTCTGCCTCGACCTCTGCCTCGATTTTCTCAAGGTCAGGGTCTTTGCTGAAATCCAGGGAATCCAGCAGACCGGCCGCTTTCTTCAGTTCGTCGGCTTCGGCCATGAGGGCCGCCGAGCGCTCGTCCACAGGCTTCGAGGAGCGGGTGATGTCCACCAGCCCGAGCCTCTGCAGGTCCGCGAGGAACTCTTCAGTCTTCCCGCTGAGAAGAATGAAGGAGTATTTGGTCATTTTCTCAATCATCGCCGTTTCCCTCCATCTCGTCTTCCTCAGCGTGACGCTGTTTCACGATTTTGGACGAGGCCTTGCTGAGGTTCTCCTCGTCTTCCATGTAGCGCTTGATCTTGCGGATGGCCTCCTGGTAGCCCGGAATCTGGACTTTCTCGTAGAGGTTCACCTTCTGGGTGGTCTTCTTCCTCTGGAAATCCAGGATGCGGC
>CAVEYE010000097.1:0-14646 GCA_963619595.1 bacterium | reverse complement strand
CTATCTTGCCGCTGAGAGCCTTCCACTCCTTCCCGTCAAGAGAGATGTACCAGGTTTCTTCTTCGGCCACATACTTGAACTGAGGGGTCACGGGAGCCGCTACTGAAACTTTAGCTCCCTTGTCGTCCAGAAGGTACTCGCCGTTGATTGTCCAGTAGAGGATTCCGCCTTCGTTGATTACACCGATCACAGGTGTGACAGCGTCTTTACCAGGGTCACCTTTTTCACCTGTTTCGCCCTTTCCGCCGGTTTCACCTGTATCGCCTTTCTTTCCGGTCTCACCCTTGTCGCCTTTCTCGCCTTTGGCTCCGTTGGTGATCGTGGCGATTTTGCCGTCGGAGAAGACAATCTCGTAGCCATTGTCCGTCTGGGTGACGGAAATGATGGTGACGGCGTTCTTGTACTGTTCCATAATCGTCTGGAGTTCCGTGACGTTCGTGTTCATCGTCTTGCAAAGAGCCTCCAGGTCGCTGACCTTTGTCTCAAGGACATCAACCCTTGTCTTGAGTTCTGAATCATCGTAGCAGCCAGTGGCCATCAGGCCCAGGATCGCGGCGGCCGCGAAAGTCAAAATCTTTTTCATAATGTTATTTGATTGTTAATTGTTTCTGAATGTTAGTAATCGATGTATTCGTATAGAGAGAGTTCCGAGAGAGTACACCAACCCAGCCAGCCCCAAGGAATTCCCCAAGACTGCTTGTTGATGCTGATTCCGGTCTCATCGGCTTTCACGGCATACCACCAGTAGCCGTTACCGGTCATGGAGAATCGGTAGTAACGGGCAGGGAACGTGTTGTCCTCATCAACACTGATGATGTCTCCCTGGGCGAGTTCGGCGAAATAGTCGCCGCTCTTGTACTTGGCGTTGAACTCTGTGATCTTTCCGACATTGTTCACGCTTCCGATTTTCACCCATCCATCTTCGCCCTCGAAGAGTTCGCCGCCCAGCGGTTCGGCACCGGTAGGCGTGCCGTTAGTCTTGTAGGCATAGACATCGTAGGTGAGCGGGGTCTGTCCTTCGAACTGATAGTAGTGATACGTCACGAACTTGGCGAGATTTATTCTGCGTCCGGCATCGATAGTGAATGTCATCGGACGGTTCTGAATCTTGTAGTCGTTTATCGAGATGCTGAAAGATTTGTAGGAAATTCCGGTAGGAGCGTCAGGATCACCGTTTTTGAATGTGTTGTACTTGCCTTTGTAGATAGTCCACGCTCCATCGAACAGGTACTGCTCGGTTCCTGCATCCCACTGAGTGTCGCCGGTGAGTACAATAGGCTTCAGCCCTGATTTGTCAACCAGCCGGGTCGTTATCGGAGCTACAGGTACGACCTGTGCGACATATTGGAAATTGGCGTAATCTGGGCTTGAGAAAGTGATTTCGGCTTTCAGCTCAGGATTGAGCAGGTTGGCGAGCTTCCCGTCGAACACAAGAGTCTTGTCTGTCTTGTCATATTCCTCAAGCCATCCACCATTCTTGATTGAATATGTCCAGTCGAAATTGGCGTCGACGTCGATCTTCAGCTGGCAGCCGCGTACTCCGAGGTCGACGCTCTCGGGAACAACTGCGCTGAATTTGAAATAGTTGACAGGTTTTACCGCAGCTTTGGCATAGAATGTCGGGTCGGAAGGGGATGTGAACTCGATCACAGCTGGCACATTTTCGTTGAATGCGACAGACGGATCCAACTGGAAGATCAGCTTTGACTTTGTCTTGCTGAATTCTTTAAGCCAGCCACCGTTCGTTACGGTGTACACCCAATCATCGGACGGTTCGGTCAGGTTAATGGAAAGCGATTCTCCTTTCTTGACCTCGATGCTTTCAGGACATTCCACGCCCATATTCACGATAAAGGCTGGCTGCGTCACTTCAACTCTTTCGACAATGGCTCCGGAGGTGAACTCAAGCACGGAAGAACGGTCGAGTCCCGTGGTGTTCCGTTCTGCGACGAGCCTTATCACGGTTTCTCCGTCACCAACTTTCGGGCTGATTTTGAACCATTTGTCAGACACTGACATCTTCCACTCCACATTGGATGTCACTGTGAACGTGATGTCGTCGGCATCGGACGAGAGTTCGATCGATTTTTTCGAAGGTGTGATGTAATCGTCCTCCGCTTTGTCGCAGCCGATGGCCGCGACAAGAGTCGAGAGCGCCAGCAGTAGTATGTTCAGTCTTTTCATCATAATCAATGTTTATTAGTGATTATTCCTCTGAATCCAGATTGTAACGCCAAACCTGAAGTTCGGAGACATCGTACCAGTATTTTCTTTGGGCCCATGCTGAACTCATCTTGTCCTGGTAGTACTCGTAGAAGTTCTTTACGATTTTTACTCTGTAGTACCTTGCGAGAGGCACAGTTGAATATGTAAAGTCAACGGTAGTGCCTTCTGTGATCAGCGGGTGAGTCTCACCTGTTTCGACTGTCTTTATGATGTTCCATTTATCAGAATCATCCACCGAAGCTATGAGCTGCCAGTTGGCCCAGTCTCCTGACGGTTCGCCATCCAAAGTCCAGGCATATATTTCGTACTGTGCAGCAGCGGATTCGCAATATGCTCGGTAAGGTATGAACTGCATCTTGGCCACTCTCATAGGTGAACCGAAATCCACAGTGAATGCGGTTCCGAAGGTTTCACCGTTGCTGCCCTGGAGACTGTTCATTTCCCAGCCGAAACATTGGTAATGAACATCTGAATAGCCTTCTTTTTTTGTCAGCCATCTGCCGTCGAAAAGGTATGCGCATCCGGTACCATAACCGTTATTGGATGCAGCTTTCTCCAGCTTGGAAGGATCAGCGTCACCGGTCAGACCAGTGATTACTGAACACTGCGTACGGTCCACCTGAATGACAGACGCACGATAGGCAACGACCGTGTAGGTGACATCCTCTTCCAGATTGTTCACCACGAATGAGTAGGTTTTTCCTGCATTCAGATCAACTGTGAGTTCCTCGAGGGCACCCTCTTTGAGAACTACTCGGCTAGGGAAGTTAAACTTGATCTCGGTGGAAGTGAAGTCTTTCGTGTTGTTGAACACAAAAGTGACAGTGTGTGCCTCATTGTCGACCACGCCTTCCACAGTCTCGTCTCCGACCGTGGCAGTGGCTGACTTGACAAGCATAGTAAGCGGATAGGTCGGAATCTCGGTGTCGAACTGCTTCACCACGTTGCAGGATGCGACACCGAGGCCTACCGCAACCACCATTATTATTGTTTTAAATAAACTTTTCATTTTCAATGCTTTTATGAGTTTACCACCACGGATTCTGTGTAAGGCCGGGACTCTTGTTGATCTCATCCTGCGGAATAGGGAAGAGGTAGAACTGTTTCTTGAACACGCGGTTCTCGAAAATCGTCCTCTTGTAAAAATCGGTAGACTTGAAACTGTTGGTATTCGCATCTCCGGCGCGTGTGGAAAGTCCCCACACCGGACCGTTGTCGCCGAACTTGCCGACTTCGTTGGATGTTACGGAGTTGGCGGAAGCGTCGAGGCAGAGGAGGCGGCGGTGGCAGGTAAAATACCTGTCTCCCTCGAAATTCAGCTCGATCTGGCGCTCCCTGAGAATATACTTGCGCTGTGCGTCCTTGTCACCGGCGATTTCCGGATAGGTGTCGAATATGCTCGGCAGACCTGCTCTCTTGCGGATCTGGTCCCAGTACTTCTTGATGTCTGGGTTGGAAGGATCATATTCATTCAGCGCTTCAACATAGTCGAGAAGAATCTCACCGTAACGGACGTACACCGTGACATAGTGGCTTGATAAAGTCAGATTCGAGAAGTCTCCCGCAAGTATTCTCTTGTGGGTCAGGAAGCCGCTGTGAGGATAATAGGTGATGTTGTCGTTGTTCGACATTCCTCCGTAGTAGAGTTCAAGTCTTCCCCAGCCGTCCTGCTGGTCCTCACGGTTGTTGAAAGCATTCATCCATTCTTTGTCCGTAGGGTAGAATATCTGAACCCTGTGGTTGTAGTTGATGGAAGCGTAGAAGCGAGGCTCGCGGTTTGCGAACATATTCCAGTCGCCCTTCGAATGTCCCCAGCTGTTAAGATTCTTCAAGTCATTGATGAGATCTTTTCTTCCGTCTTCGGTCGATTCGTCGAATTTAGGCTGTCCGTCCGTGACAGGATTGTAGTGCCCGCCATTTGATGTGGCGAAACCTGACTCGACATATCCTGAAAGAGGGTCTTCTATGCCGCGGCCGTTCTCCATATAGAACGCATCCACAAGACGAAGGGTTGGAGCCGTACCTCCGTTGAATTTGTATTTCGCATTGACAGGAAGTGTGTGATACAGATAGCCGTAGCGTGAAGGATAGTCATTCCATGCGCTTCTGGCAATCTGGACCGTTCCGAAGATGATTTCTGAGTTCCATCCGGTCATCTCGATGTTGTAGTAAGCCTTGTAAGGATTGTAGTCGGCAGAATTGACATCGTTCTTATCTCCGTAATAGAGTCCAAGTCCGGTTTCTGCCTGGTGGTTTTCGGCGAGGTCGATGACTGATTTCGCAGCATCGGCCGCCCTCTTCCATTTGGACTCATCGTAAGAGGCTTCAACGAGCGGATTGCCGTCGTTGTCACGCAGAAGCGAGTAATAGTCGGAGTTGCCGTTCCACTGAGGGGAGGCCGCGAGAAGAAGAGCCTGGGTTTTCACCGCGTTGCAGGCCACCTTTGTGGCGCGTCCGAGGTTAACCTTGTCGGACTGGTAGGAATATGGAAGAAGCTCGTAGGCCTTGTCCATACATTCGACGACATAGTCAATGCAATCGTCGAACGGCGCTCTCTGCATATTCCCGAAGTCTGCGGAAGAAGCCATCTCTTCTTTCAGCAGTACCACAGGACCGTACTGGCGGAGAAGAAGGAAATAGTAGTAGCCCCTGAGGAATATGGCTTCGCCGGTGTACCTTGTCTTGAGGTCATTCGCCAGTTCCGTGCACTGTCCCACATTGTTCTCAAACTTGAAGCTCGCCCTTATGGCTTTGTAGTAGGTGGCCCAGATGTTGTTTGTCGGTGTCGTAGGATCCCAGCTACCCTCGTTCAGCTGGATGAACGGGCTCCACGGAATGTCGCACTCGTCCGACAAGCCGTACCACAGGCCGTTCCAGTCGGATTCCACGCAGTTTTTTTCCGGTAGTGCCGCATAGATGTTAGTCAGGTAGGAGAGAACCTCGTTGCGGTTGCTCCAGACCATTTCCTCGGTTTTCATATCGTCCGGCATCTTGTCAAGGTAGTCGCACCCTGCCAGCAGAATCGCCGATGCGATCAGTATAAGAGTTTTTTTCATCGCTTTCATCGTTTAGAATGTGAATCTTACGCCAAAGTTGAACTTACGTGTAAGAGGGTATCTGCTACCATCGCTTGACCCCGTCTCCGGATCCCACATATCCCAGTCCGAATGCATCCACAGATTGCTGCCTACGAAGTAGATTCTGAAAGCCTGGCATCCCCAGCTCTTGAGCCAGTCGCCTTTGAAGGTGTATCCTGCCTCCACATCGGACAGGCGAATGAGGCTTCCGTCATAGATGGTCTTCGTGGATGTTTTCTGATTGTTGGTGTTCTTGTACTCGGTAAGTCTCGGGTAGTAAGCATCCGGATCAGGATTGTCGGCGGACCAGTGGTCAAGAGCCTTTGCAAAGAGGTTGCCGTTCTTCACTCCGCCGTTGAATGGGAACCAGGCGCCTCCGAGATAGTAGGACACGTTTGCCTGTCCTCTGAAGAACACTCCCAGATCGAGGCCTTTCCACATCAGCTGTGCGCCGAAACCGTAGTTGATTTCAGGGACATTTGAGTAGCCGATCGCGACTTCGTCGTGTTCATCAACTACGCCGTCCTGATTATAGTCAAGGTACTTGACATCTCCAGGTGCGAGCGGCAGGCCGAACTGCGCCGGACTGAGGTCGATTTCATCCTGGTCTGCGAAGTAGCCGAGAGCGACGTAACCGAATCTCTGGTTGAGACGATGACCGGTGCGTCTGCGCCAGCTGTCCGTAGGGGCTTCATCCTTCTCAAGCACCTTGTTGCGGGCGAAAGAGTAGTTTCCGTAGATGCGGTAACCTACCTGCCCTATGTGGTGGTTCAATTCACCGGTGAACTCGATGCCCTGATTGTTCAGGACACCCATATTGGCAAGAGGTAGTTTGTTCAAGCCGGAAATGCCCGGTACGGTGTTTCTCTGGATAAGGATGTCCCATCTGCGCTCAAAGAAGTAGTCGAGGTCGAATGACAGGAGGGAGTTGAACATCTTGATTTCAAGGCCGACATCTTTTTTGAGACCCTTTTCCCATGTCAGATTCTCGATGCCTTCCTGATCCTCGCCTACACCGCTGGACCAGTTGGCGGTTTCTCCGAATCTGTGCCCGCCAAGACCTGAACCCCAGGTGGACAGGTATGCGAAACGTCCGGATGCCAGCACGTCAGAGCCGACCAGACCCATCGAAGCCCTCAATTTGAGATGGTTGATGTAAGGCTTGACACCGGCCCACCACGGCTCGTTTGAAACGAGGTAACCGACCGCTCCGGCCGGGAAGAATCCGAATCTCTGGCCTTTCGCGAAGTTCTCGGACCCGTTGTAGCCCGCGTTGAACTCGACGAAATAGCGGTCGTCGTAGGAATATGTGGCCCTGAAGGCGAGACCCTGCTTGCGGTATGGCAGCGAGTAGATCGCCGAGCCGGCGGAGAGATTCACATAGTTGCGCTGGTAGTACATAGTCATCGCTCCCACGCGATGTTTCCCGGAGAAATTCCTCTCATAGTTGACCTGCGCCTTGAGTTCGTCAGCTCTGCTGCCGCTGTTTGACGAGCCGTAATTGAGGAACTCATCGCCTACGTAGGTCTGAGTCACATTGTAGAGTCCGGTCTCGTCATCGACGCCGAGAATCGCATAACGTGAGGAATATTTTCCTCGCGCCTGGATTGACGTGGTGTTAAAGTCGTAGGAGAAAGACAGATTGGCGCTCAGACCTTTCGTGATCATGTCAAGGTTCTGCTTTACGATGATCTGTGACATTATCTGGGTCTGGTAGGTCTTGTTGTAACCTGAACCGAAAAGGCGCTCGGCAGGGTTGCTCGTCCCGTTTCCGGTCGATCCGCCCCACGCCCATTTGATTTCACCGTTCTCATCGTAGCCTATAGGCACACGGACCGGTGTGGAAATAGGGTCGAGGTTATAGGCCATAGTGAACAGCTGAGAGGCCTGAGCCTGATAGTTGTTATTGGCGGTAATAGGTCTCGGCTGGTGTGAGTCGGTCATGTTAGCTCCGATCTCAAGGGACAGCACCGTGGACTTGGTGACGTTCATATCGATGTTGGAGCGGAAATTATACCTCTTTACATGGATGTTCGTGCTGTAGTCCGTGTCAGGACTTTCATAAAGGTTTCCGTTGTCGCAGATATAGGCCGCTGTCACATAGTACCTTGCACGCTCGCCGCCACCCCGTATGCTTAGTGACGTCTGCTCGTTGTTCGACCATCTTGTGAACAGTTCATCGAACCAGTTGACATTAGGATACATAAACGGATCAGTCCTTGCCTCCGTCTTTTGAATCTGTTCGTCGGTGAAGACCGTCCTGCCGCAAGCCTCGTTGTACAGCCTCATGTAGTTGGCTCCGTCAAGGAGTTCCGGCATGTTGGTAAGTTCCGAGATGCCGCCTTCAATCTTGACATCGATCTGCGGCTTCTGTGCGATACCCTTCCTCGTGGTGACGAGAACTACTCCGTTGGCCGCACGCACACCGTAAACAGCGGTCGCGGACGCATCCTTGAGGATCGAGATGGTCTCGATTTCCTCGATGGCAAGGTTGGACATCTCGCGTTCGACACCGTCGACAAGAATCAGAGGCGCGCTGGAGTTAAGAGAGGAGATTCCTCGGATCCAGAACTCGGCGTTGTCCATACCCGGTTCACCGGTCCTCTGGACGACAACGGCTCCCGCCACCTTTCCGGCGAGAGCGTTGGTCAGGTTTCTCTGAGGGATTTCGAGTTCGGAGTTCGCTACAGAGGAGATGGCCCCGATGACTGAGGCCTTTCTCTGGTGACCCATACCGACCACGACGGCCTGATCCAGCTCTGTCGCATCGTCCTGAAGGAAGATGTTAAGCTCCAGAGATTTCGGAACGGTTACCGTCTGGGATTTGTAACCCATGCTGGTAACCTCCAGCTTGACTCCCGGTCCGTCGACTTCGATTGAATAGTAACCATTGATGTCAGTCATCGTGCCAGTCTGTGTCCCGGCGATAAGGATGGCCGCCCCCGGTACAGGCTGTCCCGTGCCGTCGATGACTTTACCTTTGACCGTGACCTTGTCCTGGGCTGCTAGAGCGGCGGAGCTTTCCTTCGAGCCGTCTTCGCTGAAGTCTGTTCCGAAAGAAGAAACCGACAACAGCGTAGCCAGTAGGAGCAAAGCTATGCCACGTCTGCCCGTTGATAAATGATCAGTCATAGAATTTCATTAAATATTTATTGTTTACCGATAATCTTGCGCATTGTTTGGGTACAATACTGGCTACATACCATAGTGTTCAACTGCAAAAGTAGTAATATCTTTTCAAAATGAAAATAAATCTACAGTATTTTTTAATAAATTTGAAATTATCCCGTAGTGAAAGAAATGTATTGAATAAATTATAGGCTGAAATCGCATCTTTATTTTAAAATACTTCTGAAATTTTCTATCTTTGGACGGTAAAGGAGTATTTATGGCAAACATCAACGATAAAGAATCATTCTTGGATCATTTCAATGGCAGGAATTCCTTCCTGAAACACCTCATTCTGGAGAACTGCGTCTATGACAAGCAGTTCACCTTGGCAGACCTCAGCAGGGAGTACGACACTTCCGTGCCTACCGCTTCAAGGATCGTCGCTGACCTGATCGACAACGGTTTCATCAAGGAAATCGGCAAGATGGAGTCATCCACAGGCCGCAAGCCTGTGGTTTATGGCTTGAATCCCGAGGCCGGGGACTTTGTGGGCGTTGACGTCAAGCAGAATACCCTGAGCATAGCCGTGACCAACTTTATGGGTGAGCTTTCCTTCTACAAGGAAAACATAAGCTTCACTCTGTCCAGCACCGAGGAGTCGTGCAGAGAAATGTGCGATGTGGTCCGCAAGTACCTCGAGGAGGCCGGATGGGATTTTCCCAGGATAAGGAGCTATGGCTTCATCTTCTCGGGCCGCGTCAACTGCAATTCCGGCTACTGTTTCTCCTATTTCATTAGCGAGGACAAGCCGATCGCAAGCATATTGGAGAAGGAACTCGGAGTTCCTGTCTATGTGGAGAACGATTCCAGAGCGATAGCCTATGCGGAGTACATGTCAAGCGAAAGTTCCGAGAAGACATTCCTCGTCTTCAACGTCAGCTGGGGACTGGGTCTGGGTATGATCATCGACGGCAAGCTCGGCTACGGACGTTCCGGGTTCTCAGGCGAGATAGGGCATTTCCCCATCTTCGACAATAAAAGAATATGTAGGTGCGGAAAGATCGGCTGCCTTGAAACGGAAGCTTCCGGCTCGGCTCTCCACAGGATTGTTCTGGACGAGATGGCCTCAGGCCAGCCTTCGATTCTGAGTGGAAAGTACAAGGCCGGCGAGGAGATAACCCTTAACGATATCCTTGACGCTGCCGATGCGGAAGACACCGTCGTCATCGAGTCCATCGAGAAAGTCGGCAAGGCTCTCGGCCAGGCGATAGCGGGAATGATTAATCTTTTCAATCCCGGAGTGATCGTCATAGCGGGGACGCTTGCGCGCGCGCATAAATATTTAATGACCCCGATTAAGGGCAGCGTCAACAAACTTGCCCTCGCTATCGTAAGCAGCGACACTTCCATCACGGTCAGCCGCCTCGGCGAAAAGGCCGGATCCATCGGAGCGAGTTACATAGCCAAAGTGAGGATGCTCGGAATTATCTGATTTTGTGAATATTGTACCGATCTTCAATGAACATCCCATTTCCATCCATTAAGTTCCGCTGTCTTGGGACACTTCTCTGCTCCGCATTGGTTTTTGCGTCGGGCTGTTCCGGCAGGAAAGACTTTACCGACATTGTCTCGGTGATTCCCGAACCCCAGAAGGTGCGGCTGCTCGGTGGCTTTTCAGATGCTGCCTCATCCGTCAGGAAAGATGCGGTCGACAGTACATTGGGCGGTGAGGAGTACAGGATATTCATAAAGAACGGCAAAGTTTCCGTCACGGCCGGCGGCCGGCGGGGCCTTCTTTATGCCGGGCAGACTCTCCGCCAGCTTGAGGGGGAGGACGGAAAGTACCCCGATGTGGAGATCCGCGACTGGCCGCGCTTCGGCTACAGAGGACTCCACCTCGACTGCGCAAGGCATTTTTTCTCCGTAAAGGAGGTCAAAAGGTATCTTGACATGATGGCTCTGCACAAGCTGAATGTGCTGCACTGGCATCTGACCGATGACCAGGGATGGAGAATCCAGACAGATTCCCGTCCCCGTCTCACCGAGGTCGGAGCGTGGCGGAATGGCAACCGGCTCGGCAGGGGAGGCACTGACATCGGCCCGGACGATGAACCCTACGGCGGGTTCTACACCAAGGAAGAGCTTCGCTCCGTCGTCAGATATGCCGACTCTCTCGGCATCGACATAATGCCGGAGATAGATCTCCCGGGGCATATGCTCGCCGCGCTTGCCTCCTATCCCGGCCTCGGCTGCACAGGGGGACCTTACGAAGTCTCCGCCTACGGGGGAATCTCGCAGGATGTCCTGTGTGCGGGCAAAGAAGAGACTTACAGCTTCATCGAGGATGTCCTGACGGAGCTTATGGAGATATTCCCTTATAAATATGTTCACATAGGCGGCGATGAGTGTCCTAAGACGCGTTGGGAAAGCTGCCCGCGGTGTCAGGGGAAGATAATGGAACTCGGACTGGTCGCCGATGAGACCCATACGGCCGAACAGCTGCTTCAGGGCTATGTCACGGAGCGGGTCGGCGGATTCCTCAAGGAACACGGAAGACGGCTGGTCGGGTGGGACGAGATTCTTGAGGGGAATCCTCCGCTTGACGCTGTCGTGATGTCCTGGCGCGGAAGCGAGGGCGGGGTCAAGGCCTCCGGGCTTGGACACGATGTCATAATGACCCCGAACAGGAATATGTATCTGGACTATTGCCAGAGTGAGAACAAGGAGTCCGAGCCTGACGGCATCGGAGGTTTTGTCCCGGTCTGGAAAGTTTATGAATATGAACCTTTTGATCTGGAATATGATTCTTTCGCCCCCGGTTCTTCGGCTCCGGAAATGACGGACGGCCAGAAATCGCATGTCCTTGGAGTGCAGGCCAACCTTTGGACAGAGTTCATAAGTACGGACGACCATCTGGAATATATGTTGCTTCCGCGTCTGGCGGCTTTGAGCGAGGTCCAGTGGTGTGAGCCGGACCGCAAGTCGTTCGACCGTTTCATGAAGGATATGGCAAGGATGACATCGTTGTACGGGAATCTGGGCTATAATTACTCGCGGCATATCTTCGGGGTTATAGACAGACACCGTTCGCTGGCGGAAGGAGTGGAGTTTGAATTCCGCACGGCCGGTGACGCGGAGGTCAGGTACACGGTCGACGGCTCCGAGCCGACAGCTGGATCCAGGCTCTACGAGTCGCCGTTCATAGTCCCCGGCGGGCCTGCGACAGTCAAGGCCGCGGTCTATCGAGGCGGTGAACGGTCGGAGACATATTCCCGCGCCGTCCTTGCCAACAAGGCTTATCTCAGACCGCTCATTGTAAGGACGCAGAAGGCCTGGAACTACAGATGGCAGCCGGACGGGTCGCTTGTGGACGGCCTCCGCGGCGGCACCAACTTCAACGCTGACAGTTTCGTGGCTTGGAACGAGGAACCGATGGATGTCACGATTGACATGGGAGAGGGGACGGAAACATATTCATCAGTCACACTGTGCGTTCTGGTTGACAAGGTGAATTATATTTTCGCTCCTATTTCGATTGAAATCAGCCTGTCCGATGACGGTGAGGATTTTGACAAGGTGGTCTGCGCTGATGTCGTGCCGGACAATCGGGACACTCCTGACGGGCTGCGGGAGATTCGTGTTCAGTTTGGTGACACGCACTCCCGTTTCATCCGTGTCAGGGCGGAGGAGGTTGCCCCGCTTCCTGACTGGCATCCCGGACGCGGCCATCGCGCCTTTGTGTTCGCGGATGAAATTGTGGTGGAATAGGCAGGTGGCATAAAAAAACTGAAAAAGATATCGGATAAAATGGAAAACAATCAGACAAAGGAAAACAGCGGGCGTCTTCTGTCCCTGGACGCTCTGCGGGGATTCGATATGATGTTCATTATGGGTTTGAGTGCGCTCATCGCGAATGTCTGCGGCCTCTTTCCCGGAGGCAGTGATTGCTGGCTGGCCGGCCAGATGGAACATGTGGACTGGAACGGCTTCCACCATCACGACACGATTTTCGCCCTGTTCCTCTTCATCTCAGGAATGACTTTCCCGTTCTCCTCATCCAAGAAACTGGCCAATGGAATGTCCCGCTCCCGGCTCTGCCTTGACGTACTCCGCCGTGCCTGCGTGCTGGTTTTCCTCGGCCTTGTCTACCAGGGAATATTCCAGTTCCATTTCACCACGCTGAGGCTTCCGAGCGTCCTTGCCAGAATCGGACTGGCTTGGGCGATAGCGGCCGTTCTGTACATTTACACAGGAAAGAAGACCCAGCTGGGAGTGGCGGCCGGCATCCTGGTCGGCTATTTTTTCCTGATCAGGTTCGTCGCCGCCCCTGATGCTCCGGTCGGGGCTGACATTTTCTCGAGGGAGGGCAACATCGCCTATTACATCGACAGGATTCTGATGCCGGGTCATATTTACGAGAAAGGTGTCGGCGACCCCGAAGGACTTCTCAGCACGATTCCTGCCGTTGTTACAGCTCTGCTGGGAATGTTCACAGGCCGCTATGTCAGGGAGTCCGGCGACTCAGGTGGCCGCAAGACTGTGAAGATGCTTGCCATCGCTGCCGTGCTTGCTGTCGCCGCGGCGGTCTGGTCCATCTGGTTTCCAGTCATCAAAAGCTTGTGGACCAGCACATTCGTTCTTGCGGCCGCTGCCTGGTCCATAGGCCTTTTCGCCATATTCTATTACCTGATCGATGTCAGAGGCTGGCGCAAGGGAGTCGTCTTCTTCCAGGTCGTAGGTATGAACTCGATAACCATCTACCTTGGGCAGAGGATCCTGCATTTCGATTTGATGACGGATTTCTTTTTCGGGGGAGTGATGGGTCTTCTCCCCGAAAGCTGGGCGAAAGTCATATTCAGCCTCGGCTATTTCATTCTTTGCTGGCTCTTCCTCTATTTCCTCTACAGGAAAAAGTGCTTCCTGAAAGTGTAGCGTCCGCATAGCGTACTTTGGCGATTTATTTGCGACTTTGGGAAAAGAAGATTATTTTTGAGTTTTGGAATTTCAGGCGGACATCGAAAAAATCCAAAACGAATTCCAAGCAACTTTCAAACTGTTTCTGAAGTCCGATGGCCAAAGGTACTGTCAACGCCGACGCGCGGTGCGCGGAGATCCTTTCCGACATCAGGTCCGGGAAGTTCGCCCCTGTCTATCTTCTGATGGGGGACGAGGCGTACTACACCGACCTTGTCTGCGATGCGGTCATCGAGAACGCTCTGGACGAGGCCTCGAGGGATTTCAACGAGACCATCTGCTACGGAGCCGATGTGGATGCCGACACGGTCATCACGGCGGCGAGGCGTTTCCCGATGATGGCAGAGCGCCAGCTGGTCGTGGTGAAGGACGCCCAGGGGATGCGGGACCTCGAGAAACTGTCCGTGTACTGCGAGAATCCTCTTGATTCGACAGTGCTGGTGCTGCTGATGCGAGGCTCGTCGGCCGACAAGCGCAAGGCCCTGTACAAACAGGCTTCGAAGAACGGTGTCGTGCTGGAATCCAATGCGTTGCGTGACTACGAGATGCCATCGTGGATCTCCCGGTACTATTCCGGCAGAGGCTTGTCCATCGATCCGGAAGCGGCCGCCCTGCTGGCTGAATCAGCCGGCACGAACCTAAGCCGCATCGCCGTTGAGACGGACAAGATGCTGAAGAACCTGCCGGAAGGCACGTCGAAGGTCACTGTACAGGACGTGGAGAGGAACGTGGGCATCAGCCGCGAGTTCAGCGTCTTCGAACTGACCAAGGAGCTGTCGTCCCGGAACAGTGCGAAGGCTTTGAGGATCGCCTCCCGGATCGGAGAGTCCGCCAAGTTCGCCATGCCTATGGCTGTCAGCGCGTTGTACACCCACTTTTCAAGAATCCTCCGCTACGGGGCCTTGAAGGAGAAAGAGCGTTACCCCGGCAGGGACGCAGTCGCCTCGGCCCTTCAGGGCGTGAACCCCTACTTCTGGAAGGAATATGACACCGCGGTGGCCAACTACCCGGTACGCAAGGCTCTGGGAGTGATGTCCCTGCTTTGTGAATATGATTATAAAGGCAAGGGCGGGGAGACCGGCGAGGCTACACCGGGCGAACTGCTGGTCGAACTCACGGCCAAGATACTGAGTGTATAACTTACTTAATAATAATCAGTAACTATTATTGACTATGGGCGATTACATCATAGAATGCAAAGAGGTCTGCAAGAACTTCGGAGAGAAGGTCGCGCTGGACAAGGTGAGCGTGAGTGTCC
>CAVEYE010000096.1:0-12334 GCA_963619595.1 bacterium | reverse complement strand
CCTGCCCGCTCTGCGCAGGCCACATCACGAATATTCCGCTGGAGGAAGAGTTCCGAGGCATTCTGACTCCGTACGAGCAGAAGCAGCAGGCCGCAAAAATGAATCTTCTCGGTGCAGAGAATATCCGCGATACGCGCAAGTCTCAGTGCGATAGATTCAAGGGAGCGCTCAACGGCAAGAAGAATCGTTTCGAGAAGGACAAGAAGTCTCTTGAAAAAGACCGCCAGGATTTCGCGAAGGATGCCGCCAAATTCGGTCTCGACGTTTCCCTTCCGCTCGCCGGGCAGATCGCGTCTCTCCAGGTGTCTTATCAGCAGAGACTTGCGGGGCTTGTCAACCTTCAGGCACAGGCGGAGAATTTGCAGAAGGCCATCACGAAAGCTATTGAGGAAAAGAAGCCTCTCGATGCCGCGCTCAAGAGGTACAGCACTGAGTCTCAGACCATCAAGGCCATCGACTCGACCTGCGGCGTCATTCTGGGCAAGTACCCGCAGTGGGGCCGGCCGGTTTCACCTAAGTCTTACACGTGCGGAAACATCACCGCAGAGTGGAACAATCTCAACAACGGTGTCACGACTGTCGCCGCTAACATTGCGAACCTGGAGGCCAGAATCAACGGATGCAAGACCATGCTGGAGGATTTCTACACCTCTTCCGGCAAAACCGCCGAGGATCTCGCTGCCCTCAGTCTGCGTGAAGCCGACATCGCCCCTGCAAGGAAATTCGTGAATGACACAAACGCACAGCTCACATCGACCTCCGACGCTCTGGCCAAGGCATTAAAGGACATCAACGACGCCCTCGCCAAGCTCGGCGTAGCCGAAGAGAAGGAGGTGCCGGATCTGCAAGGGCTGCTGGACCTTCGGGGAGATTTGAAGAAGCGCAACGACGAGATTGTCGGCAGAGTGAACGTCATTGAATCGCGGCTCAACCAGAACGCCGAGAACCTCTCCAGGCTCTCTGTCATCGAGGTCAAACTGAACTCGGCGAAATCACGGGCGGCCAGATGGGAAAAGCTTAACAAAACTTTCGGAGGCAACAGATTCCGCACGCTTGTGCAGACCTACATTCTCAGGCCGCTTCTCAACAATGCTAACATCTATCTGGAGAAGATCACTGACCGCTACCGCCTTACCTGCAGCGAGGACAACGAGCAGCTCTCGATCCTCGTTCTGGACCGCTACAACAAGAATCAGATACGAAGCGCCACCGTGCTCTCAGGCGGCGAACGCTTTATGATTTCGCTGGCGTTGTCTCTTGCGCTGTCATCACTCAACCGTCCCGACCTCAATGTGGACATTCTCTTCATCGACGAGGGCTTCGGCACTCTGGACCAGAAGAACCTCAACTCGGTGATGTCCACGCTCGAGAAACTTCGCGAAATCGCCGGCGAGAGCAACCGCCGTGTGGGCATCATCTCCCACCGCGAGGAACTCGACGAGCGCATCCCCGTCCAGATTCACGTGAAGAAGAAGGGCGAAGGCCGCAGCATCGTCGAGACCATCTGCCGGGAATAAGCGAGCCTCAGCCCCGATGGCGGGGCGGTCCGGGACACGAACTACTTCATCTCCGGCGGGGTCTCGAGGCGGCTTGCGGAGGCGTGCGAGGTGGCGGCGTTCGACAAGGAGAAGAAGTTAAAATACGAAATAGACAAGATGAACGAGTTGGATTTACAGGCGAAAATCCTTTACGCCGAAGACAAAGGGCGAGAGGAAGGCCGGGAACTCGGGCGGGAGGAAGCGCGGCTTTCTATCGCCAGAAAATTTCCGGAAGCAGGGACACCTGCCGATGTCATAGCCACGTGTACTGGCCTGGACAAGAGTGTCATCGAGGCGATCGCAAAGGAATCCGGCAAGACGGAATAGCAAGCGTCAGGTTAATAGCAAACGGTAAGAAATCGCGGCTGGCATAGGTTCTATGCCAGCCGCTTTGTTGTTTACGGGGTTATGTACCAACACGGCGAAGTTATACACTACGTGTAAAGAGTGACGGGAGCGAATATGGAACGGTAAGATAAGGGGAAGTGAAAGTACGGATAAACAAAAAAAACGGGGGTGTCGCAAAGCGGCACCCCCGTGATTTAAGTATGTCAAATTGATTTGATAATCAACTTTACTTGATTGGCTTGAAGGTTACAGTTGCCTCAGCAGTGTGGGCAGGAGTCTCAAGACCATTGTAGCCAAGCCTCTTGTGGGTAAGAGTAGCCCTTACAGTAGCAACAACTTCCTTGTCCTGGTAAGCAGCGTCAGCCTTGTAAGTGATGACACCCGTTGTCTTATCATAAGAGAACTTAGCAGGAAGAGTTACAGAGTTACCACCTACAGTCACAGCGCAATCACTGAGCTCGAAGGTAAGGTCATACTCCTTCAAAACATCAGCATTGATAACACCAGTGTTCTTTGAAGGATCTGCAGGATCTTTAGTGACATTGACGAGAGACTCGGCAAGAATCATAGTACCCTGGAAGAGAGCCTTGGTGTCGACAGTGTAGTCAGTATGAGGCAGACGGACAACGCTTACGCTTGAACCGTAGAACTCAAGAACAGGATCATCAGTAACAAGCTTGATGTCCTTGGCGTCAAGTTCAATACCGGCATACTTAAGAGTAGCCTTAAGACCAAGCTCTGTAGCAGTGTAATCACCCCAAGCGATCGGGCACTCTTCGATTGTGCTCTTTACATCCTTAACGGCATGAGCGACATCGTGAACCGTAGGAACGTTGAGAATACCCTTAGCCTTATCTTCCTTAGTGGTTATTTCATAGTAAACACCAAGATTCTTGAGCTCGTCAGCGGAAACTTCCTCAACACCCTCAACACCAAAGTACTTGCTGATGTCATCAGAAGCAACCTCGTAGATACCAGTTGTGGCATTCTTAACGCCGGCAAGTCTTACAACACCGTCATTCTCACCTGAGAAATCAACCCAGTCAACAATGTACTTGAGTGCGTACTGAGGCATCTCAAAGCCAAGCTTAAGCTTATAGGTGTAGGATGGACCATACCAAGTCTTAACAGTAGCCTCGAATGAGAAATTATCAGAAGCAGACTCAAAATATTTGGTCAAGAAGAGACGCCAAGAAGCGGCTTCCTTTGCACCATCAACAACAAGAATGTTGCTACCATTAGTAATAGTCGCTGCAGAGTTAGTTCCAGCATTCTTAACGGTCTTGCTACCTGCGATATATTCAGCCTCAGCAACCTTCCAATAATTATAATCAGAGAAAGATTTAACAAACTGAGCCTTGTCAGTGAACTGACCTTCAGCTACCTTAGCATAAGCCTCAACAAAAGGCTTGCAATCATCCAGAGTCTCAATGTAAATAGTACCACTCATCATCTCTGCCTTGAATGGAAGAGTCTTCGTACCGAAATCGATGGTAGCATTCTTAGGAGCAGCACCGAGAGTGAGGGTGAACCTAACGTTTACATCAGTCTGGTCAGCATCGTAAGCATACTTATGAACAAAGTTGTAGACATTCTCCTTGATATCGAACTTATAGCCCTTAGAAACAGCTACAGTAGCGATCTTAGCCTTCAAGATAGCGACAGGATCAACTGTGAGCTGAGGATCAGCAGCTACTGAAGGTTCACCATTCAACTCAGCGGTATATTTACCGGAGAGAATCTTAGCAAAATCGATGTAGTTAGGATCGGTAGGGTCGTTGTACTTGTCAATGTCGTAGCTACCCGAGAACGTAACAGTACGCTCCTTGAAATCAGGAACCTGCTTGATAACTTCAGGCTGAGTCTCATCAATATCCTGATCGTAAGCGCCGGCAGGAGTCATTTCTGAAGAGAGATCCTTGGCGAGATCGTAAGTCCAATCGAGTTCAACCGGCTCGATGATCATGTCAATCACTCTTCTGCCGATTTCGTAAGTGGCGGTAAGTTTACCGACTTCAACACCCTTGACGGTAGAAGTAACAGTAGAGACAGACTGGCTGCCTACACCTCTGTTGGAAGCGGCGAAAACTTTTTCCTGAACCATAGAAGTCTTGACTGCGTCAAGAGACTCGATAGCACCAGCCTTGCAAGCCTCAAAGTATGAAGCAGCAGATGAAGCAGGCTTGAAAGTAGCGGCGTTCTTCATCACTGGGGTTATATCCTCAACACTGAGGTTATTCGCAGCGGCGTAGTCAGCAAGAGTGCTGTAAACAGGCTTAACGCCATCGGTCTCCTTGATGTACCAAGAGTAACCGGCAAATGGAGTCCATACGTCAGCACCTGAACCGGCGAGATCCCAAGCGAATTTCTGGTAAGCATTGTAAGCAGTAGCAGCCAACTCGTCCTTGCCATTGTAGAGCGTGTACATACCATTAAGTTCAACGCCAAAAGGAATAACCTGATAGTATTCAGTCTCTACATTGTTGCCAGTAGCGATTTCAGTTCCGTCTACAGTGTTGGTTGCTTTGTCATCGAAAGCAACAGCTACAAAGCCTTCTCTTTCGAGTCCAGCGAAAGTAGCCTCAATCTCTACCCTACCTCCACCAAGATCCGTGACACTCTTAGTCGTGGCGATTTTGCAGTCGTTGTTGTTAACGCCGGTACCACCAGCAGCAGGAAGGTACTTAACAGTAACGTTTTCAGCTGTGAGCTTGGAAGCAGCCTTTGCAGGATAAACCTCAACTACAGCCTTATAGGTTGCAGGATCAAGGATAACAAGATCTGTTTTAGTCTTAGTCAGATAATAGAGAGTCAGCGAACCATAACCTTGATAAAGTTCATTATAGTCCGGAAGAACCACGATGCTCTGTACTCTGTCGGCGAGAGTGCTGACAGCGTCCTTGAGTTCCTTGATGTTCTCGATAGCGGCATCAACCTTTTCGTTAACTTCATCGGTGTAAGCCTTAGCCTCAGCGGCAGCGGCGCTAACCTGAGCCTTGATGGCATCGTCAACTACACCACCATTCTGAACGGCATCAGCAAGAGCCTCGCCGAAAGCCTTGTCGAAGTCATCAGCGAATCTAGCCTCGTAAGCCTCTTTGAAAGCGGCGGCGAAATCAGACTTATTGAACTTCTCCTCATAGAGTTTAGTGATGTCAGCGGCCATCTCCTCGTCAGCGTCAACGAGAGCCTTGAGCTGAGCGTCAACAACAGCGTAGAGAGAGTCAACCTTAGCGTTGGTCTCCTCATCAGCAGCCTCGTAAGCGGCGGTGATAGCTTTGTCAGCATCCTGGAGAGCCTCGATGGTAGCCTCGAGTTTGCCGGCCTCAGCGTACTGGCCGAGAGCGTTCTTGAGAGCCTCGATGTTGCCAAGAGCCTTGGTGGCGTCAGCCTGAGCGGCTGCGGCGGCGGCAACGGCCTTGTCAGCAGTCTCCTGAGCCTTCTTTACAGCATTCTGAAGAGCCTCTACGTCTCCCTGAAGATCCTCGAGCTGCTTAGCGAACTTCACCTGGGTAGCCTCGACAACGGTAACACGTCCTTCGAGTGCTCCAAGAGCTGTCTGAACCTCAGCAAGAGCCTCCTTGGTAGCATAGGTAGCGGCTACCTGAGTCTTGAAGTCGGCGGCATCTTTAGCGAGAGAGTCAACCTGAGCCTGAACGGCAGGGATGGTCTCCTCGTTGATCTTCTTAACCTGAGCCTCGAGAGCGTCGATGTCGGCAGCGTTGGTGTTGATCTGACCCTGGAGCTTCTCAACATCAGCCTTGTGCTGGGCGGTGAGATTGTTGATTGAAGAAACAGCGGCTGCAAGATCGGCCTCATCCTTCGCGAAACGCTCGGTGATGCTCTTGATGTTCTCATCGAGTTTCGTGTTGAGGGCGGCGATGGAAGCGTTGATCTCCTTGACAGCGTCCTCGCGGGCCTTGGCCTCAGCGGAAACGGCGGCCTTGTAGTCAGACTCAACCTTGTCGATAGCCTTCTGGAGAGCGTCCTTGTCGGAAGCCATCTGAGTCTTGAGAGCGGCGATGTCAGCGTCGTGCTTAGCCTTAAGGTCAGCGACAGCGGCCTTGTAAGCGGTCTCAACGTTGTTGATCTTGGTCTCAAGAGCGGCCTTGTCAGTGTTGTGCTGAGCCTTGAGAGCCTCGTAAGCGGAGTTGATGGCGGCTACGTCAGAAGCGTGCTTTGCCAGAACGTCCTTAATGTCCTTGTCGTGCTTTGTCTCGAGAGCGGCGAGGGCAGCCTCGATGGAAGCAGCCTCGCTCTTGAGAGCGGCGATCTCAGAGTTGGCGGCATCAACTGCTTTCTGCAGATTCTCCTGGGCCTCCTTGAGAGCCTTCGACTGGGCATCGTTGTTAGCTATGACGGTCTGCTCGAGTTGATTGATGTCCTCAGAGTAGTCCGTACAGCTAGTGTACGCGAATGCTAAGCCCGTTACGGCCAGCATCGAAACCAATCTAAAAAATTTTTTCATAAAGGATAATTGTTAATAAATAAAGTTAAACATGTTCTCCTATAAATATACGTGCAAAATGCACCCAATGAGGGGTACGCACTAACACAACGACAAATATATGGGTTTAATTTTTCATAAGCAAGATTTTTTGTGAATAAATTGAGGTCTGAGCCGTTAAAAACAGCCATTAAGCGGGATTTTTCCTGCGGCGGGGGGATTCGGCCACCGCCAGAGGTTACAAAATCTTCATCTGCAAGCGGCAAACCGATTTACAGGGATCCTCCGACAATGTCGAGAATCTCGGAGGTGATCTTCTGCTGGCGGCTCTTGTTGTAGGCCAGCGTAAGTTCCTGGAGAAGAGCCTCGGCGTTGTCCGTGGCGGTCTGCATGGCCACGGTGCGGGCGGCGTGTTCGGCGGCTGAGGCGTCCAGAAGGGTCGAGTAGACCTTGAGTCGGGCCACCTTCGGGAGAAGTTCGGACAGCAGCAGCCCGGCGGAAGGCTCCATTATGAAATCAGCGGGAGCGGCGGCCTCCTGCCCGGCGGACTCAGGCGAGACCCCGGCGGAGACCACGGCGAACGGGAGATAGGTCTCCCGCACCGTAGGCTGGGAGGCTGTGGACTTGAAGTGGTTGTAGACCAGTTCGACCCTGTCGAAGCGGCCGGTTACAAAGCCGTCCACGAGTTCTTCTGCGAGGGCTGCTGCGGCGGCGTAGGACGGTGACTCAGAGAGGGTTGCGAAATCAGCGGGACTCTGGTAGCCGTGGCGGCGCATAGCCTCGGCCATCTTGCGGCCTACTGAGTAGACGGTGAGCGAAGAGGAGTCAAGACCTGCGGAGCGGTACTCGTCCACCACTGCGGAAGCCTTGCGGATGACGTTGGAATTGAAAGCACCGCAGAGCGAGGAATTGGAGGCGAAGGCCACCACGGCGACCTTGCGGACCTCGCGGACCGCGGTCAGACCTCCCAGCCTCTCCTCCCTTTCCGGGGTCTGGAGCGCCATCAGGTCGGAGAGCATCGAATGCAGACGCTTCTCGTACGGCAGCAGATTGCCTATCGCCTGCTGCGCCCTGTGCAGCTTGGCGGAGGCGACCATCTTCATCGCGGAAGTGATCTTCAGCGTGCCTCCAACGGAGGCGATGCGGTCCTTGATTTCTTTAAGAGAAGCCATATTCCTGAATATGTTTAATAATGAATATGTCCGCGCGCGTGAGCGCAAGGAGTCCCGACTCAGGCCTCCGCAAGGAGTGAACGGACGACAGCCGCCGCCTCTTCCTCGATGACGGAGGTGATGGATCCATCGATCTTACCGGCCTCCAGCGGAGCGAGGACGTCGTCCTTGTGGGAAGCCCTCATACGGGTGAGGAACTCGTCCTGGAACCGAGGGACCTGGTCGATGGAGATGTCGCCCATCAGGCCGTGCGTGCCGCAGTAGAGAATGGCGACCTGTTCACCGACCGGCATCGGTGAGTACTGCTTCTGGATCAGGAGCTTGTTGTTCTTGCGGCCCTTGTCCAGAGTCCTGGCGGTGACCTTGTCCATGTCCGAAGAGAACTTGGAGAAGGATTCCAGTTCGTTGAACTGGGCCTGGTCGATCTTCAGGGTGCCGGCGACCTTCTTCATCGACTTGACCTGGGCGGCTCCTCCGACACGTGAGACGGAGATGCCGACGTTGATGGCCGGACGCTGTCCCTGGTTGAAGAGGCCGGACTCAAGGTAGATCTGGCCGTCGGTGATGGAGATCACGTTGGTCGGAATGTAGGCGGACACGTCCCCGGCCTGGGTCTCGATGATCGGGAGGGCCGTCAGCGAGCCTCCGGCCTTGACCTTGCCCTTCAGGGAGTCAGGAAGGTCGTTCATCTTCTCGGCGACCTCCTGCTGGTCAATGATTTTGGCGGCACGCTCGAGAAGTCTCGAGTGCAGGTAGAACACGTCGCCCGGGTAGGCCTCACGTCCGGAAGGACGGCGGAGGATCAGGGACACCTCCCTGTAGGCCACGGCTTGTTTGGAGAGGTCGTCGTAGACCACCAGGGCGGCACGGCCGGTGTCGCGGAAATATTCACCGACGGCGGCTCCGGCGAACGGGGCGAAGTACTGCAGGGCCGCAGGGTCGGCCGCGGTCGCGGCGATCACAACGGTGTAGTCCATAGCGCCCTTGGACCTGAGGGTCTGGACGATGTTGGCCACGGTCGAGCCTTTCTGGCCGATGGCCACGTAGATGCAGTAGACAGGCTTGCCGGCCTCGTAGGCGGAGCGCTGGTTGATGATCGTGTCGATGGCTATGGCGGTCTTGCCCGTCTGGCGGTCACCGATGATCAGTTCCCTCTGGCCTCGGCCGATAGGGATCATCGCGTCGATGGCCTTGAGGCCGGTCTGGAGAGGTTCAGTGACAGGCTGGCGGAAGATGACTCCCGGGGCCTTGCGTTCAAGAGGCATCGAGGTCAGCTCGCCTTCGACCTTGCCGAAACCGTCAAGGGGTTCGCCCAGAGGGTTCACCACCCTGCCGAGCATCTTCTCGCCGACATCTATGGACGCGATACGGCCGGTCCTGCGGACGACCATACCTTCCTTGACCCGGTCGGTCGGGCCGAGAAGGACTGCTCCGACATTGTCCTGTTCAAGGTTCATCACGACTCCCATCACTCCGCTTTCGAATTCGAGGAGTTCGCCGGCCTCAGCTCTGGTGAGGCCGTACATCCTTGCGACACCGTCGCTGACCTGCAGGACTTTGCCTATCTCCTCGAAATGGAGGCTTGTGTCGATGTCCTTCAACTGGGCGAGAAGGACTTCTGAGATTTCACTTGGTTTGATGTTGTTGTCCATAATTTCAGACGATTCGTTTGTTTCTTTCCTCGAACTGGCGGCGGATCAGGGTGACCTGACGCAGCACGCTGGCGTCGAGGATGTTGTCGGCGAACTCGATGACGAAGCCGCCGATGAGTCCGGGGGCCACCTCGGTGGTGAGGTCGAGGGTGAAGCCGGAGTATTTCTCGACCAAAGACCGCAGGCGGGCTTCCAGGGACGGAAGAACGGAGGCGTCGGCGACCGCGAGGCGGCCGCGCACCACACGGCGCGAGCGGGAATATTCAGTCAGGAAGGTGTTGAACACGAGGCGGATGTCTCCGATGCGGCCATTGGTGCAAAGAAGCCTGATGAAGCGGTCGAGTTCAGGGGCCAGAGAGCCGCCGACAGCCGTCTGCAGCAGGGTGATCTTCCGGTCGGCCGGGACGATCCTGTCCTCCACGGCGGTACGGAGTTCCTTCAGGTCAAGGGCGGTCTGGAGGGCGCGGACCTGGGCGAAGACGGTCTCTCCCGAGCCGTTCTCATCGACCAGCTTGAGAAGCGCCGAGGCGTAGCGTGAGGCTATTATCCCTGTGTTCATCTTGCTCTACTTCTTTGCGTTCTCAGCGTCAGCTTCACCTGCAGTCCGGGCCTTGGCGGCGAGTTCGTCCACAAGGCTGTCCACGAGAGCCTTCTGGGAAGCGGAATCGGAAAGATTCTTCTTCAGCAGTTTCTCGGCCACGCTCACGGAGAGCAGGGCGACCTCCTTACGGACATCCTTCAGAGCGCCCTCTTTCTCGGCTACGATCTGCGAACGGGCCTGCTCGACGATGCGGGCGGCCTCCTGCCGGGCCTGTTCCTTGGCCTTCTCCACGATGGCGTCGGCCGAGGCGGAAGCCTCCTTGAGGATGCGTCCACGCTGGGAATCAGCCTCGGCGAGCATCTTGTTCTGCTCCGTGGTCAGGTTCTTGAGCCTCTCCTCCGCCTCCTTGGCCGCCTTGATGGACGCGTCTATCCTTTCAGCCCTCTTCTCGACCGAGCCTGTGATCATCGGGAATCCCCATTTGGCAAGGACGAAGAAGACGATGCCGAAAATCAGCGTCATCCAGACGAGCAGGCCGAAATCCGGAGTGATGAGTGACATTCTTTACTTCGCGATAAGACAAACAACGATGGCGAACAGACAGGCACCTTCCACGAGGGCGCCGACGATGATCGCGGTCATCCTGTAGTGGTCAGCCTTCTCCGGCTGCCTGGCTCCGGCCTCGAGGGCGGCGGTGCCGATCTTACCGATACCGAAAGCGGCTGCCAAAGCGGCGATGGCGGCTCCGAGGGCCGATCCGAGCCTTCCGAGTGAAAGGGCTTGAAGCAAAATTGTTGAAAGTAGCATAATCGTGTGATTTTTAAGTTGTTGATTTCATTATTATTCGGCTGCCGACGGTTTCTGGCGCGAGAGGCCGATGAAGACGGCGGACAGCATTGTGAAGACGTAGGCCTGGATGAAGGCCACTAGCAGTTCGAGGCAGTCCATAAAGACTCCCAACAGGATGGCGACCACGGTGAGGCTGCCGTTCAGGGCGGCTCCGAGTTCGGCGGTCAGGAAGATCACCGCCACCACGCCGAGAATCATGAAGTGGCCGGCGAGGATGTTGGCGAAGAGCCTGACCATCAAGCTGAAAGGCTTGGTGAACATACCGATTATCTCGATCAGCGGCATCAGCGGAAGCGGGACCTTGAGCCAGGTCGGGACCTCAGGCCAGAGGATGTCCTTCCAGTAGTGCTTGTTGCCGAAGATGTTGACTATAAAGAAGGTGAACAGGGCCAGCACGAGGGTGACGGCGATGTTGCCTGTGATGTTGGCGCCGCCCGGGAAGAACGGCACGATGCCCATCAGGTTGTTTATGAATATGAAGAAGAACGCTGTGAGGAGGTACGGGGAGTACTTGCGGTAGTCTTCTCCGACGCAGCCTTTGATCACGTCGTTCTCGATCATCGTCACGAGCATCTCCATCACGCCGACTCCGCCTTTCGGGGCTTCCTCGCGGGCGTCGTGGCGGCGGTACCAGCGGGCCGTGGCCAGGACTATGAACAGAAGCAGGGCGCAGTTGATCATCAGGCCGGCCACATTCTTGGTGATAGAGAAGTCCCACGGACGGATTTCGGTGCCGTCAGGGGCGTGTTCCACGATCTTGTTCTCGTACTTGCTTCCGGCTGGGGCGATGCTGAAGCCTTCGTACTCCCCTTCCTCCAGATGTCTGGAGCTGAAGCAGTGGAGTCCGCCGCCTTGTCTGCTGATTACTATGACGGGGAGCGGGATGCTGACGGGGCGGCCGTTCACGGTGGTGATGTGCCACTCGTAGGAGTCGCGCACGTGGCCGTAGAGGTACTCGTCCATATCGAACGAGGCGGCCCCCTCCTCCGCAGCCTGGGAATCCTGCGCCGCGTCAAGGGATGCCACGCTTACGTCTTCAGCGGACAAGGAATCCTGCGCCGCGTCAAGGGATGCCACGCTTCCGTATTCAGCGACCTGGGAATCCTGTACTCCGTCAAGAAGCGCCACTTCCCCATCCGCACCGGACAGGGCGGTCCCCTCCTCCGCAGTCAGCGAGAGCGGAAGCAAAAGCAGTATGAATATGCCGATGAGTTTTCGCATTTCAGTCGTCAGTTAAGGTCTGCCTGTGATTTTTGAATTCTCAGAGGGTTCAGAAACGGGAACGGAGGCGGCTGCAGAGCCGTTTCCGGCTGATTTACGGTGGCCAGAGGTCTCAGCGTCAGCGCGTCCGGAAGTCTCGACGCAGGCGGTGACCTTGTTGTCAAGCACTTCCACGAAGCCGGACCTGACCGGGAGGGATGTCGTCCGCTCTCCTACCCTGTAGGTGATGACCCCTTCCGTAAGGGAGGAAAGGAGGGCGGCGTGGTCCTTCAGCACCTCGAAACGGCCGAGCGTGCCGGGGAGTTCAACACTGTCCACCTCGGTGTGCGCCAGGTTCTTCTCCGGCGTGATGACATCCAGGAATATCTTTGTAGTCATATTCATTGATTTAACCTCCGATTGCAATAGTGTGCCTGTGGCGAAATACCTTATCCTTCGTCAGAAGAGCATCGCCAATGAATATCAGTTCACGTTGCCCATCCCCTAAATCCCCTTCCTCGGGAAGGGGAATGTGCTTCGCATATATTGAACACATATTCATTGATTTAACCTCCGATTGTAGTAGA
>CAVEYE010000095.1:0-3466 GCA_963619595.1 bacterium | reverse complement strand
CGGAAATTATGGACTCCGTAGGTCGAAGGGAGATTGGCGATGGCCTCGTCGATGTCCTCGATCATATGGGTCATTATCACCTCGCGGGATTCACGCGGACCGAAGACAACCTCGTCATCGGTACCCGGCTCATGGTCAAGCCACGGAACGTCGCCGAACTTGCGGACTTTGTCGAAGTAGAAGTAGGCTCTGAAGAACTTGCAGAGTCCTGAGTACTGGGACGCGGCCTCGGCATCTTCGCACTGTGCCTTGATGTTGTCAAGACAGGTGTTGATCCTTCTGAGGTTTGTCCAGGTCCAGTTTCCGCCGGAGTTGGGAATAATCCTGTTGGTGCCGCCCTTGACAAGCGATGACGGATTGGCGGCGACATACTGGTCACTCTGCACACCGTATGGTTCCTTCGGAAGAAGGTTGTTGTACAGAGGATTGGTGAAAAGCTGCAGGTCGGTCGCCGTCTTGAAATACGACTCCGGACTCAACTGGGACTGCGGAGTCTTGTTGAGAAGGTCTTCGCACGAAGTGAACGCTAGCGCCGCCGCGGCAAGCAAAACAATATATTTTTTCATATTCATCTTTCAATTAGAGACTAGAAAGTGATGTCAACGCCGAACATATAGGTCTTCTGCCAAGGGTAGAAGGACCTGTTGTAGCTGCCGTCCCTGCCGAACGCGGCTTCCGGGTCGATGTGGGATGAGTGCTTCTTGAGAGGTGACCAATAGGCGATGTTCTCACCTGTGAAATAAATCCTGAGGCCGTCGATGCCCACCTTGTTCGTGACCGTCTTCGGGAGAGTGTAACCGACTGAGAGGTTCTTGAATCTAAGGTAACGCCGGTTCTGAAGGTAGCGGGTGTTCACCCTGTAGAGCTGGGCTCCGCTTGTGTGGGCATAGTAGGCCACAGGACGAGGGAAATAAGCGTCCTTGTTGTTGTAGTCCCAGCACTTGGAAAGGAAATCCTTGTCCATATAGGATGTCATAGGCTGGGAGAAAGGTCCCCAGAATGCGAATGAAGTGCTGCTCGGATACCAGTAGAAGTTACCTGTTCCCTGGAAGAATGCGGACACGTCGAAGCCGAGGAAGTCGAAGCCGACGGTGAATCCGTACTGCAGACGGACGCGGGAGTTACCTATGATTTTGCGGTCGCCCGGATCCTTCACGGTGTTGGAGCCGATGCCGATCTTGCCGTCGCCGTCAAGGTCGATGTACTTGAGGTCGCCGCCTTTCCACACACCGCCGGGAATCCTGGTGCTGACATAGGAGAGATCCACCTGGGATGAATATTCAGCGGCCTCCTCGTCGGACTGGAACAGGTCATCCGCGACGAAGCCCCAGATCTCGCCGAGCTTCATGCCTTCATAGTAATCCTTGGCGAAAGTCTTGTTGTCGTTCTTGTATTTGGTGATTTCGGAGTCATAGTCGCTCAAAGTGAACTTCAGGTTGTAGCCGAACGGCTTGCCGCCGATCTTCAGCTGGTCCTTCCAGGCGAGAGAGATCTCGAATCCCTTTGTCCTCAGGTCGGCCGTGTTCTGTTTCGGAGCATCGGCGCCATAGAGGGCAGGGAGGGCGTAACCGTCGGTAAGCATATCCTTGGTGTCGCGGATGTAAGCCTCGCCGGTAAACTGCAGACGGCTCTTGAACATATCGATGTCAAGACCGAGATTGTAGTGGATCGTCTTCTCCCAGGTAAGGTCGGACGAGTTCGGAGCGGAAATGCTTGAATATTTCGCCGAGGTGCTTGACTCTCCGAAACTGTAGGAAGAGAAATCGTTGAGAGAGATCTTGCGGATGGCGATGTAGTTGCTCACGTTCTGGTTGCCCAGCGTGCCGTAGGAAGCCCTGATTTTGAAGTTGTTGACGGTGTGCTTAAGCGAGCCGAACCAAGGCTCCTCGCTGACTCTCCAGCCGACCGATGCAGAAGGGAACATACCCCATCTGTGTCCTTTGGCGAAACGGGATGTCCCGTCATAACGTCCTGCCATCTCAAAGAGATACTTGCCTTTGTAGTCGTAGTTGATTCGTCCGAAATAGCCCAGCAGAGCGTACTCTGTCTGACCACCGGAAACGGTCATCACGGTGCTTCCGTCGGAGCTTGCTCCGACAAGGTCGAGGTCGGAGAGTTCATCTGTGACAAGGTACTGTCCTGTCGCCCCGACGTTCTTCTGGTGCTGGGTCTCATAGTTTCCACCGACCATTACCTGGAAATTGTGCTTGTCGTTCCAGCTGTGCTTGTAGGTCGCATAGATGTTGGTGGAGTAGTAGTTGTAGGTCTTTACTCCCTCGGAGAGTTCATCAAGGCCGGCTCCAGTGTCATAGACCTGCAGTTCCTCGCCCGGGTACTGTCTGTATTCCATATTGGTTTGACGGTACTGGCTTCTGTACTGATGGAACATATAGGTGAAGTTGCCGACCACCGTCAAGCCCTTGAACGGGGTTATGGTCAGCTCGGAGGTGTTCTTGAAATTGGTCCTCTTCTGAGAGTTCTTGTTGTTGCCTTCGCCGAAAGCGATGTGGCGGCCGTTGGCGACCGAGTACGAACCGTTGAACACTCCGTCGGCCGGACGCATAAGCCAGGATCCGTCAGGGTTCTTCATCGGGAAGATAGGCAGGGCGTGGGCGGAGCTGTAGGCGATGGCGTTCTCCACGTTGCCGACTCCGATGTAGTCGTAGCTTGAGCTGAAGAAAGCCGTGTTGTTGCTGAACTTGATGTGCTTGGTGACATCGAAAGTCAGCTTCGAGCGGAGATTGTACTTCCGGAACACGTCAGGATTCTGCTTGATGATGCCGGTCTGGCGGTCATAGCCACCTGAAACATAGTACTTGACGCTCTTGCTTCCGCCAGAAAGGGAAACATTGTGCTGCTGGACAGGGTGCTGGTCGTTGAACAGCATATGCCACCAGTCGTTGTTGCCGTAGTAACGCCACTGGTTCTTTCCGTTGACGACACGCTCAACAACCCACGGACGGTCAGGATTCTCGGTCTTGTCGTTGACGCGGGCGAGAAGCTGCTGCATGTCGTAGTCATCGTAGAGGATGTAGTCTGAACCGAGGCAGTTCCTGCGGAACTTGTTGATCGTGTACACTGACCAGTAGCCTCTGGTCTCGTAGTCTGTGGATGTCGTAGGCTCCTCCCAGCCGAAGCGGCCGGAATAGTGTACCTTGGCCTTGTCGGCCTCTTTGCCGCTCTTGGTCGTGACGAGGATCACACCGAAGGCGGCTCTGGCTCCGTAAACGGCGGCCGCGGCTGCGTCCTTGATGACGGAGATGGACTCCACATCATTAGGGTTGACGCGGTCAAGGGTGTCCTCGATGCCGTCCACAAGCACAAGCGGAGACGCTCCGTTGATGGATGTGTAGCCGCGGATGTTCAGCGAAGTGTCGGATCCCGGGTTTCCTGAAGAAGTGCTGATGTTGAGTCCCGGAACCGTTCCCTGAAGCATGCTCGACAGGGAATGCGAGGCGCGGTTCTC
>CAVEYE010000094.1:0-20722 GCA_963619595.1 bacterium | reverse complement strand
ACCCCGGAGGGCCTCCACGTTACCCCCTCCCTAAATCCCTCCCCTCGGGGGAGGGACTTGCTCCGTCACTGCCGTGACGGGAGTTTATCTTATTCAAATACCTTCTGTCATCTCCCGCCAACAGAAGGGAGGGAACACGACAAATTCCAACCAAGTACTTGGTGGTCTGCTATTTCCAGCCCTGGGCGAGAATCGGGTGTTCAAGACCGTCGGGAGAGACGAGGACGGAGCCGACCTCCGGCTGGGCGAGATGGCCGATGATGTCAAAGGTCTGGAAATCACGGCGGAAAGCCTCCAGAGACAGGATCGGGATCACGAACAGAAGCCTGAAATCGTCGCCGCCGTTCATCGCCGCGGAGACGGGATCGATGTCCAGCTCCTTGCCGGTGGCGAAACTGTTGCCCTCGAACGGAATCTTGTCGGCGTAGATCTTGACTCCAAGACCCGACTCCCTCTCAAGACGCTTCACGGCATCCGAAAGGCCCTGCGACACCAGGAATCCGAGCGAAGGATAGATGCCCGCCTCCTCGAGCCGTGTGATCGTGGACGGGCTGAGTTCCGGCTTCAGATAGCTGCCAATCAGCATCTTGTACTTTTCCAGATCCGGCTGCTTCATCGCATCGCCTGACTTGACGAACTCCTCCTTGCCGCGTTCCAGAAGACGCTGGCCGAGAAAGGCCGCCCCGAGACTGCCCGACACGCAGACAAGGTCCTTGCTCCGAGGCTTCACGACACGTCCTTTGGTCAATTTCAGTTCCTCGCCCACGGCGCACACGCTGACCACCAGCCCGTTAGGCGACGGCGCAAGGTCGAGGTCCACGGCAAGATATTCAAATTCCCTGGCGGCGGCCACCACTCCCTGCCACAGTTCCTTGACCTGCCTGAAGTCCAGTTTGGCCGAGACTCCGAGCCGCACGCCCAGAGTCCGGGGATGCGCAAGGGCGGCGTGCAGTTCGCCCGTCACAGCCACAACGCATTTGTAGCCAAGGTGTTTCAACGGGAAATATGTCAGGTCGAAGTCTATTCCTTCCACGAAGACCCTCGCCGCCTGGCGCACCACGCTGCCGGCGGCAGGCTCGAAGCCCGTCTTCTCCTGACGGGAAAAGCCGCACCCCTCGAAAAGAGCGTCCACAGCCTGCACTTTCCCATATTCATAAAAAGTCTCTTCTGCCATAGCGAATTGATGTTAACCTGACAAAATTAGCATAATTTGTCAAAATGAATGACTAAATTCGCGGAAAGCGTGCAAAAAAGAACGCGCTGGAACACTGCCAATAAAAACATCAATGAATATGAAAAAGATAGCCCTCATCCTGCTGGCCGCCTTCACCTTGCTGCCGGCAAGCCTCTCCGCCAAAAAGAACACCCCCGGAGACATCGTCGTGATTTCCTACAACATCCGAGTCGGGGCCGCCAAGGACGGCACCAACTCCTGGAACTACAGAGCCCCTGCGACGGCGCAGATGATCCTCGACCAGAAACCGGACATCTTCGGACTCCAGGAAGCGGTCGAGACCCAGCTGAATTTCATCAATGACTATTGCCGCGGCTACAAGGGCTTCGGAGTAGGCCGCGAGGACGGCAAGGACAAGGGCGAACACATGTCCATCTACTACAACAAGAAAACCATCAAGATGCTCAAGTGGGGCACATTCTGGCTTTCTGAGACTCCTGAAAAGCCTTCGAAAGGCTGGGACGCCGACTGCATCCGTTCGGCGACCTGGGCTCTGCTGAAGGACAAGGCCAGCGGCAAGAAGTTCTACTACGTCAACACGCATCTTGACCACATAGGCTGGGAGGCCCGCAAGAACGGCCTTAAACTGATTGTGGACCGCATCGACAGCATCAACCCGGAAGGCTACCCGATGATTCTCACGGGCGACTTCAATATGACGATCGACCGTCCTGAATTCGACGGCCTTAAGAAGGTGATGAAGAACACCCGCGACGTGGCCGTGAAGACGGACCACACCAACACCTACAACGGCTGGGGCGACAAGAGCGAGTACAAGATCATCGACTACATCTGGTACAAGGGCTTCAACAGCTGCACCGAGTACCAGACCATCACAAAGGAGTACTACGGAAGGAAATACATCTCCGACCACTACCCTGTCAAGGCCACGCTTATCTTCTAGGACTGTCCAGAATTCACTCCCCAGGATTCACTCCAGAGTTCAAGTCAGCCTTTAAGTGACCGGTCTCCGTCACATAATGAAAGCGCTCGCGGCCGCCATAGGCTTGATGACGGCCGCCGGTGCGGTATGTGCCCAGACGCAGAAAGAACTTCTGGAAGAACTGGACAGGACGATCGAGGAGGCGGGGACTTATGTCACCGCTAAAGAGCTGTGCATCAAAACCATAGAGACCCCCTACATTCACGTGGAGTCTCCCCGGAAAGGCAGTACCTGATCTACGGCGAGCTGTTCGACGAGTACCAGCCCTTCAACTACGGCAAGGCCGTCGAAGCTCTTGAGAAGCAGAAGGAGATCGCCCTGAGTCTAGGAGACAAGAGCCGGCTGAACGATGTCTACCTGAAGGAGGCGATGCTGAACACGGCTGCGGGAGAGTTCCTGGAAGTCAGGAACAACATCGTTACACCGTCCGGTCAAGGAACTCAAAGGTTTCCAGAGGCTTACCTTGTAAGCCGGGGACTTCAGTAGTTTGATGGTTGGTGAGTTTGATCAATCACAAACTCACCAACCATCAATGCGTCCGTAATAATACAAAATTATATTAAATAAAATTGTATAATTTAAGTTTCGCATTGTGCGAAATACCTTATTTCCCGTCACGACAGTGACGGAGCAAGTCCCTCTTTAGTCACTTGCGAAAGTCAAGTTGTATAATTTATGGGAACACCGGTGATAATTGCTTCCGAACAAAGACAAGGGAAATGAGTGAGGCGCTAGACAATGACATTCAATGGCATCCGAACCCACGCAGGAGAGACCGGTTGTTCCCGGCAAAGTGTAATTTTATCATAAAATGATTATCATAAAATGATAATCATTTTATATTTTCAGCGTAAATCATTGAGCGTCAGACTAATTCGCAGATGATCCCGTCGGAGGTGAAGAAGCGGTCTTCGGGGATGCGGACACGTGTGCCGAAGGCTTCCAAAGCACCCTTACTCAAAAGGGAATCAACGGCGGCACGGTCTGCCAATGAATATAATTCCTCAGCTTCCAGGCCTTTGTCCGTCCGCAGAGAAAGCATTATCCTCTCGACCCTGATGTCCTCCGGAGTCAGGGTCTCGGAGTTTCTTGAATATGTCACCAGATCCCCTGACGGGTTTCCTGCGGGACCTCCGGAAGGAGATGCGGCCAACTTACCGGACGGGCTTCTGTGCGGGAGGGTCTGACTGTTCCACGAGCGGACATCTCCGCTTAAGGAATGTGCCCCCGGACCGAGTCCCACATACGGGACTCTCCTCCAGTAGGCGCTGTTGTGGACGGCCTCGAACCCCGGCATTGCAAAATTCGAGATTTCATAATGATGATAGCCAGCCCGGGAGAGACTCCGGCACAGAATGTCGTACTGCCTGCGGCACTGCTCATCGCAAGCCTCGGCATAGCGTCCATCGGCCACCATACCGGCCAGGGCGCTGCCCTCCTCTATCGACAGTTGGTAGGCTGAGATATGCTCCGGTCCAAGAGCCAACGCCTTCCGGACCGTTTCCGACCAAAGTTCATCGGAAAGCTGCGAGAGGCCGAAGATCAGGTCCAGGCTTATGTTGCGGACTCCGCACTCACGAAGAATGCGGAAAGCCTCGACAGCCCGCTTCGAATCGTGCCGGCGGTTCATCCAGCGCAGGATTCCGTCGTCGAACGACTGGACTCCCATACTCACCCTGTCCACTCCAAGGGCCAGAAGGCCGCGGACATATTCATAACCCTTTTCAACGATGTCCTCGGGATTGACTTCGACCGTGAACTCATCGTACCTGCCGCCGGTCAGTCCGCCGACCACCTCGACGATTCTCCGCAAAACACCAAGAGGAAGCACCGACGGGGTGCCTCCTCCGATGTAAAATGACCGCACCGCGTCCGGCGCGGAGATGTTCATAAAGATTTCCTCACGTCTCGAGTCCACCTCGGCGATGACCGCGTCGGCATATTCATTAAAGACAGACTCCTTGCGGCAGACCTCCGAGTAGAAGTCGCAGTAGGTGCAGAAACTGCCGCAGAACGGGACGTGGAGGTAGATCACAGGCTACCTGAGCAGAAGTTCGGTCTTGCCGAGGAAGGACTGCGCCGTGTAAGCCTCGACCGTGTAGACTCCGGCCGAATAGGAAGGGATGTCGTTGAGGTAGATGCTGAGTTCGACCTCCTTGCCCTCATAGTCAACCTCGCGGGAAGCGGAGGCGACCATAGTCTGGCCGTTGTACTGGAAGGAGACCTGCGTGCCGTTGGTGAGCAGAGCCCCGTCAGGATCCTTGACCCTCAGATAGACTCTGACCGGTCCTCTCGGAGCCAGTTCGTTCTCCACAAGGCTGAGGGAAGCCAGAAGTCTAACGACCCTGCTGCTCCTGTCGGTCACCTTGTCCGAGCCGTTGTAGGCGGCCACGCTGAGGCCTCTGGACTTGATGACGGAGCCTGCGGCCACCTGGCCGGCGAGATTCTCCACCTGGCCCTTGAGGTCGGCGTTCTCGGCCTTGCTCTCGGCGGCCTCCCTGCGGGCAGCTGCCGCATCAGCCGTCAGCTTGTGGTTCAGCGTGTTGAGGGAGTCGATCTGCACGATGTAGTTCTTCATTATGCTCCTCAGGGTGCCAAGTTCCTTCTCGTACTGGCGCATCTTGCGGCGGTTGGTGGCCTCGGTCTGCTGGATCCTCTCAATCAGCTGGTTGACTTCCTCCTTTGACGAGTCAAGCTGGCTGTTTACCTCGGCATAGTCGGACGAAAGGCTGTCATAGTCGCCTTTCAGGGCTATCATCTGCTGGGTGAGGTCATCCTTCTCAGCGTTGAGGTCTTTCACAAGACTGGACTTGGACGACCAGATGTAGGCGAGGGCGGCGGCCATCAGCACGGCCACGGCCACAAGTCCGTACATAACCTTCTTGAGGCTTTCGTTTTTCCTCTCTTGCTCCTCGCGCTCGCGGCGCTCCTGGATCGGGTCTATTTCTGCCATATTCTTACTTTTAATGTTAAACCTCTATAATCAGAAACACAAAAATAACAAAACTATTTCACTATCTTTGCCCCACAAGCAAAAATCACACTATTTGTAAAACAGAAATCACTATGAAATACGCAATCAGAGCAATAAAATACTTCATCTACTTCACCCTCCTTCTCGTCATCATAATGGCCGTCCTCGTGTTCATCGGAGCTGTCAAGGCGGATCTGGACCTTATGTTCAGAGGCGGGGTCAACTCCTTGTGGCAGATAGCCTTGCTCTTTGCTGTCGTGGCCGCCTTCTACCCAAGATTCGGCTTCATCTCAAGAAATGTCCAGCTCGGAGGAGAGTACAAAGACCTCAGGGACGGAATCATTGAATATATGGAAGCGCGCGGCTACCGTCTTGAGACCGAGGATGGCGAGAACCTGACCTTCCGTCTCCGCTCGAAGTTCAGCGCCATCTTCAAGATGCTGGAGGACAGAATCACGATGACCCGCACCCTCGGCGGATTCGAGGTTGAAGGCCTCACCAAAGACGTGGTCAGGATCATCGGCGGACTGGAGTACAAGTTCCGCCGCGGCGATGAATAATGAAGGAACGGGTGATGAATATGCCCGCGGAGTCCTCGCAACGCACCCAGGCACAACGCTCGACAACAATAACTTAATATTCATATTCAACACTATGGCAGAAGAACTTAAAACCGTGGCACGCTTCCGTGACGCGATGAGCGCCCACATCACCGCAGGTATGCTCAACGACAACGGCATTCCTGCCGCCGTGTTCGGAGAGAACTCCTCCTATGTTTCCCTTAACTATGTCGACCCGATCGAGGTCAAGGTGAACCCGGCCGACTACGACGCGGCCGTGACCCTGCTTGAAGCAGAGAGCAGGGAGAATCCCGAAGATCCGGAGGACGAAGAAGAGTCCGGCAAGGAGTAACCCTTCTCCCAGGAGCCACCTGGCCGCTGTACAGCCTCCGGGCATCCTCGCGCAGACAGAACCGGCCTTGCAGCCGGCCACAGACAAAAAAGAGAGGACGGGCCAGATGGTCCGTCCTCTTTCCGTTCAAGCCGCCGGAGCGGCTGTCATAGATTACTGAGCGCCTTTCTTGAAGTACATACTCTCGGAGTTGCTACCGTTGTAGTTAGCCTGGTAGATGACATCATAGCTGCCCTTGATCGTGGAAGCGGCCTCGCCGGTCGCGGCCACGCAGGAGATACCGCAGATGTAGTGCTTGCCGACGGCGGTCTTCTGACCCGCACCGTGGTACTGGTACTTGGCCTGGGTGTAGTCGATCGTGCCTTCCGAATCTACAGGGAAATCGAACCAGAGCCAGTCATAGTCAGTGCTTGAGAACACACCTGCGCCAGGAGCGAAGTTGTAGCCTGACCAGTAGCCTGTTGAAAGCTCAGGGAGGAATGCCACATACTTGCCTTCAGTTGTCTTCTGGGCGGAACGACGGTCGAAGAACACGCCGAAGCGGACAGTTCTGGCCTCATAGTCGATGTCCACGCAAGCGTCCATCGTGGCTCCAGGATAGAGACCCGTGATACCGATGTTGTTGGTGTGGCTCTTGCCTGAAGCGTCTGTGAGGGTCTCGCCCTTGAGAGGCTCGCCGAATGTGAGCACACCCTTGTAAGCGCCGATGCTGCCCTTGCCAAGAGACTTGTTAGGGTCGAAGAGCTTGGCGAAAAGTGTCCAGGTGCCCTTGAACTCGTTGGCTCCGATCTGGGTGAACTTGTAGGTGTGACCATTGTCAAGGACAACCTCGCCCTGACGTACGTTGCCGGTCTTGTTGGCCTCGACGGTGAGGACTCCGTTGCTGACAGAAATCCACTTGGAAGCGCTCAGAACCTTGGCGTACACGTCATTGATGGTGTAGACTTCGTCTGGAATCCAGTAGTTGAACTCCTTGGAATCAACGGTCTGGTTGACAACGGTGGTCTGACCTGCCTTGATGTCGGTGACCTCAAGGTTGTTGCCGTAGGTTGTCTGGCCGATGTGGGAGATAAGGCTGGTGTTCTTGTACTCGCCTCCTACAGGCCATACGGCGATGTAGGCGGTGGCGGTGCCGGCGGCCTCGTCAACAGTGGCAGGAATGGTCAAAGTACCCTTCTTGCTGTCTGTTCCAGGAGCGTCGAACGGAAGAACGATGCTGCTGTACTGGGCCTCGCTGCCGATTGTGATGGTAGTCTTGCCGGCTTCCGGCTTGGTGCCTTCCGGATATGCCACAGTGACTTTTACAATACCGGTCTTGTAGGCGAGGGACACGGCCGTGTTGCCGGTCAGACTGCTTACAGGGACGGTGGCCTCTACAACCTGGTAGCTCTGCGCGCTGGCGAGAGTTCCGTCCTGGCTGCTAAGGTCAGCCTTTGTAGGAGCTGAGCCATAGTTGACAAGGTTGGTCTCCTTGTTGTCGAGGTAGATCACGGCTGTGGAGGCGTCGTCAGGGACGGCCACGCTGCTGTTGCTGAAAGTGCCGGTCTTGCCGTTGGCCTGGCCAGAAAGTACCTGTGTCCTTCCGACAGGTGTACCCTCGGAATTGGCGAAACGGATGCGGAGGAAATCTTTCTCCGTGAAAGAGGACTTAAGTTCCTTGCCAGTCACAGAAGGCATAGTGGCGTCAACTGTCACAGCCTTCATCGTGGCGTTCACGTCCTTGAACTCCACCACGTCCTCACCGTTGTCGCAGGCAGCGAAGAACGCGAGGGAGGAGAGTGCAAGGGCACATATCTTTAAAGTTTTTTTCATACTGAAAATCTCATTCAAATTGTTGTGTTCACAAACTACTATTTCCAATAAGGATTGCCCTGGCGCTCCTTCTGAGGGATTTCCCAAGTGAAGCCTTCAGTAGGAATCTGGGTCTTGCTCCAATGGTTGGCGCCTCTCGTGTTCTGGACACCCCAACGCTTCTGGTTGAAGAACGCCCAGTCACCTTCACCCCACATCTCGATTCTCCACTGAAGTTTAACCATCTCCATAGTGCTCATACCGGCCATTGTGTTGTCACAGGTCATAGTCTTAGCACCGGTCTTGGTACGGGCCTTGAGAAGCTTGTCAAGCATAGCCTTGGCCTGGGCGTCCTGACCGTTCTGGGCATAAGCCTCGGCGACCATCAGCAGCACCGCTGAAGAGCGGAGGTAGATGTTGTCGGCGGTGGCGGCGGCGTTAGTGTGGTTCTTGTAGCCGATGGCAGAAGAAGCCGCCCACTTGAACGATGTGTACTTAGGCATCGTGTACTGGTACCAGGTCGTGTCGGTGCCGTTGGCGCTGTAAACATGGAAGTCCTTGAAATCCTTGTCAAGGATGCAGGCCTTGCGGCAGTCATCATCGGAGAGAGCCTCGTAGATGTTCTCGTCAACCTGATAGTAAACAGGGCCGCTTTTGAGGGCGTTGAGTCCGTCGAGAGACCAGAAGGTGTTGGTGCCGCCTCTGGCACCTCCGAAGATGGCCTCAGGGTTCTTCTCAAGGTTGAAGAAAGCGTTCTGCGTCGCGTTGAAATCGCTTCCGTTCCAAGCCGTACCGGCAGGGTTCTCTTCGCTCACGTTGGCACGTGAGTTGACGGAAGGAAGCAAAGAGGCATCCATTCCATAGTCATCGGCGGCGATCAGGTTCGGGAAGTGGCTGAGAAGGTCGTTGCCGGCCTCGATGACGGCCTCCCAATTCTTGCTGTCAAGAGCGGCGCGGCAGCGGTAGTACTGGGTCACGGCGCAGTCGATGTCGTAGATCTGGGTGGATTCCTTACCGATGGTGTAGCCCTGTGTGCCGTAGGAAGACTTGTGGAAGAGATCTGCTGCCTCGGCGAAAGTCTTGTTCACCCACTCCCAGGTCTCGGCCACAGAAAGCGGCTCCTTCGGTGTGTTGTAGGTGTAGGCATCGTAGATAGGCCAACCCTGGTCGGTCGTGGAGGTCACATCCTGAAGGTCGGTGTAACGCTCCATAAGAAGCATATAGCAAAGAGCCTTCATCGTAAGGGCCTGTGCACGGCTATAGCCCATTGATGGGTACTTCTCGATACGCTCTTCAGTAAGGAAGTCAAGAGCCTTCAGGGCCACTCCAAGTTTCTTGACAGGTCCGAGATAGTAACCGTAGTTCTGGATGTCCTGGTCGGTTCTCCAGTAGGTGTTGTTGGCAAGATTCTGGTACCAGTTGGTGTAGGTGCCGTGATTGAGTTCATCACCCTCGACAACATCGCCTGACTGGCAGAAACGGCGCAGTTCGAAATTGCTTTCGTAGGCGTAGTTGTTCGAGTAGCCTCCGTTAAGGTCGGCGTTGTAGATGTTGATGTAAGAAGGAAGCGAACCGACAAGACCGGTAAGGACCTGTTCCTCGGCCTCCGGGCTGGATGCCATATAATCGGCCATCTGGTCATCGGTGAAGTAATTCGGGTTGCTGACATCCAGAAGCGAGGTGCAGGATGTCATACCGATGCCAAGCATCGCCGCCGCTAAAAGACATTTATATGATGTTTTCATATCTGTGTGCGTTTATTTGATTAGAAATCAAGATTCAAACCGATTGTGAAGGTCTGCATCTGAGGGTAGATGTAGGTGTCAACCTCCTTACCTCCGATGGTGGAGAAGGTAGGATCGACTCCCTTCTGTCTGGAGAAGATCAGCACGTTGTCGGCTGACACGAAAGCGCGGAGGGCGCTGATGTTGACCTTCTGGGAGAGTTTTTTAGGAAGAGTGTAACCGATGGTGACGTTCTTTACGCGGAAGTAGCTCGCGTCGAAGAGGCTCATATCGGTGTAGACGTGGGAGCCCAAAAGCTGCGCACCGTCAAGATAGTAGCTGCTTGAACCCGCACCAGGGAACCACTGCATAGGGAAGTATGCGCTCTTGTTGTCCGGACTCCAGGTGTTGCCGACGAGGTCCTTGGAAACAGGAATGCTGGAACCACCGAAGGTTGAACCGCGGAACAGATGCTGCGAGTACTCCATAGAGAAGAACTTGCCGCCGAACTGGTAGGCTGAAACGACGCTGAAGTCGAGGTTCTTCCAGCGGAGGCTGAGAGTGAGACCGCCGATCCAGTCAGGGGTGGCGGAGCCGACCTCATAGTAAGAAGCGTCGGAGCCGACGTTCGTCTTGACATTGTCGCCGATCTGGTAGCCGGTGTAGCGCCCTCCGTGCTCATAAACCCCTGTGGTAGGGTTCATGTTCACGTCGTAGTAGGTGACGCGGTGCCAGTAGAGAGGAAGACCGGACTCTGAGTCAACGCCGGCGTACTTAGGCATATAGAGGTTGAACAGGTCCTTGCCTTCTCCGCGGAGGTAGAAGATACCTCGTCCGGCGTGGGATGCTGTTCCAGCCTGGGCCATATCCTCGGTCTGGACGGTCCAGCAGCCCTTAGGGAGGTCCATAGTCTCATCGTAGTTAGGGATCTGGTCTGCAGGAACGCTCTCAAGAATGGAGCGGTAGTGCGTACCGTTGATACCTACGGTGAGGGTGAGGTCCTTAGTGCGTACGAGGTCGGCGTCGAGTTCGATTTCAATACCTCTGTTGCGTACCTGGGCGGCGTTACCGGTGACAGTCGTGTAGCCGGCGCTGGCCAGAGGTGAGAGGGACTGGTTGAACAGAGAGTTGACCGTGAGGTGGTTGTAGTAGTCGATCGCACCGGTCAGACGGCTCTTCAGCACGCTGAAGTCGAGACCGAGGTCAAGCTGGTGGATGTTCTCCCAGGTCAGGTCGGAACGGACGAGGTCGTTACCTGTCTTGATCGACGTGGCAGCAGGGACACCGGTACCTGAAGAGTTGGTCTGCCAAGAACTTACTGAGTAGTACCAGTAGTGATTGAGGTAGTAGGCGGTCAAGCCGTTGGAGTTACCGGTCACACCGTAGCTGGCGCGCAGCTTGGCGTTGTCGAGCCAGGTCTTGGCATCCTTCAGGAAGCCTTCCTCGGAGAAGCGCCAGCCTGCGCCCACTGACCAGAATGTTCCCCAACGGTTGTCCTTGGTGAACTTGGAAGCGGCGTCGCGGCGGAGCGAACCGGAAAGATAGTACTTGCTGTCGTAGTTGTAGTTGAAGCGGCTGAGGTAAGACTCAGTCCTGTAGATGTCGGTAGAGAATCCAGGAGATGAGGAACTCTCACCTCCCTGGCTCACATAACGGCCTACGAAGTTACCTGCGATGCCATAGCCGGCGATAAGCTCATAAGCTGAACCATAGTTAAGGGACTGCTTGTTGAGGTCCTCATACTCGTGGCCGATCATAGCGTCTACGTGATGCTTGCCGAAATCCTGGTCGTAGGAGAGGAGCTGCTGGGTGTTGATGATCCTGCGCTGGTAGGTCTTGATACCGAGACCGCCGTTAGGCGTGGCACGTCCGGCGATGTGGTTCCAGTACATGTCTCTGCGCCAGTGCGACTCATCCATGTTGAAGTTGACGTTGAAGTTGAAGTGCTTCAGGAAGGAGATGTCGGCATAAAGACGGGTCGTCCAGGTGGAGATGGTCTGACGCTCGACATTGGTCTTGGCGACATATTCATAGTCACTGCTGAAGGTGCTGGTAGAAACGTGGTTCTCACCGAGAGGTGAATATGAAGAGTTGCTGACGTTGAGGATCTTGTCGCCGTTGTCGTCAAGCACGAAGTTGCCGTCCTCGCCGATGTTGTAGACAGGGACGATAGGCTGCCAGCCCTTGACCTGAAGCATCGAGTTACCGGAAGCTCCACCGATCTGGCGTGAACCCCATTTACCTGCCTGCGCGCGGGTGTTTGTCCTTGAATAACCCACGTTGGCGCCGATCTTCAACCATTTGAGAGCCTGGGCGTCGAAGTTGAAACGGCCGCTGTAGCGCTCGTAAGAGCTACCGACGAGGTAGGAAGGATCATCCTGGTAACCGAGGGATGCATAGTAGTGCATCTTGTCGGAACCGCCGCTGGCGGAGAGGTTGTACTCCTGACGGAAAGCGTCCTGGAACATGATGTCGGAGGCGTTGCCGCTGTAGAGCAGGGACGCGTCCTTGTTGATTCTGCCGGTGGTAGGGTCAACGAGGTAGGCGCCGCTCATCGTAGAGGATGAGTTGGAACCCGAACCTGTGTTGGTGTAGATGGCTCCCGGAACACTGTAGGCCATGTTGTTGCCGAGGACGTTCTTCTGGAAAGCAGTCTCGCTTCCGTTGTAGTCGAACAAGTGCTGGCTGGCGAACAGTCTGGCCTCCTCGTCTGAATGGTTAGGAGTGGCGATGTTGGTGTAGTAGTTGCCGTTGGCGTCGACACCAGGAAGACCTGTGCCGTTCACACCATAACGGTAAGAGTTGTAGATCGACTGCCAGGCGTACTCATAGTACTCGGCGGCGGTGTCGATCGAGTTGACATTGTAGTCACCGATCGAGTTCCAACCCCAGCGGCTCTGGAAGGAGATCTTAGCCTTGCCTTCAGAACCTCTCTTGGTGGTGATGAGGATGACACCGTTACCGGCTCTTGAACCATAGAGGGCTGTCGAGGCGGCGTCCTTGAGGACGGTCACGGAAGCGATGTCCTCAGGGTTGAGCTGAGAAAGCGGGTTCTCATAGGTCGAGTTGGTCTGCTGGGCCACACCGTCGATGACGATAAGGGCGGCAGCGGAGGCGCCGTTCGTGGAGCTGACACCACGCAGACGGATGGCCATATCGTAACCCGGCTGACCGTCGACGGAAGACACCTGGAGACCAGGAGCCGAACCTTCGAGGGCTCTGGACACTGTGGAAGTGTTCTGGATGGCCACGATCTCAGAATTCACGTCGGTGATCGAACCGGTCACGTCCTTCTTCTTCTGTGTACCATAAGCCACAACGACAACTTCGTCGAGGAAGTGGTTGTCCGACTTCATGACGACGTTGATGGTTGATGAAGAACCGACTTTCACTTCTTCCGTAGTGAAACCGATGCTTGAGAAGACGAGCACGGATCCCTGCTTTACGCTCTGCAGGGTGTATTTTCCGTCCAGGTCAGTCATTGTGCCGGTGGTTGTGCCCTTGATGAGGACGTTCACACCGACCATAGGTTCGCCTGTTTCATCCGAAACCTTTCCGGAGACGGAGGACTGGGCGAATGCTGCCGCTCCCACAAACAGGAGCGTAAGCAGAACTGTGATGAATCGTTTACCCATAAACTTTATAATAATTGGTTATATTTAGTAATTGGTTATATTTAGTCAACCATCCAATTTGCAAATGTAACGTTAAACATCCAGATTAGCAAAAAAATCGTAAACAGAAAAGCAGGGGAAAAGCCCGTTGCAGGCCAGTGCGACGAGGGTGCATTCCGTAACATGGCCAATTTTTAAAGGATATTTATCAAATATTCGGCAGCAGTAGGTGTGAATCACATTAAATTTGTCTGTTGGACCGTTTCTTACGTTGATGGAAACGATTCAAGACCGCATCCGAATCGTTGGCAAACGGCACGCGGACCGCACACCGTTTTGCTAATCTGGATGTTTAGTAAAATTCTCGAAGCAACGCCTTGAGAATAAATATATAAGATGAATTTGACAATATTCCTCAAAAAGCTTGCGGCCACGGCAGCAGCCGTGTCGCTATGCTGGGCCGCCTCAGGGCAGCACAACCCTTATTTTCCTCCGGCGGAGGAGGACGTGAAGGCCAACATCACATCCTGGCAGGATCTGAAGTTCGGTATGTTCATTCATTGGGGCACCTACAGCCAGCTTGGAGTCGTCGAGTCCTGGACAATCTGTCCGGAACTTGTCGAATGGCAGTACAAAGGCAGGGAGGAGTCCGGTCTGGACTACGCAAGTTACCTCAAGTACTACGAAAGCCTCAAGGAAACCTTCAATCCTACGGATTTCGATCCGGACAACTGGGCGAAAGCCGCTGCCTACGCAGGGATGAAATATGTCGTTTTCACGACCAAGCACCACGACGGATTCAATATGTTCGACACGGCCCTTTCCGACTACAAGGTGACCGACAAGGGCTGCGCTTTCAGTTCCAACCCGCGGGCCAACATCGCCAAAGAGGTTTTCGACGCCTTCAGGAACAACGGCCTGAAGGCCGGGGCCTACCTGTCGGCGGCCGACTGGCACAACGACGACTACTGGTGGAGACTGTTCTCGCCTAAAGGACGGTACATCAATTACGACCCTGCCAGATGGCCTGAGAAGATGAGGGCGTTCGAGGACTTTGTCGAGGGACAGGTCAGGGAACTCACCGGGGGAGACTACGGCAAACTCGATCTGATGTGGTTCGACCTGTGCGAGATTTCCGAGCAGTACGAAGTGCATTTCCCGTGGGACAGGATAGCGGAGGCCGCTAGAGAAGGCCAGCCGGGGATGATCACGGTGGTGAGAGGTTCCAAAGGACCTTATGAGAACTACCTGACCCCGGAGAACAAAATCCCTCAGGAGGTCTGGGACGACTGCCCGTGGGAGTGCTGCATGCCGATGTCGCAGAGCTGGGCCTACAAGAAAAACCCTAAATACAAAAGCACACAGACTCTCCTGAATATGCTCGTTCAGGTCGTCTCGAGAGGCGGCAACTTCCTGCTCGGGGTGGGGCCCGGACCGCTCGGCACGCTGGATGAGGAAGCATATTCAAGAATGAAGGAGATCGGCGACTGGATGAAGGTCAACGGAGAGGGCATCTATGGCACGAAGCCGGCCGCTCCGCACCAGACGGGGGATGTGTATTTCACCGCCAAGGACGATGCCATCTATGCGTTCTACGCCCCGCAGGAGGGTGTGGAGGAGCTGCCGGAGAAGATATTCCTTGGCGACATCACCCCTGCCAAGTCATATGTGACGATGCTGGGGTCGAAGGCCCGCCTCCGCTGGAAGAAAGACGATGGCGGAGTGAGCGTGAGCATCCCTGAATCTCTCCGGAAGAAGGCACCTTGTGACCACGTCATCTGTTTGAAAATAAACAAATAACCATCATTATTAATTTTATAGTTTTATGGGTAAACGATTAATCACCGTTCTGCTTGCGCTCCTTTGTGTGGGAGTGTCAGCATTCGCCCAGTCCTCCGTCTCCGGTAAGGTCACGGACCAGACTGGTGCCCCTCTGGTGGGTGTCAATGTCCTTGTAAAGGGCACAACCACCGGTACAATGACGGAACTTGACGGTACCTGGGCTCTGCCTTCGGTAAAGTCAAACTCCGTACTTGTCTTCTCATCTGTCGGCTTCGCTTCCCAGGAAGTGACCGTCGGTTCAAAGAAAGTCATCAACGTGGCTCTCGCAGAGGACACACAGTTCCTCGATGAGGTTGTGTACGTGGCTTACGGTACCGCCAAAAAGAAGGACCTGACAGGTTCCATCACCCAGGTTGACGGCAACAGCATCGCCGTGCAGGCCCAGGGTTCTGTGACCCGCGCCCTCGAAGGACAGGTAGCCGGTCTGCAGACTTCATCCCTTGACGGACAGCCTGGTCTGGATATGGGTATCCGTATCCGTGGTATCGGTACCAAGAGCGCCAACAACTCCAACGCCCTCATCATCATCGACGGCACTCCTGCCACTGACGGAATCAACCCTCTGTCATCGCTGAACAGCAACGACATCGCTTCCGTGACAGTCCTCAAGGACGCCGCCTCGACAGCGATGTACGGTTCACGAGGCGCCAACGGTGTCATCCTCATCACAACCAAGGACGGAACCAAGGGTAAGACCAAGGTGACCTTCTCCGGACGCTGGGGCATCAACACCCTCGGTGGCAACGCATCGATCGACAGGATCGGCGACAACAACCCTGGTGAGTACTACGAGTACGTATGGCAGTCCATCTACAACGAGGTTTCCAGAATGGACGCCTACAAGGGACAGGATGCAGCCGCCAGAGAGTTCGCTTCAGCCCACCTCTTCGACTACACCGGAAGCACGACTTCTTTCAGCCGCAACTCCCTCGGCAACTGGATGTCATATTCAGTTCCGGGAATGACCATCACTCCGACAGGATCAGGTGCCAACGCTTCAGGCACAATGTCAGGCGCTTACCTTGTAGGCACCGACGGCAAGCTCAACTCCAATGCCAAACTTCTTTACAGCGGTGGTTCAGCATACGACGAGCTCTACTCCGACAGATTCCGTCAGGAGTACAATGTCACCGCTTCAGGTGGCAGCGACAAGATCGACTACCATATCTCTCTCGGTGCTCTCTCAGATCCTTCCTACGTAAAGCAGTCCGGATTCGAGCGTTACACGGCCCGCGCCAACGTCAACGCACAGATCACCGACTTCCTCAAGGCCGGTGCCAAGTTCGGCTACACCAACCGTGAAATCCGCAGCCAGGCCGCCCGTTGGGGACGTAACCCTGGAGCGGCCACCCAGAACATCTTCTACTGGATCAACGAGACCATGCCTCTCAAGCAGGTTTACGCCAGAGACGAGAACGGCAACTTCCTCAAGGACGCCGATGGCAACAGGTACTATGCGATGACCACTCCTAAAGGTGACCTCACCGCCAACAGCTACTCTCCATTCGGCCAGACCACCGGTTACTCTACGACCAACCTTCCTAAGTACACCGAGCAGTCACACGACAATCAGAGCTACGATGACCTCAACATTCACGGCTATCTCAAGGCTAACTTCCTGAAGTACTTCACCTTTGAGACAAATCTCACCTACAACACCACATACGGTGTACGTGAGAGGTTCTACAACGCCGAATCGGCAGCTTTCGTTTCCGGCCTCGGCGGATCGGCGATTTCCCGTATCAAGAACGTCTACAAAACTCTCACGACCCAGCAGCTGTTGAACTTCAACCGTGACATCAAGAAGCATCACGTTGACGCCCTCCTGGGACACGAGTACTACCAGTACGACTACGATGAGACCCGCTACGCTTCGGCACACTCCCTGATCAACGACTTCACAGCCTATTCCAACTTCCTCGGAACACAGACCTACGGATCGTTCTCTGGAGCTAACGGCGGCAGCCTTGCCAAGCTCAGAATGGAAAGCTATTTCTTCAGAGCCAACTATGTTTTCGATGACAAGTACTATGTTTCAGCATCCGTACGCCGTGACGGTTCATCAAAGTTCAAGTACGCAGAGAACCGTTGGGGAACATTCTGGTCAGTAGGTGGCGGCTGGAGAATCTCTTCCGAGTCCTTCATGGAAGGTACAAGGGATTGGCTCGACAACCTCAAGGTAAGAGCCAGCTACGGTGTCATCGGTAACCAGAACGGTATCGGCAACTATTCCGGCTACACGACCTGGTCTTACAGCGGCAGCGGCTGGACAACTTCAGGTAGCACTGTCTACCCTACATCCATCTCCCTCTCAAGAGGTTCCTGGCAGAACCCTTACCTGACCTGGGAGAAAGTCCACACAACCGACGCAGGTGTTGACTTCACCCTCTTCGGAGGCAAGGTCAGCGGCGCAATCGACTGGTACAACAAGCAGACTGTCAATGCCCTCTGGGACAAGAGCGTGTCTTACCTCGCAGCAGGTCAGGCTTCCCTTACCCTCAACACAGCCGGCATCCGCAACCGCGGTATCGAGGTTGAACTCTCCTACCAGCCAGTGAAGACCAAGGATTGGGATGTGATCCTCTCGACCAACGGTACCCACTACAACACCGTCCTCACCTCCCTCCCTAAGGGTGCGACAGATCCTTACACAGCTTCAGCTGACGGTTGGTCACTCGCCGGTGGCGGTTCTTCTTCCGGCAGCGAATACTACAGGGGAGTCGGCAAGGACTACTACAACCTCTATATGTACAAGTACGGTGGAGTAGCCGGTAACTCAGGCAAGACCTACTATGATGACAAGTACAACAAGTTCTCCGGCTACGATGCCGCAAGCACGGTCAACGGTTCACCTCTGTTCTACCACAATGTGACCGCAGAAGAGGCCGCAGCGGGCAAATTCGGCGCAGGCGTGAAGGAGGGTGACGACATCCTCACCACCAACTCCGGTCTCGCCAGCAAGTACGAGATGGGCGACGCCATCCCTGAGTGGATCGGCGGTTTCACAACCAACGTACGCTACAAGAACTTCGACTTCACTGCGATGTTCGCTTTCCAGCTCGGCGGAAAATTCTTCAGCACTGAATATGCCAACGGACAGTACCGCGGTTCCAACAACATCGGTTCAGCCATCAGCAGCGAACTCTACGGCAACACCTGGTCAGAGAGCAACAAGGAAGCCTACTTCCCTATGCAGCTCTACAGCCAGAGCTACCACGACGGAGCCACCATCGGTTCCTGGAAGTACACCGACATGTCTCTCTTCTCCGCAAGCTATCTTTCCATCAAGAACATAACCCTCGGTTACACACTTCCTGAAAAGATCACAAAGAAGGCGAAGATCAGCTCGCTCAGAGTGTTCGCTTCAGCCGATAACCCTGTCCTTCTCTACAGCCACTCAGGTGTCGACCCACGCTGGTCAATCGTAGGTGGTTTCGAAGTCGGCGCCGCTGCCTACCCTTACCTCGGAGTTTACAGCTTCGGAGTCGATCTCACTTTCTAAACGACCTTAATAGTTACAGAATATGAAAAAGTTTAAAATTTTCAGCATAGCTTCAATTGTTCTGCTAATGTCCTCCTGCGCTTCCAAACTGGAAGTGACCCCTCCGAACAACATCACCGACGAGCAGATCCAGGAGATGATTCTCAACGGAACGGACGAGACAAGGCAGATGATCATGACAGCCCTGACAACCAAGCTCATCAGCTACATGAACTTCGCCGGCATCAACGGCGTTGGAAGCTCCGACCCAAGGTACTACAGCTACCAGGGACTCGAGTGGGTGCGCAACATCCAGGGCAATGACGTAGCTTTCGGCTACGACGCCAATGCCAACTCTCTCGCAGGAAAGGGCGAGTATGACTTTGAAGTGGCTTTCACCTCGTCAGGTTACACCAGCCCGTTCTGGTTCGGCTACGCCAACTGCATCAACCAGGCTAACATGGTTCTCGGCTACTTCACCAAGGAGGCCGCCGAAGCCAGCGACCTGTTCAAGGACGGCCGCGCAAGGTCTCTTATCGTAAGGGCATATTCATACCTCTGCCTCCAGGAGAACTTCCAGGACGCCTACACCAACGGTGGCAACAGCAAGCTCGGTATGAGCCTCTACACGACCTACGATCCTCAGCAGACCCCAGTGGCAAGATCAACATCCGCGGAGACCTATGATTTCATCATCAGCGACCTCAAAGAGGCTGTCAGCCTTCTTACCGCGGCCAACATCAAGTACACCGCCGCCCCTGACGACTTCGACCTTGGCGTCGCCAACTTCGTCCTCGCTAGAGCCGCCCTCAACTATGGTGACTACGCAACCTGCCGCACAGCCTGCGAGTCCATCATCAACAGCGGTGCCTACAGTTTCATCCCTGAGGCCAACTACGGTGGACACAACACCGGAGCTGACATGACTGGAGCCAACGTCGAGTTCCTCCCTAACACCAACGCCTTCTGCTACATGGCTGTCAACCCTGAGGCTATCCTCGGTTACAAGCGCTCCAGCACCGGCATCAGCACCGTTCTTTCATCACTTGCAAACCCATTCGGTTCTTACGCATCATCAAAGGTGTTCGCCAGAATCGATGACCGCCTCTACAACAAGATCAACGAGAACGACTTCCGTAAGGATGACTTCTGCACCACGGCCATCGGTGACTACAATGGAGCCACCTCGACCTGGTACGTTCCGGATTACTGCGGTCTCAAGTTCGCCGCCACTGTCGGCATCGAGGCCAACGGAACTCTTACAGACAACACAAAGACAGGCAACCAGGAGTACTGCAAGTTCCGTCTTTCCGAGGCTTACCTGATGCTCGCCGAGGCCCAGCTCGCTTCCGGTGACGAAAGCGGCGCCAAGGCCACCCTGAACAAGCTCCTCGCAGCCAGGACGAAGGCCGGCAAGCCGACCCTTACGGTTGACAACTACTCCACCGCTTCAATGTCCACAAAGGCCATGCTCCAGCTCCAGTGGAGCATCGAGATGTGGTGCGAGGGCGGCCGCGAGTTCTTCAACAACAAGCGTTGGGGAGTCAATGTCGACAGAACCACTTCGAAGACCCACGTCTCCAAGACCACCTACAGCTGGCAGAACATGACCTGCGAGCTTCCTGAGCGTGAGCTTGAGGACAACCCTAACACAACTCCTAACTTCTAGTGGTTGTGAATATTGCAAAAAAGAGGCGGACCTCGCGGTCCGCCTCTTTTTCAGTTTCCACCCCCAGTCACTTCGTGACAGCCCCGGTGGGGCACCGGGGGCCGTATCCCCCAGACCCCCTGGGTCGCTGCGCTCCGAGTGCTTCGGCTTGTCGGTCCGCCTCTTTTTCAGTTTCCACCCCCAGTCACTTCGTGACAGCCCCGGTGGGGCACCGGGGGCCGTATCCCCCAGACCCCCTGGGTCGCTGCGCTCCGAGTGCTTCGGCTTGTCGGTCCGCCTCTCTTTTTTGTCACGTCTGTCAAATATCATAGGGCATTTGCCAATTATTCCACGGAAATGTCGGCATTATGACTTATCTTTGTAAAGACACGTTCATCATTAACCAATTTATTATAAATGAAAAGTTTATTGAAATATTCATTGGCCATTCTGCTTCTGGCGGGTTCAGCCTCCGCCCTCGGGGCCACTGACTACTTCGCCCGAGATTTCGGCGCGAAGGCGGATGGAGTCACGCTCAACACCGCAAGCCTGCAGGCGG
>CAVEYE010000093.1:0-3478 GCA_963619595.1 bacterium | reverse complement strand
GCCACGATAACGGTGACGACCGAGGACGGCTCGAAGACCGCCACCTGCAAGGTTACCGTGAAGGCGAAAGAAGTAGTGCCTACGATCACCGTAGGCAAGACCAGCTACACGGTGGCGGGCAAAGGCGGAACCGTCGCGCTCCAGATCACTGCAAACATAGACTACACCATCACCACGACCGCCGGCTGGATCACGATCAGCGGGACCACGCTCACAGTGGCGGCCAACACGTCCACGGACACTAGGACCGCTGTCGTCACCATAGCTAACAGCACCTACAATAAGTCAGTGACCGTCACCATCAAACAAAATGGACTCAGCGGACTGGAGGACGGCGACAAAATCGTCACCCCGTAACAGCCCGACGCCCAGAATATTCATCGCCCCGCAACAACATAAAATGAATGATCAATGAATAAAATAACCATAGCGACATTGACGGCGGTAGCCGTGTCGGCTCTCGCAAGCTGCTCAAAAGAAGTTGATTACACCAAATGGAATACGATAGAGGATGGCCCTGAACACATCACGGTCACCCTCTCCGACGCCACTAAGACTGAATATTCCTACGAAGACGGCTGCCTCAAGACAGCTTGGGCGGAAGGCGACCAAATCGCTATAACCCCACAGGAGTATAATTATCCAAGCGCTGGTGTCTACCAGGCAGAGTATCCGGGCGGCTCGGAGGTCTCGTTCAAAAAGATAAAGAATGTGGGAACGACCACAGCCAGCACCTACGGAATCTTCTATCCTGGCGATAAAATCAAAAGCACCGCGCAGTTCACTGTCCCTGAATATTCAGGACAGGTCCAGAGCAAGAGCGATCCTATGGCCCATCTTGCGGCGTATCACTGTATGCGGAAGACCGTAACCGACTACTCGACAATCGATCTCTCTGATGCCGACCAATCCGCCTGTATGAAGTTCAATCTCAGCGGAATGACCTTCGTCAACCCTGTCGAAATCCAGCTGAGTGTCATCGGTAGCGGTAAATTCTATCTGAACAACTATGCCGGTGCATATTCTTTTTTCCTGTCCGACACCCGCAAAGACCCTATCAGCACCACAAGCCTTTCGCTGGGTCTTGACGGCTACGGCATTGAAGAATTTATCGAGGCGTGGATGATGATGTCAAACGCCGACATCAAACTTTACTCAGGCGACATCATCAGAGTCTGGGTCATCCAGAAAGACGGTTCAAGATACTACTCGGACCTTACCCTCACCGATGCCAAAACTCTCACCGGCGGCCACTGCCACATCCTCACCATAAGTGAAGGATGGACGCTCAGCGAAGGTGATTTCACTGAATATGAATGGGATGGCGATGTGGTGACCTTGCAGGTCGGCACCGGCGCTCTTGACCTTGTCTTAATGGGCGACGGCTTCATCAAGGAGGATTTCGACAACGGCACCTACGAAGCCATAATGCGTCAGGCCTACGAAGAATTCTTCTCCGTCGAGCCTTACACCACCTTGAAGGACGGCTTCAACGTCTACTATGTGAAGACCCCGTCGCCGGAACGCGTGCTGGCCACGAACACCGGCCTTAACGGAGCGACCAACAACGGCCACGTGACCAAATTCTCCTCAAGATTCACCGCCAATTCGACCAATGTTAGCGGCAACGATGACCTCGTCCGTGAATATGCGAGAAAAGCTTTCACCACTGATGCCGACAGCCGTATGAAGGATGCTACGATCATAGTGATGGTGAACCAAGAATGTCGTGCGGGAACCTGCTACAACAGCTGGTACCGGAACAACGGCCAGGACTACGGCCAAGCCTGCGCCGTGGCCTACTGCGCCCTCGGCCGCACCGCCGATGAAAGAGTCCAGCTCATCCATCACGAGGCCGGCGGCCACGGTTTCGGCAAACTTGCGGATGAATATTATTACTCTTCCAATCAGCTTACAAGTGATGGACCGATGATCTCTTTGGAAACCAACCAGAGTTACGGACTGTTCCGTAATGTAGACAGGTACATAGACGAAAACCTCTATAATCAGCTTAGCGGTAAATATGCGCTGACTACCAGTGAAAATGTCCACTGGCACGGCCTCTTCGGTACAGTCAACAACTACGAATCCGCTTCCGTGGAGTCGCTCGGAGTGTTCAAGGGCGGTTACACTTATTCCTGGGGATTCTGCCGGCCGACCGAAGATGGCTCCAAGAGTATAATGAATGCCAACACGGGCATATTCAATGCCATCTGCCGCCGTGCGATCTACTACCGCTACCGCAGGTTGACCGGTGAGGTGACTTCCAACATCTGGGGAACGTCCGATGAGTTGGACGCTTTCCTGAAGTGGGATGCCGATGTGATCATGCCGAAGCTGAATCTGCCTCTTGCGTCAGGCACCGCCGCCGCTTCGAGCGCTGCCGCCGCGGGTATCCAGCCTTCCGGCATCTATGCCCGTCAGCAGGAACTCCCGTTCGCTCCGCCGCAGCTGATTTCCGGCCACTGGAAGGACGGACGCTTTTATCGCGACTGATGTCGGGAAAGCTCATGGTCATTGAGGCAGAGACCGAGGTCGAGGCCCCGGAAAGGCTCCCTCAGCCAGAGCCCGAAACGTTCCTCGACCAGAGTCCGAAACGTTCCTCGACCTGAGCCGGTAACGTCAGTCGACCTGAGCCGGTAATGTCCCTTTGCCTGAGCCGGAAACGCCTCTCGACCAGAGCCGGTAACGTCAGTCGACCAGAGCCGGTAACGTCCCTCAGCCAGAGCCCGAAACGTTCCCCGACCTGAGCCGGTAATGTCCCTTTGCCTGAGCCGGAAACGTCTCTCGACCAGAGCCCGAAACGCCTCTCGACCGTGGCGGATAGACAATTGATACAACGGAAAAATAATCAAAGGTCTGGTTCAGAAGTCACGGCCAGGCCTTTTTTTGTTTCAGCTCATATCCAAGGCATTATCTGCCACGGGTGGTGGCTCTCATCTGTCCGGATCGGCCGAAAAGTCAATAAGAGAGCCGGTCGAAGGTGACGGGTGCGAATATGGGCGATATTGATCCCGTCACTGAAGCTATAGCGTGTGACGGGAGCATTTTGATGCGATAACGATGCCGTCACACGTGATGGAGTGCGTGACGGGAGCGAATATGGGCGATATTGATGCCATCACACGTGATGAAATGCGTGACGGGAGCGAATATGGGCGATATTGATGCCATCATACGTGATGAAATGCGTGACGGGAGCATTTTGATGCGATAACGATGCCGTCACTGATGATGAAGTGGGTGACGGGTGCGAATATGGGCAATAATGATTCCGTCACACGTGATGGAATTCGTGACGGGAACGGATGTGGCCGATATTGATGCCGTCGCACAAGATGGAATGCGTGACGGGATCAGATGAGCGTTAAAGCGCGCCCGTCGCAGTCGGTATAATGTGCGGCAGGTGCGTCAATCTGCAAATGGTCAGTTCTTGGCGGCGAGATCCCTGACGTCCTCCAGACTCAGTCCGGTGGCC
>CAVEYE010000092.1:0-21756 GCA_963619595.1 bacterium | reverse complement strand
ACCGATTCCACAGCATAAGTCTTTTCTTTCACAGTCACCTTGCAGACAGCGGACTTTCCACCATCAACGGTAGTGACCGTGACCGTGGCGCTTCCCGGCTTCAAAGCCGTCACCTGCCCACCGCTGACCAAAGCCACAGAATTGTCACTGCAGCTCCATGTCACACTCTGGTCGGATGCGTTCACCGGCTTCACAGAAGCGACAAGAGTGGCCTTATCCCCTTCAACCAGTTCAAGAAAAGACTTGTCAAGGGTGACTCCCGTGACAGCGATAGTGGCCGGCTGCTTGTCACAGGCGAGCAACAAGACAAAAGCCAGCAAAAGAATGCGGAACCTATCCATAGAATGTTGTATTGAGTCTCGGACAAATATAACGTTTTTAAATGAATATGGAAGAGTCCCGGACAAAATTCCACTGATAACTTGACGTGTCTTCGCTTCAGGATATTCATTAAAGTCCGTGTCCCGCACCGCACTTCGTCATCCTCGCATGCTCCATTCCGAATGACGGCATCGTTATCCCCCATATCCGCTCCCGTCACGCTCACCAACATCAGTGACGGCATCATTATCCCACATATCCGCTCCCGTCACGCTCACCAACATCAGTGACGGGATCATTATCCCCAATATCCGCTCCCGTCACCCGTCCAGCACACAGCGGCATCCGGGAAATCAGACACACATTCTTCCCGACCCATCCGGAGGCTCCCCATCCGGAGGCTCCCCATCCGGAGGCTCCCGTCCCGGGAATCAGAAACTCGGCTAAGGAACAAGATTTCAGGAATATAATTCGTAATTTTGCCGACCTGAATTGTTCAAGTTTCCACCATCACGGAAACTTGAAGGAAAACGGACTGGCAAATGAAGAAAGCGACATTGAAAAAAACCGGCATATCCCTTGTGCCGATGGTCATCCTGATAATCCTTCTGGCATTGAACGTCAGCTTCTTCGGAAGCGATGCGATCCTCGGTGCGAGCCAGGTGGCCCTGCTGTTCGCGTCAGGCATCTGCGTGTGGTTGGCGATGTGGCTGTTCAAGAAACCGTGGCAGGACTTCGAAGATGCCATCCGGGGCAACATAGGCGATGTGACCACCGCCATAGTGATTCTGTTCTTCATCGGAGGCATCTCGGGCACCTGGACGATGAGCGGGACGGTGCCGTCGCTCATCTACTACGGAGTCAAGATAATCTCTCCCAAGATATTCCTGCTGACCGCCTGTGTGATCTGTGCCTTCATCTCGGTGATGATCGGGAGTTCGTGGACCACGATCGCCACGATAGGAGTGGCGCTGATGGGCATCGGAAGGGCGCAGGGATTCAGCGACGGGATGATCGCCGGAGCCATCATCTCGGGAGCCTATTTCGGCGACAAGATTTCTCCACTGTCCGACACCACCGTGATGGCCTCCTCCCTTTCCGGCACACCCCTGTTCAAGCACATCAAGTATATGATGCTGACCACGGTGCCCACGTTCACGCTGACCATCATCATATTCCTTATACTTGGATTTCTGCACTCCGGCGCCGACTCCTCGCAGATCTCGGTCTACACCCAGACGCTCGCGTCCAAGTTCAACATCTCACTCTGGACTCTCGTCGTGCCGATAGTCACGGGCATAATGATAGCCAAGAAAATGCCTGCTCTCATCGTGCTTGGGCTGTCGATGGTGCTGGCGGCGGTTTCGGCCCTCATCCTCCAGCCCCACATCATAACGGAGATCGGATCGGAGGCTCTGGACGCGCTCGGAATCCAGACGGGACACGCCGGCACACTTTTCACCGGCATCGTGAGAACCATCTATGATTCAGTGTCGGTCGACACAGGAGTCGAAGAAGTGAACAAGCTCGTCGCCTCCAGAGGCATGCTCGGAATGCTCAACACGGTCTACCTCATCATCTGCGCCATGTGCTTCGGAGGCTGCATGAAGGCGAGCGGGATGTTGCATCACCTTGCGTCACTGATACTTCCGATGACGAAATCCAGGACGGGGCTTGTGGCCTCGACCGTCACCACAGGCTTCGTGTTCAACGGGATGATCTCGGACCAGTACCTCTCGATCATCCTCACGACGGACATCTACCGCGACATCTACCGGGAGCGCGGCTACGAGAGCCGTCTGCTTTCGCGTTCGGTGGAGGACTCCTCGACCGTCACCTCCCCTCTCTTCCCTTGGAGCAGCTGCGGAATGACCCAGGCCACGATCCTCAGCGTGCCGACCCTCACCTACCTCCCGTTCTGTTTCTTCAACATCATCAGCCCGCTTATGAGCATCCTGATGGCTGCGACGGGCTACAAAATCTACAGGGGCGTGTCACAGTCGCTCCAAGCCCACGCAGGAACGGAGAAAGATGCCGAAGCGTCGGTGCAGGAGGCAGACGTACAATAGCGGAAGCGGAAACAGCCGGCAGGCGCAGAGGAATATGTAAGCGGAGGTAAGAATGTATAAGACGTAGGAATATACAAAAAAAGAGAGGATGGCCTTCCGGTCATCCTCTCTTTTGAATTGACTATGATTAAGCCTCGGCCTCTACTGTGACTTTGACAGTGGCTTTGACTGACTTGTAGCACTTTACGGTACCCTCGTACTCACCAAGAGTCTTGATGTCACCAGCGAGGGTGATGTTCTTCTTGTCAACCTCGACACCGGCGGCCTTGAGAGCCTCCTCGATCTGGGCTGTGGTGACAGAACCGTAGATCTTGCCGCTTTCGCTGACCTTGACGGCCACCTTTACAGGCGTGGCCTCGATCTTGGCTGCGAGAGCCTCGGCGTCAGCGATGAGCTTAGCCTCTTTGTGAGCCCTCTGACGCTTGGTCTCCTCGAGCTGCTTGAGGGCAGACTGAGTCGCGGTGCAGGCGAATCCCTGAGGGATAAGATAGTTTCTACCGTAACCGGCCTTTACTTCAACCACATCTCCGGCCTCGCCGAGATTGGCTACCTCTTTCTTCAAAATAATCTTCATAATCTCGCTCTCCTAATTATTTAAGAAGGTCAGTTACATAAGGGAGCAAAGCGAGGGAACGGGCCCTCTTGACCGCCTGGGCGACCTTCCTCTGGAATTTAAGGGAAGTACCGGTGATACGGCGAGGGAGGATCTTACCCTGCTCGTTGAGGAACTTCTTGAGGAACTCCGGATCCTTGTAGTCGATGTACTTGATACCAGCCTTCTTGAAACGGCAGTACTTCTTCTTTCTAACCTCTACTGTCGGAGGATTGAGATAGCGGATACCCGCATTCTGTGAGTCATTCTGTGCCATAATTCTTCCTCCTTTGATTAAGCGTTCTCTTCTTTCTTAGGCTCTTCGGCCACAGTCTCGGCAGGAGCCTCGACAGCAGCGGCGGCCTCAGCCTTCGCTGCGGCGGCCTTCTTCCTGTTCTCCCTTCTTCTCTCGGCATAAGCCACAGCGTGCTTGTCGAGGGAAACGGTGAGGAACCTGATGATCCTTTCGTCACGGAAGTACTGTGTCTCAAGGACATCGATGAACTCAGGCTCGGCCTGGAACTGGATAAGATAGTAGAATCCTGAGGTCTTGTGCTGGATAGGATAAGCCAGCTGACGGAGTCCCCAGTCCTCTTCGTACACTACCTCGCCGCCATTGTCAGCGATGAGCTTGGTGTACTTTGCAACCGCTTCCTTCATCTGCTGTTCAGACAAAACGGGAGTTGCGATGAAAACGGTCTCGTACTGTTTTAACATTTTGTGTAATTGTTTAATAATAAATAAAATACAGCCCCTTCTGGACGTATGCCAACCAAAAGGGACTGCAAATATAGTCATTAATATTCACTTACGCAAACTTTAGTGAGGGAGTGGAGCCGCTAAAAACGGTTCCCCGGCACAAAAGCGGCGCAAGGGAGGACAGCTACTTTTCAGGAATATTCTCGAGCACGGCAGTGACGAACTTCCATATCTTCTCGACGGAGTCGATCTTCACGCGCTCGTCAGGTGAGTGAGGATGCACGATGGTAGGTCCGATGGAGACCATCTCCCAGTTCGTGTACTTTGCTCCCATTATGGCGCATTCGAGACCTCCGTGCGTGGCCGTAATCTTCAGTTCCTTGCCGAACAGTTTTTTGTAGGTGTCCTCGAGGACCTTGATCATCGGAGTGCCAAGCTTAGGAGTCCAACCGCTGTAGGCGCCTGACATTGAATATTCAGCACCGGCGAGTTCGAACACGAAGCGGATCGAGTCGGCGAGATACATCTTGGCCGAGTCGATGGAGGAACGGGTCAGGGAATGCACGGTGAGGTGGCCATTCCCGGTGCGGACGATGGCCATGTTGGTCGATGTCTCGGTGAGGCCAGGGAGGGTGTCGCTCATCCTCTGCACGCCGTGAGGGCAGGCAAGGATGGCCTTGACAGCCTTGGAGATGACCTTAGGGCTGATGTAGCGGGCGGCAGGCTTGGTCTGCTTGTCGTAAAGGAGGATCATATTAGGGTCGGAATACTGGTACTCGAACTTGGATTCCTCGAACTTCTTCTCCACCAGAGCCTTGACCTTGCGGGAATCGGCTGAAGGGACGAGAATCTCGGCCTCGGCCTCGAAAGGAATGGCGTTGCGCAGAGAGCCGCCGGTGATCGAAGCCACCTTGACGTCATATTCACTGATCAAGGCTTCGAGAATCCTGCAGACTACCTTGTTGGCGTTGCCCCTGAAGAGGGCGATGTCCATTCCGGAGTGGCCTCCGTTCAAGCCCTTGACGGTCAGCTTGTAGCCGACGAAGCCTTCCTGGGTCTTGTAGGTCCTGTACTTGAAGTCGGCGCTGCCGTCGATGCCGCCGGCGCATCCGGTGCAGAGTTCGCCTTCCTCCTCGGAGTCGAGGTTGAGAAGGATGTCGCCCTTCAGGACGCCGGCCTTGAGGGAGTTCGCACCTGTCATTCCGGTCTCCTCATCGTAGGTGATAAGAGCCTCCAGAGGGCCGTGCTTGAGGGTCTTGTCCTGGAGGACGGAGAGGGCGAGAGCCACGCCGATGCCATCGTCGGCCCCGAGGGTCGTGCCTTTGGCACCTACCCACTCCCCTACTATCTGGGTCTCGATAGGGTCAGTAAGGAAATCGTGCTTCGTGTCGGCGGTCTTCTGAGGGACCATGTCCATGTGCGCCTGCATGATCACACCCTTGCGGTTCTCGTAGCCAGGGGTGGCGGGGGCGCTGAAGATTATGTTGCCGGTGTCGTCTCTCTTGACATCCACACCGTGTTCCTTACCCCAGTTGAGAAGGTATTCCTGAACCTTCGCCTCGTGCTTCGACGGACGAGGGATTCTTGTAAGACCGTAGAAGTTCTCCCAAACGGTCTTCGGTTGCAAATCTTTAATTGTCATAAAGTTATAAGATTAATGGTTATTAATTATTTTCCGAGAGGGAAATAGCTTTCGGTGCCGAGCTGGTAGATGGCCACGCGGTCCTGCAGGAGGCGGGTCACTCCGTCGGAAAGGCAGACGGTGCAGATGGCCGGAATCCTGTACACGGCCACATTGCCGCCGGCGCGGGCGGCCTTGCCCTCGGCCTCGGCGATAGGCTGGTAAGTGATCTCAAGCAGATAAGGCTTGCCGGACACGTTGTCGGCAGGGACTATGCCGTCAGTGTCGGAGATCCTGAAAGCCACATAGTTCTGCGTCTTCCTGTCCTTCTCCGGGATCACGTCGCATTTCATCTTCTGGGTCTGGTACTCGCTGTAGCCGATGAACATCGACATATATTCCTTCTCAAGAGCCTCGATCTCGTCGAGAGCCGCTCCCATAGCCTCCCCGCTGTAGGTGGCGTCGGTGTCGCCCGTCACGATCTCCACCCTCTTCTGACGGAGATTGAATATCATGTCAGCGGCTTCCTTAGCCCTCTGTTCCAAAGACTTGCGCACAACCATGCTCTGCTGCACGGCGACACGGTTGAACGAAGCGTCCTCCTTGACCTCCTTGTAGAGGGTGGCCGACTCGGAAGTCAGGTTAGAGCTGACACCCTTGCCGTTGAAGTCAGCGCCGGAAGCGGCGGCGAACCTCCACTGCGAACCCTCGCCGAAATTGCCATCGTTGACGGCTATAAGCCCCTGGGCCGTGAGTGAAAGGAACGAGGACGAGGCCTTGTCCGGATTGACATAGTAGCGGAAATTCTGGTCAGCCTCGATGTAAGGGGTCATCCTGACCTCTTTCAGGGTGCAGGTGGTCTGGTCGGTCTGGCGGGCCTGCACGCCCAGGTACTTCTCGGCATATTTGGCGTAAGGGCCGGCGTAGAAATATTCCCTCACAGCCTCCACCTCCATGGTGATGGTGGTCTGCGGCAGGGCGTAGGAAACCGTGCCCACCAAGTCCTGTGCATAGGACGGCGCCGACAGCGCGGCCAGCGCAAGCAATGACAAAGTCCTGAATGTTTTCATAATATCGATTGTTTTCATTTCCATCTTTTGTGTGACCAAAGGTAGTTCGAAGGATGCCTTTCGAGATCCTGCTGCAGGATGTTATAATATTCCTGCATTATCTCGTGAGGGGTCATCGTGGACGCATCCTCGCAGATCAGCCTGTAGGTCCATTTGTAGTGGCCTCTCGACTCGAGGTCAAGGCTCATCGCCAGCACGGCATAGCCGAACTTGTGGGCGATCGAAGCTCCTCCGAGCATCGTCCTTGTCCTCTGGTGCAGGAACTCCACCTCGTCATTGGAGGTCGAACCTTTGTAGGGACACTGGTCGGTCGGGAAGAGGTAGATCGATTTCCTGTTCTTCCTCGACAAGGCCAGACGGAGAACCTCGCCGGAACTGACATAGCCAGTGTAGCCCTGTCTGAGCACCGGGGCGCAACGGTTGAGCCGCATCACCTCGTCCCAGACCTCGCTTTTCAAAGGCTTGTAGACCACGAAGACATCGTTCAAATCATAGCAGGTCCGCTTGAAATCCGGACGGTAGTCGTAGTAAGGAATGCCGCCGGTGAGTTCCCAGTTGCCGAAATGGCTGTTCAGCACGACCACTCCCCGGCCTTCCTCGTAGACCTTGTCGAGGAGTTCCGGATTGGTCATCTCTACGAGACGGGAACGCCTCAGCCTCTCGGGATTCCGGCAGCCGCCGAACCAGATGGCCTCCGCGGCGATCTCTCCGAAATGTTTGTAGAAGCCGTCCGTGATGGCTTTGAGTTCCTTGTATTTCTTGTCAGGGAAAGACCTGGCGATGTTGACCATCACAACGTCGCGGCGGTAGTGCATCACGTCACGCAGGATCCAGGCGAAAAAGCCTGCCCAGGCGTAATGGAAGCGTAAAGGAAGCGCCGACAGCAGCCGGAGCAGACCTTCCATCAGTTTTATCAGCACCTTCTTCATTTCCCGAATTCAGTTTGACCGGCCTCTGGGGAAGCGCGCCTAAGCGGAGCCGCGCCGTCAGCCGGACTGACAAATATAGTGAAAGGCTTGATGAATATGAAATTTTTGTACGCTCCCTGACAAAAAGCCGGTCCAGCGGCACATAAATTTGGTCATTCGGAGACTTATTTCTATATTAGTGACTTGTTAGGCGGACTCCACGCCGCCGAAGGGACGGACGCTGGCCGTCCACACACGCTTGGATATTCAAAACAACAATAAAAGACACATTTATGAAAGGACATCCTAAAGGGCTGATTTCAGCCGCGCTGAGCAATATGGGCGAGCGCTTCGGCTACTACATCATGAACGCCGTTCTGCTTCTGTTCCTCTGCTCCAAGTTCGGATTGAGCGACGGCACCGCCGGCCTCATCTATTCAGTGTTCTACTGCGGCATCTACGTTCTCTCCCTCGTCGGAGGCATCATCGCCGACAAGACCCAGAACTACAAGACCACGATCATGAGCGGACTCATCGTGATGGCGCTCGGTTACGTCGCGCTCTCCTTCCCTATCCTCGCGACAAAGGAGAACCACACCTGGCTGCTCGCCTTCACCTGCTTCGCCTTGCTGCTGATCGCTTTCGGCAACGGTCTGTTCAAAGGTAACCTGCAGGCCATCGTGGGCCAGATGTACGACAACTTCGAGGCCGAGGCCGCCAAGGAAGGCCCTGAGGCCCTCGCCATCGCGAAGAGCAAGCGCGACTCCGGCTTCCAGATCTTCTACGTGTTCATCAACATCGGAGGACTTCTCGCCCCGTTCGTGGCCCCTCTTCTGAGAAGCTGGTGGCTCAAAGTCCACGACATGGTCTACAACGCCCAGCTGCCGGCCCTCTGCCACAAGTTCATCAACGGCGGTGTCGCCGACCCTAACCTCGCCACCCTCATCGAGAAGGCCAACACAGGCGCTCCTGTGGACATGGCCGACCCTTCAGCGGTGGCTACGTTCTGCTCGGAGTACCTCGATGTGTTCAACACCGGCATCCACTACTCGTTCATCGCCTCCGTGGTCGCGATGATGATTTCTCTCCTGATCTTCATCGCCTGCCGCAAGATGTTCCCTAACCCGGCCAAGAAAGAGTCAGCGGCCGTGCAGGACTACACGCCGGAGGAGAAGGCTTCGATGGCCAAGGAGATCAAGCAGCGTATGGCCGCCCTCTTCGCGGTCCTCGGAATCGCCGTGTTCTTCTGGCTCTCGTTCCACCAGAACGGCCAGTCGCTGTCCGTGTTCGCGCGTGACTTCATCCGCACCGAATCCATCGCACCTGAGATCTGGCAGGCAGTCAATCCGTTCTTCGTGATCGTACTGACCCCGGTCATCATGCTGGTGTTCGGAGCGATGGCGCGTAAGGGCAAGGTCATCTCGACCCCTCGCAAGATAGCCATCGGCATGGGCATCGCAGGCTGCGCCTACCTCTTCCTGACAATCTTCTCCGCCTCGATGGGCTACCCTTCAGGCGAAGAATTCAGAAGCCTCGACGACGCGACCAGAACCTCGATGCTGGCAGGTCCGTGGGTGCTCATCGCCACCTACTTCTTCCTGACCGTGGCCGAGCTGTTCATCTCGCCTCTGGGACTTTCGTTCGTCTCCAAGGTCGCTCCTAAGAACCTCCAGGGTCTCTGCCAGGGTCTCTGGCTCGGAGCCACGGCTCTCGGCAACCTCATGATCTGGATCGGACCTGTCATGTACAACGCCTGGCCTATCCAGTACTGCTGGCTCGTGTTCCTTGTCATCTGCCTCATCTCGATGGGCGTGATGCTCGGAATGGTCAAGTGGCTTGAGAAAGTGACCGAATAGCCGGACACTATGTTCAAAGGTCAACCGAAAGGTCTTTTCGCGCTCGCCCTTGCCAACACGGGCGAGCGCTTCGGCTACTACACGATGCTGGCCATCTTCATGCTCTTCCTCCAGGCGAAGTTCGGATGGGAGCAGTCCACGGCCAGCCAGGTCTATTCGATCTTCCTCGCCACCGTCTACTTCATGCCCGTGGTGGGCGGCTGGCTCGCCGACAGGATCGGCTACGGGAAATGTGTGGTCAGCGGCATCTGCGTGATGTTCCTGGGTTACCTTGTGCTTGCCGTACCTACGGCGGCCAACGGTTTCGGAGTCAGCGTGATGCTCGGAGCCCTGCTGTTGATTTCGGTAGGCACGGGCCTGTTCAAGGGCAACCTGCAGGTGATGGTCGGCAACCTTTACGACGATCCTAAGTACGCCTCGAAAAGGGACAGCGCCTTCAGCTTGTTCTACATGGCGATCAACCTCGGCTCGATGTTCGCCCCGCCGGCGGCCACGGCCATCACAAACAAGTTCCTGGCCAAGGCCGGTCTGGTCTACAAGGCCGCCGTCCCGGCTCTCGCCCACCAGCAGATGGCCGGCACGATCACCCCGGAGGGAGCGGACCGGCTCAGCGGGCTGCAGGCTATGATGCCTGACCCGGAGGTGGCCGGAATGAGCCTCGACAGTTTCTGTTCCTACTACATCGACGAGCTCTCCGCGTCCTACAACATGGGATTCGCCGTCGCCTGCGTCTCGCTGGTGGCCTCGATCGCCATCTACTTCGGATGCAGAAGCTGGTTCAGGCACGCCGACATCAACGCCCACCAGGCCAGGGAGACCGGAGGAGACTGTGCGGAACTCACCCCGAAGCAGACCAAGGACCGGATCGTGGCGCTCTGCCTCGTGTTCGCCGTGGTGATCTTCTTCTGGATGGCCTTCAACCAGAACGGCCAGTCGCTCACCTGGTTCGCGAGGGACTACACCCAAAGCACGGCCGAGGGCTGGACAAGGATAGGCTTCAACATCTGGGCGCTGGCCCTTATCGCAGCCTCCGTCTACACGCTCTCCGGCATATTCCAGTCTGAAAAGGCCTCCGGCAAGGTCGGATGCGGAGTCGCGACAGCCCTCCTCTGGGGAGGCGCCTACGCCATCTACCGCGGCCTGCCGGATCCGCTCGAGATCCAGCCTCAACTCTTCCAGCAGTTCAATCCGTTCTTCGTCGTGGCGCTCACGCCTGTGTCCATGGCCATATTCAGCGCCCTCGCTGCCAGGAAGACTCCGAAGCACCCTGAAGGACTCGAACCTTCCGCTCCGAAGAAGATCGGCATCGGAATGCTAGTGGCCGCCTGCGGCTACCTTTTGATGATCCTCGCCTCCGCGGGACAGCCTTCACCGGCCTCGCTAGGCGGCACGGTGTCACCTGACCCGGTCGTACCTGCCTACCTCATCGGCACCTACCTGATCCTCACCTTCGCCGAGCTGCTGCTCAGCCCGATGGGAATCTCCTTCGTGTCAAAGGTGGCCCCGCCGAAGTACAAAGGCCTGATGATGGGCCTGTGGTTCGCAGCCACCGCGGTCGGCAGCTACCTCAGCTCTATCCCGGGTCTTCTTTGGAAGAAAGTGTCCCTCACCGCCAACTGGGGCATACTGACCGGCCTGTGCCTCGCCGCAGGAGTGGTGATGTTCGCCCTCCTGAAGAAGCTCGAAGCCGCCACGAAAGACTAGCGGACCGACACCTCAAAAGGCTGGAAGTTCTTGAATATGATTCTTCGGACATGACCGCACAGACCACCGAGACCCTCATCCGCTGGGCGGAGACCTACAACGACCCCGCCTTCTTCAAGGAAGACCCGATAGCCTTCCCGACTCTGTTCGCCGAAAGGTACAGGACCGGGAAAGCGTCGCTGGCCGACGTGGAGGTCGCGGCCGTCTTCGCGGCGCATTTCGCCTGGGGCAGAAGGTCGATGATCGCCCGGGACTGCGGGCGGCTCTTCGACGGAATGGACTGGAAGCCCTACGACTATGTGATGCGGGGCGGGTGGCGCTCCGACCCGGCCAGCATCCACCGCACGATAAAATGGAGCGATGTGGCGGCGGTATGCTCGCGTCTGAAGCTCATCTACGAGGGGGCCGCCTCCCTTGAAGGGCTGTCGGTGGAGGAATTCAGAACCCGGGTCTACGGCCAGAAGGCCGATCCGAAAGCTCCGGACAAGAAGATCAACATGCTGAGGCGCTGGATGGTGCGGCGCGACGGCAAAGTTGATTTAGGAATATGGAAGGACAGCGACCCGGCCGGTCTTCTGATTCCCCTCGACGTGCACGTCCACGAGGTGGCCACGGCCCTCGGACTGACCGCGAGACGGCAGAAGGACATCACTACGGTCAGGGAGATCACCGATGTCTTCGCCGGAATCTTCCCCGGAGACCCCTGCAAAGGGGATTTCGCCCTTTTCGGCTACGGGGTCACGCATCCCGGCAAGGCTGCAGGCGACGGCTTGGATCCGGCCGGAAACAGCCGGAAAGAAAATGAACGGACAGAGGTATAAATAAAATACGATGCCGAGACTCTTCATCATAGCAGGCTGCAACGGCTCAGGCAAGACGACAGCCTCCTACGCGCTTCTGCCGGGGATGCTGGGATGCAGCGAGTACGTGAACTCCGACGAGTTCGCGAAAAGCCTCTCGCCCTTCAAGCCGGAAGCCGCCTACGTGGCGGCCAGCCGCTACATGTTGATGAAGATGCGTTACCTGCTCGGGAAAAAAGCCGACTTCTGCATCGAGACCACCCTTGCGACAAGGTTTCTTCTGAAGTTCATCCAGGAGGCCAGGCGGGAAGGTTACTACGTCACCATCCTCTACTTCTGGCTCAATTCGCCGGACCTTGCCGTGGCCAGAGTCAAGGCCAGGGTGGCCGCGGGCGGGCACAACATAAAGGAAGACACGATCAGAAGGCGCTACAGCGTGGGTCTCCACTACCTTTTCAGGGATTTCATGCCGGTCTGCGACAAATGGATGCTGATGGACAACTCGAATCAGCCGTTCACCGTAGTGGCCGAGGCCTCCAGCGACGGGACGATCATCCACGACCCCGAGAGGTTCAGCAAGATCCAGGCGGTCAACGAGGAATTCGAGAAGTTCCTCGCCGCCGAGAAAAAGAAAAACAAGATTTAGTTACTTGCGAAAGTTGAGTAATGTACAAAAACAAGAACTACTACCTGGACTTGTTCCAGGTCAATGAAAGACAATTGGAAAGACTTGCCGCCGAGGGACTCGGCAGCGGAGGGACCTATTGCGACCTGTTCTTCGAGAGCAGCACGGCAGCCAGCCTGATGCTGAAAGACGGAGTGGTCTCGACAGGCTCATACTCAAAAGATTACGGAGCGGGTATCCGCGTACTTGACGGAGAGAAGACCGGCTACGCCTACACTGAGAACACCGACCCGAGGTCGCTGGCCGAAGCCGCCGAGGCGGCCGCCAAGATCGCCGGAGGAAAGGCCGGAGCGGAGACCGCCATCAACTGCACCGTGAAACCAGGACCCGAGACAAGATATTCATTGACAAGGGATTGGAGAGACACCGACTTTGCCGCCCTGGCTCCGGTGCTGGAAAGGCTCCAGGAGAAGATAGCCGCGAAGGATTCCCGTATCGTCAAGATCATAGTCCGCTTCGAGAGCCTCGTGAGCGACATCCTGATGTTCAACTCGCTGGGGGAACTCACTTTCGACACGAGACCGATGGGCATCCTGTCGGCGTCGGCCGTGTTCAGCCAGGACGGGAAGAACGAGAACAAAGGCTCTTCGAGAGCCTACAGGGCAGGAGCCGAGATGATCACGGAAGCCCTGCTCGACGAGGTCGCCGACGAGGTTGTCGCCGGCATAGACGACCGTTTCGCCGCCAGACGCCCGAAGGGAGGGCAGATGCCCGTCGTGATGGGGGCGGGAGCCTCCGGAATCCTGCTGCACGAGGCTATGGGACACGCTTTCGAGGCCGATTTCAACCGTAAAGGCCAGTCTATCTTTTCCGGCAGGATAGGAAGCGAGGTCTGCCGCAAGGACATCTCCATAGTCGACGACGGCACTGTCCGGTGGGACAGAGGTTCCGTCGATTTCGATGACGAGGGAGTCCCTGGACAGAAGATATATATGGTCAAGGACGGAGTCCTGACCTCCTACCTGCACGACAGGATCAGCGCCGGTTTCTACGGGGTCTCCCCTACCGGCAACGGCAGGAGGGAGTCCTTCAGGTACGCCCCTATCCCGAGGATGAGGTCGACCTACATGGAGAGCGGCAAGGCCGACAAGGAAAGCATCATCGCCTCCGTGAAGAAAGGCATCTACGTCGACCAGTTCAGCAACGGGCAGGTGCAGATCGGAGAGGGTGACTTCACGTTCTTCGTGAAAAGCGGATTTCTGATCGAGAACGGAAGGCTCACCCAGCCTGTCAAGGACATCAACATCATAGGCAACGGGCCGCAGGCCCTGGCCGACATCGTGGCCGTCGGGAACGACCTGAAGATCGACAAAGGGGCCTGGACCTGCGGCAAAGGGCAGAGCTGCCCTGTGTCGTGCGGCATCCCGACCGTGCTGGTCAGCAATCTCACCGTCGGAGGGGAATAGGAGGGGAACAGAATGGAAGAAATCAAAGGAACACTCACGGCCGCCGAGATCGGGCTGGCCGTCAGATGCCAGGAAAAGGCGCTGGCTCTCGGGGCGGACCACGTCCGCATCACTCTGAACAAGAGCCTTATGGAATTGTTCGGCACGCTCAACGGGGAGATCGACAAGGTCTCGCACTGCCTCGACCGCTCGCTGACCGCGGTACTCTACATAGGAAGCCGCTCCAGTTCGTTCTCGACCAACAGGCTCGAGGACTGCGTCGACGGAGACTTCCTGCCGAAGGCCGTCTCGGCCGTCAGGATGATGGCGGAGGAGCCTCTGCGCACACTTCCCGACCCTGCCAGGCTTGAGAAGAACGCCGTCACCGGACTTGAACTCGGGCTGTACGACGAGGACTACCCCGCCCTTTCCCTTGACCGCAGACGCCAGCTCGCGCTCGACGCGGCCATATTCAAGAAAGGAAGCCACAAGGGACTCATCTCCGAGGAGGGTGAATATTCAGACTCCATCTCCGACTGCGTCATCATCAACTCCGACGGGCTGCGGTGCCGCCACATCGAGACTTCCTTTGAATATGGAGTCGAGGTGACCGTGGAGAGCGGGGACGGGGACAAGTTCAGCGGCTACTGGTGGGACGCCGCGCCGGTTTTCGCCGACCTCAAGGTGGACGGCTGCGGTGAAGAAGCCTACCGGAGGGCATATTCCCAGATAGGTCCGAAGAAGATCAGGAGCGGAAAGTACACCATGGTCGTGGACAGCGAGGTCGCCTCGAAGCTGCTGAATCCTGTGATGGGCGCTCTGGGAGGCAGTTCGCTGCAGCAGAAGACCTCGTTCCTGCAGGACTCGCTGGGCAAGAAGCTGTTCCCGGATTGGATGACGGTCTGGGACAGGCCGAAGAGCCAGGGAAAGTTCGGCTCCACACTGTTCGACATCGAAGGAGTCACCACGCTGGAGACCCCGGTCATCGAGAACGGCGTCGTGAAAGAGTACTTCCTCAGCACTTTCTACGCCAGGAAACTCGGCCTCCCGCCGACCACCTACGATGTCACAAGACCTGTCCTGATGCCTTGCGCGGCTCCTTCGTTCGGTCCGGTGCAGGGGTCTCTCGACAGGGACAGGATAATGGAGCTGGTGGGCGACGGTGTGCTGGTGACAGGTTTCAACGGAGGCAACAGCAACCCGGTCTCCGGTGATTTCTCCTTTGGAGTCGAAGGCTTCGTGTTCAGGAAAGGCCGGATCGTGCATCCGGTGCGCGAGGTGCTTATCACCGGCAATCTGATGAAACTTTGGAACTCGCTTCTTCTCGCCGGAGACGACTCAAGGATGTGTAAATCAAAACTTATTCCTACCTTAGCGTTCGGAAACGTCGACTTCAGCGCCTGAGGCGACGGAGGGGACGCACCTTTAAATGAATATAAATTATTAACAATCTAATAGTTATGAAAGTACAGAAAAACAATGTGGTCTCACTGACCTACGAACTGATTGTCGACGGCAAGCTCGCCGACAAAGCCACCGAAGAGCGTCCGCTGGACTACATTCACGGCACACATATGCTGCTCCCGAAATTCGAGAGCGAAGTCGAGGGCAAGGAGCCGGGCGACACGTTCGCCTTCACGCTCACCCCTGAGGAAGGCTACGGAGTCCGCGACGAGAACCGCCTTTTCAAACTGCCTAAGCAGGCGTTCGAGATCGACGGCAAAGTCTGCGAGGAGCTTCTGGTCGTAGGCCAGGTCATCCCTATGTTGAGCAACACCGGCCAGGTCGTCCAGGGGACGGTCTTCGAGGTAGAGGAAGACAGCGTCACGATGGACTTCAACCATCCGATGGCCGGCAAGACCCTGAATTTCACGGGCAAGGTCGTCAGCGTCAGAGAGGCCACCGAGAAGGAACTCAAAGAGGGCCTTCACGGCGAGTATCTGCCTCAGGATGAGGAAGGTCATCACTGCCACAAGAAGAACGGCAAATGCTGCCACGGCGAGGGCAAGAAAGACGGCGGGTGCTGCCACGAGGAAGGCGGTGACCACGAAGGCGGTTGCTGCCACGAGGGAAACGGGGATCACGAAGGCTGCTGCGACAAGGAAGGCGGCTGCTGCAAGGAGAACTAGGCCATGCGCACGGCGGTCGTCATACTGAATTGGAACACAAAGGATTACCTTAAGCGATTCCTGCCCGCTCTCCTTTCGTCGATGACGGAAGGGGCGGAGGTCATCGTGGCCGACAGCGGCTCCACCGACGGGTCGATGGAGATGATGACGGAGTCGTTCCCTTCCGTAAGACAGATCCGCCTGGGCAAGAATCTCGGCTTCACGGGAGGCTACAACGCCGCCTTCAAGGCTGTGCGCTCGCTCCCGGAAGCCTACTCGCTCGAGTACTTCGTCCTGATCAACTCGGACATAGAGGTTTCCCCCGGCTGGCTCGCACCGCTTGAGGAATGGATGGACAGTCACCCGGACTGCGCCGCCTGCGCCCCGAAACTCCATTCCTGGTACGACAAGGACTCTTTTGAATATGCAGGAGCGGCCGGCGGTCTTCTTGACCGTTTCGGCTACCCGTTCTGCCGCGGACGGGTGATGAAGAGGGTCGAGAAGGACGAGGGACAGTACGACTCCCCCGCCAAGGTCTTCTGGGCCACGGGGGCCTGCCTGATGGTGCGGACTTCGGACTACGAAAAGGCCGGAGGGCTTGACGACAGGTTTTTCGCCCACATGGAGGAGATCGACCTCTGCTGGAGATTCCAGCTGGAGGGCAAGAGCGTCAATGTGGTCCCGAAATCCGTAGTCTGGCATCTCGGAGGCGGGACTCTGCCGAACGACTCACCGTGGAAACTGAAACTGAACTTCCGCAACAACCTGCTGATGCTGAGCAACAACCTTGCGAAGACCTATGCCCTGCAGGAAGTGCGGGAACTGACACCGGACAAGGCCGCCATAAAGGCCTGCCGCAGGGCGGACAGGACCATATTCCTAAGAATGTGCCTTGACGGGTGTTCGGCGGCGGTTTACCTTCTGACGAGAAAGAAGGAGTGCTACAAGGCCGTGGTGGAGGCGCACAAGGAGTTCCGCGCCCTCAGGGTCAAGACGGAAGTCTCTCAGATTCAGGAATATGCCGACACGCATCGCCGGATCGACGTTCCGCGGCTTTTCCCGGAATGGATCATCCCGGCTGCCCTCCTCAAAGGCCGCCGCATATTTGAATATATTCGTAAACAACCAATATGAAAATCGTAATTCAGGGAGCGGGAGAGGTCGGTTCGCATCTTGCTAAGATGCTGAGCCTGGAAGCTAATGACATCACCGTGATCGACGACGACCCGGCGAGGCTGTCGAACCTCAGCGCAATCGCCGACGTGATCGCCATAGAAGGCCCGTCGTCTTCGCTCAAGGTGATGCGGGAGGCAGGAGTCCAGGACGCGGACCTGTTCATCTCCGTCGTGCCTTTCGTGCCGCAGGACGTGAACATCGTCAGCGCCCTTCTCGCCAAGAACCTCGGAGCTAAAAAGGTAACTGCCAGAATCGATGACAACGACTTCCTCTCGGCAGAGAACAAGCTGCTGTTCAAGCAGATGGGCATCGAATTGATGTTCTACCCCGAAAGGCTTGCGGCCGACGAGATCCTCGACCTTCTCAAGCACACGACCTCGATGGACTCGATGGACTTCGCCAGAGGCAAACTTCAGGTGGAGGTGTTCAAACTCGAGGAGGACTCCCCTCTCCTGGACATGAAGATCGCCGAGTTCGCCGCCATAGCCACCAGCGACAACCTCCAGTTCCGCGTCATCGCGATCACCCGCGGAGGCAGGACTGTCATGCCGAAGTACGACACCAAACTGATGTTCAACGACCTGGTGTTCATCATCGCCACCAGGGAAGGGATGGAGTTCATCAAGAAGTTCCTCGGCAAGAGCAACATAGAGATCGACAGGGTGATGATTCTCGGCGGGTCCAGGATCGCCGAGCTCGTGGCGGCGAGGCTCAGCGCCAAGATCTCGTCGGTTAAGATCCTTGAGAAAGACAAGGAACGCGGAATGGTTCTTTCGGAAAGGTTGCCTGACAACGTCATCGTGGTCATCGGCGACGGAAGGAACTCGGACCTGCTCCTTGAAGAAGGCATCAAGGAACACGACGCTTTCCTCGCCCTGACCGGCAACGACGAGGCCAACGTGCTGGCCTGCGTGGTGGCCAAGAAATTCGGCGTGGACAAGACCATAGCCGAGGTCGAGAACATCGAGTACATCCATCTCGCCGAAGAGATGGGCGTTGACTCGGTGATCAACAAGAAACTGATCACTGCCGGAAGGCTTTTCAAATTCACCCTAAGCGGCAAAGCGAGGCTCGTACGCTATATGAGCGGCACGGACACGGAAGTACTTGAATATACGGTCGCGGCCGGCAGCGGGATCACCAAGGGAGCGCTGAAGGACATCACCTTCCCTAAAGACGCTGTCATCGGCGGCCTCATCAGAGGCAGCGAGGCGATGATCGCCGTCGGCTCAACCCGCATCGAACCTTACGACAGGGTCGTGGTCTTCTCCCTTCCGGAATCCGTCAAAGAGATCGACAAGCTTTTCCGCTGACGATTTCGGCGAAATCCTTGACCTTCACCCCTTCCGGAGCGGCCTCCGAGAAGGTTTTCAGACAAAGAGGACAAGCTGTGACGATGGTCTGAGGGCCGTTCGTCATAAGGTTCGACACGGCGGACTCCGTCACCTTAGCCCTGTCGTGGGCGTCCAGGGTCAGACTGCCCAGACTTCCTCCACAGCAGATGCTCTCGTCGCCTTCCTTGGCGGCCTTGACAAGATTTCCGACCTGTCCCAGGACGGCGCGCGGCTCGGCATAAACCCCGCAGCCTCGGCCAAGTTCACACGGATCGTGGTAGACGATCTTCTCTTCTCCCGCTTCCAGAGTCAGCCTGCCGGCATCCACCAGACGCTTCACGTACTGCGTGTAATGAAGCACCTCGACACCTTCGAGAGCATATTCATCCTTGAAAACCTTGAAGCAGATAGGGCAGGACAGCACAAGCGTGCGGCAGCCCGACTCGAGGATCATCCTGCGGTTGGCGGCGATGGTCTCCCGGGCGGCGTCGGTCTTGCCGGCGAGCATCAATGGCCGCCCGCAGCAGATTCCCCCGTCACGGTCGGCGAAGACATATTCAACACCCGCTTTTTTGAATATGCTCTCGACGGATTTGATGATTCTCGGGGTGAGATGGCTCATACATCCTGCGAAATACATCACAGGAGCCTCTACGGCAGCCTGTACGGAGCCGGAGCCATCGGCATTATTATCAGCAGCCCCGGATATCCTTGCAGCCGAGGATATTCCCGCAGCCGAAGCCGGACAGACCGCCGCTGACTTGAGGTAGGAATAGTCGTAGGACAGTGCATTGTTGACTGTCTTGCGCTGCGCCCGCCTGAGCGCCGGAGCGTCCACTCCGACCGGGCAGAGGGCGTGGCACTTGTCGCACATCAGGCACTTGTCCGCTATATCATTGATTTTCCTCTCGTTATGACGGCGCAGGAATCTGATGAAATAGACCGAGGAAAACTTCAGGTTCTTCTTCTGCACATTCATAGGGCAGGCGTCGAGGCAGAGTCCGCAGCTCGAGCAGGCGTAGATCTCGGCCTCGGCCACTCCTTTGCGCGGATGGTTCGGCTTGATCCCGGCGTTGCGCAGCAGGATCCACAGGACCTCTGTCAGGATGTGCATATACCGGCTGAACGGCATCGCGGCGAAGAACAGACCCAGGCAGATCGAGTAGGCCCACCAGACAGGCATGAAGAAGAGTTTGTCACCGAAGATCAGATGCCAGATATGGTTCACAGGCACGGTCAGGAAGCTTCCACCGCTCAGGTCGGCGGTGAAACTCTCGGCCAGCAGCCTCAACGGGAAGATCATCCAGAGGCTGTAGAGGGCGATTCGGTCGGCCAGCGACGGCTTCGTGGTGTGCCTCATTCCCAGCACGATGGAACGGAATCTTTTGAATATGGCCATTCCCACTCCGGTCAGCACATAGAGCAGGAAAAAGTCCATCAGGAAGAAGAAGAACGAGCCTCGCAGCGTGGCGTGGGCCGGATTGATCCAGACAAAGAACCTGTAGAAGATCGGGTAGAACAGTCCGCCCTGCGTCCAGGCCAGATGGGACGGCACGAACAAGGCCACCTCAAGATGTCCAAGCACGATCAGCATGAACCAGCCGAAAGCGATGGAGGAATGCATATAGCCGAGCAGCGGTTTCCTCTTCCAGATCTTGGTGTGGAAAAGGCAGTCGCAGAACAGGTCGCGGATGTTCTTCAGCGCCGTCTTCGGAGTGACCAGCGAACGCCAGAGCCTGTGGCGGTCTTCCGCCGGGATCTTTGCGAGAAGCCTCACAAGGCCGACAGACAGCCAGCAGAGCATGAAACAGATTCCGACGACGAACGGAATGACGAAATTGTTGTACCCTGAAGGGATTCTGTCAATCACTTCGGGAGCCGGCCTGACGGCCAGCATTATTGAGGTCAGAAGAGTCATTTCGTGCCGTAAACTTTAGAGATGGACAGGATGAGATGCCTGGTGTTGATGCCGCGCGGGCAGACCATCGAGCATTTGCCGCACAGCTGGCAGGACTTCAGAAGGTCGAGAGCCTTGTCTGGATGACCGTTCTGGATTTCCTCGATGGCCGAACGGACGCTGGTGCGGACGAACTTCCCGGCCGTGCAGACGGCCGTGCAGCTGCCGCAGGCCATGCACTTGCGCACATCCGGCTCGACGGCGGCCAGAGCTTCGAACTTTTCCCTGTCGAAAAGGTCAAGATTGATTCTGGAACTTGGGACCAGACCGAAACCGAAATCTACCATCTCTCGCGGATCAAAGTCTTGTAATTCTTGGCGTCAGGGAATATGTCGGTGAGGTAGCGGTCGATCTCGACGACCGCTCCCCTCGCGTCGGCGAGGGTGTCCGGCAACGTCTTCGGGCCTGTGGCCGCACCGGCGATGAAAAGCCCCGGCAGAGGGCTGCGCTGGCCGGAAAGGATGGCGTCGCGGACGGCGAAGAAGCCGTCCTCCTCGACTGGAAGTTCGAGAAGGTCTCCGACCGCCTTGCCTGCGGCCGAAGGCCTCATTCCGGCCATCAGGACGAGAAGGTCAAGGGTGACTTTCAGCGGCTTCGCGGCCACCGTGTCCTCGGCCTTCACGAGAAGGCTTCCGTCCACGTTCTCGGAGACCTCGGCGAGACGGCCTCGGATGAACCTCACGCCGTAGTTCTTCTGGGCGCTCAGGTAGAGGTCCTCGTAGTGGCGGCCGAAGAGACGCAGGTCCATGTAGAAGCAGTAGACCTGCGCGTCAGGGAAGGCCTGTTTCATCTCGCAGGCCTGTTTGACGGCCGTGGCGCAGCAGACTTTCGAGCAGGACCTGCAGCCGGATTTCTCGTCCCTGGAGCCGACACAGTGCACGAATCCGATCTTCTTCGGATTGGCGACACGGGTGTCCGAGCCTGTCTTGAACCAGGCCTCGAGATCGGCGTTCGTGATCACGTGGTCATAGATGCCGTAGCCATATTCCTCCTTCTTGTCCGCCTTGAACAAGTCGAAGCCGGTTGAAAGCAGCACCGCGTCGGAAAGGACGGTGATGCCGTTGGACAGGATGACGTTGTAGGATTTGTCGAGGCGGTTGATGGACTGCACCTCGGTGTCGGTGAAGCATTTGACTCCATCCATCTTGCCGAGGAGGCCGTCGAGGACGGTCGGGGCCGGCACTCCGTCAGGGAAAAGCCTGTCCCATCTGGCGAGATGGCCGCCGAGGGTCCGTGAGCGCTCTATGAGGATGACATTGTAGCCCAGCCTCTGGAGGCCGGAAGCGGCTTCCAGGCCGGCAGGCCCGCCACCTATGATAAGAATATTGTTTTTCATGCCAAGAATCTTTTCAATAATATTTATTTCAGACAAGTGCAAGGGCCGGGCTGGCCGAGATCCTTGCCGTTGACTCCCAAGTACTTCCGGTCGGGATCGTAATCGATGCCCATCTTTTCCAGCAGCGGCTCCACA
>CAVEYE010000091.1:0-42848 GCA_963619595.1 bacterium | reverse complement strand
TCGACACCCCGGCCGACGAGCTTGCCGCCCGTCTTGTCGGCCTCCGCTACGACCGCGCCACGGTCAGCGCCTTCCTCTCCGCCCAGCCCGTCTCCCGTTACTTCCGCGGCGCCACCCCCGAAGACCTGACCGCCCTCCTCTTCGCTTTATCTCAACAGTAAATATTTCGGGGAAAGTGACGGCAAAGTGGAACACGTCAGCACATCTAATGGCAGTTAAAATCCGACAAACGGAATGGAGAATAAGGAAAAAACGGTATTGGACATTGTTACTTCCGACGAGCCCTACGCGGGCGACGTGAGGCGGATTCCGGGGGTGATACAGGCGAAGGCTCGGGAACTCTGCTGGAGATACAACTCGACCGACCCCGAGGACAAGGAGCGGCTTTCGGCCATCCTGAAGGAGCTTCTCGGCTCCTGGAACGAGCGTGTCGCCATAATGCCGCACGTCCACTTCGACTACGGTGTCAACACGCATTTCGCCGGAGGGAACTTCACCTTCGTCAATTTCGACTGCGTGTTCCTCGACACGTCGCCCATACATATCGGCGCTGACGTGTTCATTGGCCCCAAGTGCGTAATCGCCTGCGCGGGCCATCCGGTGAACTCGGAGCAGCGCAGGAGCGAACCTCTCACTTCAAGCAGGCCGATAACCATCGGGGACAACGTGTGGCTGGGAGCAGCCGTCACGGTCTTGGGGGGAGTTACCATCGGGGAGGGCAGCGTCATAGCAGCCGGAGCAGTCGTGACTCGCGACATTCCCGCAGGTGTGGTGGCCGGAGGCGTGCCTTGCAAGGTCATCAGACCCGTCACCGAGGAGGACAGGATCAGAAAGGAGGACATATTGTTCTGATGTTATGGGAAGGATAGAAAGAGAAAAGAGGACTGTAAAGCATATGATTGAGTTGTGGTGCCGTCACAGTCACGGAGTTGACAGTCTGTGCAATGAGTGCCGGGAACTGCTGGAGTATTCCTGGGCGAGGCTTGACCGATGCAAGTTCGGCGATGACAAGACCAAGTGCCACAAGTGTCCTGTGCATTGCTACCGGAAGGATATGCGGGAACGGATCCGCGAGGTGATGCGTTACAGCGGGCCGCGGATGATTCTTCACCATCCGGCGGAGGCGATTAGGTTTCTCGTCGGCAAGTAGCAAGTTCTTTGCTTTTGGGGGGAAACAAGAGGGAAGGCAAGTCTGTTATGAGAATATTGTCGAATGGCACGAAGCGCCGTTGCTGAAGTGAACCTGGGTCTGACGCAAATGCAAAGCAAACCACTCCGGTCAATGGCCCGGTCTGGAGTGCATCCAGATGACGTAATAACGTTTTACTTCGGCACGTCGATGTATTTGCTGCGACCTCCCAGGCAGGCTTGGAAACAAGTGCTGAAACGAAACTCCTGATTGGCCGTGTCAGGCGCGTCCGAAGCGGTTGAGTTTGAAAGGATGTGGTGTCGTAGCTTTTAATTGTGTCAAGGGGGCTGGGGAGTCCGCTGCCCAGTGAATAAGACGCAAGGCGAACGCTTGAGTTCGGGTTCACTTATACCAGATATCCTTTACGGTCCAGCCAGAGGAGGAAAAATTTGTCGTAAACGGAATACACTCCCTTGTCGTTGGTTATGAAATCTTTGTCGAGCAATGATTTGACTGCGGAAGAGACACTGCTTGGGGATGTAAGCCCGTATTTTCGGATGAATGAACTCCCGGTGATTTCTTTCGCTTCCTTTGCCGAAGCGATAGCCAGAAATACATCTCTCTGTTTTACAGGCATCTGATACAGTAGGGATTCATAGCTGTCCGTAGACTGCTTCACGATGAAATCTATGGTTTCATCGATCATGTCAGTTCCGCATCTGCAGCCCTTTTCCGTTCTGGAGAACAGGACGTTGAGGGCTCGGTGGATGTAGCTGGTAACGGCATCGAACCTCTTGTACAGTATCGAAACCACCTCCGGATCGAGTTCTCTGTCTCTTTCTCTGAATTTGGCTACGGCAAATTCAGTATATTTGGAAAGATCCAAAGGCTGAAGATTCATTATCGTGACGCTCTGATAGAAAGGCCGCGACGCAGATGTGAACATCCCGTCCATCAGATGCCGCTGACTTCCTGAGAAAATGAAATGGGCATTTGTGGTCTTCTGTACATAGGTTCTTATGGTCGCTTCGACTGTGGAATCATCGTATTTGGTAACTTGCTGGAATTCATCTATGGCAACGATACAGGGGCGGTCGGCATTTTGCAGATAGGAGAAAATTTCGTCGAGAGTAACCGCCGGGTTTCTTATTTCACCGAACCCGATGCTCCAGGACGGCGTCCCGTTAATATCGAAAGTTATTTCTGAGCGGATGGAATTGACTGTCCGGATAAATTTCTCCCAGGCGGTTTTGCCTTTCGGCTTCAAAGTATCAAGCACTGATTTCCCAAGCAGATTCACGAAGTCACTGAGAGATCTGGTGGCATATATATCTACCAGAAAGCAGTAATAGCGGTCACGGAATTCATCGCAGTCAAAGACGTGATAGATGAGTTCCGTCTTTCCCAGCCTCCTGGGAGAGATGAGAGCGACATTGTTCTCATTTACGAGAAGAGATCTCAAATCTCTGGTTTCCTCAACTCTGTCACAGAAATACTCTTCCCCGGCATATCCGGTAGTAATGAAAGGATTATTCATAACATTGTTTTTCTGCAAATATAAGACAATTTGCGCCATTACTATAATTTCGTTACGAAAATTACGATACGAAAAGAGCGTTACGAAATTATGGCAATAAATAATGGACTGGGAATCGAGGTCGTAATGCCACGTTCTCTCAGACATCGTATGATGCTTCATATAGAGTGGCAGTTAGCGGTACTGGACTTATTAATGTATCCGGTAATATTATGTCCTTTGTCAAGAGCAGTGCGGCGACCTGGGATGTGACCGGCACCAACGGCATTCCTAAAGGCTGGACAGTAAGCACTGAGTAATTCTGGAGATGTACCGCACATAGGAGCTGATTACGGTGACTCATCGCTACTTTCCTCTATGGAGCGGGTAAAAGAGAATCCGAAGCGTGACTCACGTCAAGCTTCGGACTATTCTTATTCAATACTTATGAAATAACTATTGAGTCAGTTTTTTGGTTTATGAGTAAAATATTTATGTCGATTCCCCTTTAATACCATTTCCGTGCCAAAGTCGCCTGCGGCTGAAAAATCATTTGACTTTTTCTTTTCCGTGAACTAATATATTCCTGCATCCATCGGGAACGCGCGCTGCGGGTCGCAGTGGCGTGCAGACACACAAAAACGGCTCTGCAGGATTCTGCAAAGCCGTTTTGCGGAGAGAGCGAGATTCGAACTCGCGAACCCCTTTGGGAGGTCACACGCTTTCCAGGCGTGCCTCTTCAGCCACTCGAGCATCTCTCCAATGACCTTTTGTTGTTGAAAGGACTGCAAAGATAATCAAATCATTTGAATATTCAGCTACCGGGGCGGAAATTTTAATCTCCGCTTGGTGGCTGAATATCCAGCCGTGCCGGCAGGGAGTCTAAAGCGTGTCTCGCTTGAGTTTCTCGACGTAGGCCTCGATCCTGCGAAGTTCGCGCGGGATGGCGATGCTTTGAGGACAATGCTCGACGCACTGCTTGCACCCGATGCAATGGCTCGCCTGGCGGACGGAAGGGATCGCCCTGTCGTAACTTACGAGGTAGGCCCTGCGCAGCTTGCGGTAATTCTCCTGCTCTGCGCTCTGCGCCACCTGACCCTCGTTCACGCACTCATTGTAGTGCTTGAATATTCCGGGAATATCCACTCCGTACGGGCAAGGCATACAGTACTTGCAGTCATTGCAGTTGATGGTAGGGAAGCTGGCCATTATGCCGGCGACTTCGGTCCCAAGGAAGGCTTTCTCCTCTTCGGTAAGGTACTTGAACCCCTTGAAGGTCTTGAGGTTGTCTTCGAGATGCTCCTGGTAGACCATTCCGCTCAGCACCGTAAGGATCCTCGGGTACGACCCTACGAACCTGAACGCCCAAGAGGCGAGTGATGCCTCAGGGTCACGCTCCTTCAGCCTGTTCACGACGCTCTCTGCCGGATTGGCCAGCCGGCCGCCCTGCAGAGGCTCCATGATCACGATCGGGATCTCTCTCTTGTCCAGTTCGTCGTAGAGGTACTCGGCGTTGACGTTGCGCTGGCCGTCTGCGTGCTTCCAGTCATAGTAGTTCATCTGGATCTGGACGAAATCCCAGTGGTACTTTTCGTGGAGGGTCATCAGCTGGTCGAACTGCTCTTTGTTGCCGTGGAAGGACAGACCCAGCTGGCGGATCTTGCCCTTTTCCCTGTCCGCCTGCAGCAGGTCCATCATCCCGTTGTCCACGAACCTTTCATCGAAGGCCTCAAGGCCTCCGCGGCCGAGGGAATGCAGCAGGTAGTAGTCCAGATAGTCGGTCTGGAGGTACTCGAAGGAGTCGTTGTAGAGCTTCATCGAGGCGGCCTTCGAGTGGTCGCTGAAGTTGGACAGCTTCGTGGCTATGTAGTAGGAGTTCCTCGGATGCCGGCTGAGGGCTTTTCCGACTGCTTCCTCGGAGAGTCCGCGCAGGTAGACCGGGGAGGTGTCGTAGTAGTTCACGCCGTTCGCCAACGCATAGTCAATCAGCTTGTTGGCATTCTCCTGATCCACGATGTCCTCTCCGTTCCCGTCCTTGGTCATCGTGAAACGCATACATCCGTAACCCAGCAGGGAGACTTTGTCGCCGTTGCCCGGATTGACGCGCGTTTCCATCACACCGTTTCCGGCGTCGTTTCCGGCGTTTTCTGAACCGGCCAGAGTCTCGGCCGTCTTTTTCGGCGCGCAGGCTCCGGCAAGCGCCAGAGTTCCGGCGGCGGCCGCCCCGGCCCCGGCTCTCTTCAGGAATTCTCTTCTATTGATGTTGTCGCTCATATTCAATGTATTTTGTCACAGGTATTTGGTGCTTGCGGAAGCCGTCGGTGGCACTCCGTTTTCCGCGGGAGGTCAGATTTTGTGGTGGACCTGGCAGCCATTGACGGTGATGGCGCTTATCGGACGGGCCGGGCAGAGGTTCTCGCAGGCTCCGCAGCCGATGCATTTCTCCTCGTTCACTGTCGGGATCCTGAGGCTCTTCTCATCGTCAGGGTTCTTTTTGACCATCCTGATGGCCCCGACCGGGCAGTGGCGGGCGCAGTTGCCGCAGCTCACCTCGTCGCGGTTCACCACGCACAGGTCAAGATCCACGCCGGCCGTGCCGACTTTCCAGCTGGTTTTCTCCTCCGGAGTGATTTTGAGAATGGCTCCGGCCGGGCAGACTTCCGAGCATCTGACGCATTCCGGCCGGCAGTAGCCTCTCTCGAAGGACATCTGCGGCTGCATCAGATGGTCAAGGCTTGAGGTCGGACGCAGCACGTTGTTCGGGCAGGAGGCCACGCAAAGCTGGCAGGCCGTGCAGCGGTCGTAGAACTTGTCCACGGATTCCGAGCCGAAAGGCGTGACCGGAACCGTCCTCACAGGGGCTTTCTTAGGTATGATCTCGGCGAATCCGCCGTCTCGTTTCTTGTCCTTGACACCGGTGGTGTCTCCGGCGGCGGCCGCTGTCTGGGCCAGGGCTGAAATCTCGCCGAGAGCGGCTCCGCCGATCACCGCCGCCCCGCCTATCAGGAACGCCCTCCTGCCGTTGCCGGCCGGGTTTTGTCCTGCCTCGGCCGATCCGTCCGCGGCCGGGCTCTCTCCGCGGCCGGCTTCCCAGGCGAACCTGTACTTCAGCGCTCCGAACTTGCAGTTCTCAAGGCAGTTGAAGCAGTCCACGCAGCGGCTGTAGTCGATCTTATGGTTGTCGACATCTATGCAGGCGGCCTTGCATTTCTTTTCGCAAGCGCGGCAATTCCTGCACTTCGACTTGTCGATCATCGGGCGGAACATGGCGAAGCGGGAGAAGAAACTCAGCGTAGTGCCTACCGGGCAGATAGTGTTGCAGTAGGTGCGTCCGTTCTTCCAGGCCAGCACCACCACGGCGATGAGGGTCACGGCGGCCACGACCAGAGTCGGAAGACTCTTCAGCCACACTTCCTTGGTGGCGAACGCATAGCTGTCGTACCTCTCGGCGACAGCCGCAAGCAGGTTGTTGCCCCAGCCCACCAGCGGTGCGATGAGGCTCTGCACTATCCTGCCGTAGGCGCTGTACGGGGCGAGAAGCGCCACGAGCGAGCCCGCGCCCGCCACCAGCGCCACCACGAAAATCACCCACACTCCGTAGCGCAGCCATTTCTTTTCTTTTGAATATCCGAACCTGGCTTTCTTGCCTTTCCTTCTGGAACTGAGGTTCGAGACCCCGTCCTGGAACACTCCCAGAGGGCAGATGACCGAGCAGTAGATTCTGCCGAAGAGCAGGGTCACCAGCACGAGAGCGATGATGACTCCGAGGTTGAGCGCCAGCACAGCCGGCAGAAACTGGATCTTCGCGAGCCAGCCGAGCCAGTGGTGCAGAACTCCGGACAGGTCGAGGAACAGCAATGTGATGCCGAGAAGGCAGATTGCCCCCAAAGCGATTCTGAGTTTTCTAAGCATATTCATTAAAGCCAAATCTTCCGCAAGATAACGATTACATCGCAGATTTTCAATCCCCGGACATCAATTTCCCGTATTCTGGTATCGCTGTCGCTTGACTGCCGGGTCAAGGGCCGGTGTCAGTCAAGAACCACGAGGGCGATGGACTTGTGGGAGAAGGTCAGGCGGATGGAGTCGGCGCAGGCACGGTTAAGGGTGGCCTTCCACCAGTTGTCGAACACGACGCCAGAGGTCTGCCATACAAGACCTTCGGACTTGATGTTCAATGAATTGTCGGGACTGAATATGGACACGGCCCTGCCTTCGCCGACAAAGAGTTCGCAGGAATCGGTCAGAGCGAAGGCCGTCGACCAGTCTGAAACCGCGTCCAGATATATTCCTTCATCGCCGGGGCAGCCGCTCGCACCGAAGCAGCGGGCATATTCCATCACCTGTCCCAGGTTGCCGATGGTGTGGTCCTCCCGTTTGCCTGTAGCAGCGAGGATGTGGACGGTCCGAACCTGCGGCCAGCGCTCCGTCAGGTAGCGGAAAGCCTTCGTCTGGTCGTTGCTTTCCTGCTCCTCGACCCGCACCGCGATGTCTGAATATTCAGAAAGCAGTTTCGGTGAGATGGAATCCATATCCCCCACGATGGCGTCGGGGTCGCGGCGGTCTGTGAATATCCTGTCTCTGTGCTTGAGAAATGTCTTCAGCGCTCCGTCGCAGCAGACGATTATGTCCGCCCTGCGGAGCAGCTCGCGGGGGTATTCCTTCCTGGGGAAGTCGCCGTTTCCGATGATTACGGCTTCCATCACGCTTTCGTTCTGGCGATTTCGGCTTTGGATGTGCCTGCGGTGGTGGTGTAGGTCTCCGGCTCGCGGAACCCTGCGAGGAAGGCCTTGATGTCCATCCGCTTCTTGCCGGCGAGCTGGACATCGTGAAGGGCCACGGCTCCGTCGGCGGTCGTTATGTGCAGGTAGGACTTGCCGTCGGTGATGATCCGGCCAGGCTCGCGGGGACCCTGGACAGGCTCGGTCACCGCGGTCGCCGAGAAGATTTTGAGCTGGGTCGGGACTCCGCCCTCGCGCACAAGTTCGGTGTAGGCGGTCGGGTACGGGCTTAGGCCGCGCACAAGGTTGACCACCTGTCTGGTGGAGTCGTTCCAGTCGATGTGACAAAGCTCTCTGGTGAGTTTAGGGGCAGGCTTGAGAACCTCCGAACCCTGGATGAAACTCCTCTGGACGCGGGTGTCCACATTGTGTTCGATTATGCCCTGGGTGGTCTGGACGACAAGCTCGGCACCGATGGCCATCAGTTTGTCGTGTACGTCTCCGGCGGTGTCAGTCGGCGCGATGTCGATGCTCTGGCGCAGGATGATGCCGCCCGTGTCGATGTCCTTGTCGATCATGAAGGTGGTGGCCCCGGTGCGGGTCTCCCCGTTGATCACGGCCCAGTTGATAGGGGCGGCTCCGCGGTACTGAGGCAGCAGGGCGGCGTGCAGGTTGAACGTCCCGAGTTTAGGCATCGCCCAGACCTCTTCCGGCAGCATCCTGAACGCCACGACGACGAACAGGTCGGCCTTCAGGGCCTTGAGCTGGGCGAGGAACCCGGGATCCTTGAGCTTGACAGGCTGGAGGACAGGGATGCCCCTCTCCACGGCGAATTTCTTGACCGCGCTTTCGTTCACCTTCTGGCCTCTGCCGCTCGGCTTGTCGGCCACGGTCACGACTCCGACCACGTTGTAGCCGTTGTCAAGCAGGGCGCGGAGCGGCTCGACGGCGAACTCCGGAGTACCCATGTACACGATTTTTGTCTTCTTGAAGAAGCCGGCCACCGTGCTCTTGGCCTTTCTCCACCAATTCTTCACACTGTCCATATTTGAGATGTCTGTGTCCTGGATGGCCTTCCTGGTGAGGTACAGGCCGATGACCAGCAGCACGAATGATGCGAGGAACGCTCCCGTGACTGCGCTGACGCTTCCGTCCTTGGCCAGTTTCACGCCGGTGATGTCCACGATCCAGTAAAGGACGAAGAACAGCACCGAGACGATCGCCGACACTCCGAGTCCTCCTTTCCTGATCAGGGCTCCGAGAGGGGCTCCGATGAAGAACATTATGAAGCAGGCGAGCGCCTGGCCGTAGCGCCTGAGAAATTCCAGGGAGGTGAAACGCAGCAGGACCGTGTAGTCGAACGAGCCGAACTCGTAAGTTTCAAGATTGGATTTCAGCTGCCTGGCGTTGTCGGCGGCCTTGCTGAGGGCGTTGGCTGTCGACCGCTCGTCCCGGAAGTTCATGAAGCCAGGGTCGCTGAATCTGGCGGTGATCCCGCCGCATCTGGCCGTGTCGAGCTGCTTGTTCTGCGTGAAGAGGAACGAGGCCGACGTGCCTGTGAACTGCATCGACTTGACGCTGTCCCTCTTGGCCATCAGCGAGTCCTTCTGCATCTTGAGCCTCTCAAGCGGCAGGGCCTTGACCTGGTCGCCGTACCTCGCGCTGTCGGACTTCTGGAAGGCGTAGTTCTCCAGAGCTATGACCATCTCCTGTCTGGTGAAGTCGATCCGCTGGAGCTGCCTGGTCGTGTCCCTGTAACTCTTCTCGTTGGTCTCCTGGTAGTTGGTGCCGTTGTACATCCTGAAGGTCAGGTAGGACTTGTCCTTGGACAGCTTCATGATCGCCGAGTCGGCAAGCGTGAGACCCGCGCTGCCCCTGCTGTGGTGGTCGTAGAGCATCACGTCCTTCATCATGCCGGTCTTGTCATCGCGGCTTCCGACCCGCAGGACATAGCCCTCGACACCGTCGTAGAATGTCCCGGAAGGGATTTTGATCTCCTCTTTGGTCTTGCCGATGTCGTCGCGCAGGGTGAAGATCTCGTTGTAGGAGATCGGCACGAGCTTGTTGATGACGAAGAAGGTTCCGACGCTGATGAAGAAGGAGGCGATCATGATCGGGGTGATCACTCTCAGCACCGACACTCCCGCCGCCTTGAGCGCCAGAAGCTCGTTGTTCTCGCCCATATTCCCGACCGTCATCATCGAGGCCAGCAGGGTCGCAAGAGGCAGCGCCATCGGCAGCACGGTGCAGCTTCCCCAGAAGAGGAACTCCGCCACGATGCCCAGACTCAGGCCTTTACCGACCAGCTCGTCGATGTAGACCCAGAGGAACTGCATCATAAGGATGAAGATGACCACAAGAAGGATCATGAAAAATGGTCCTATGAATGAGGTCAGTATGAATCTGTCGATCTTCTTCATCCTTGAAGTGAAGGTGTTTTATGAATATCCCCGGAGGGCGTTCTATGAATATCTTGTTACAGTCTCAGCCTCGCCGGCTTACGCCGTGGCCACTTCCACGAGTTTGTCGAGGGCCGCGGCCACTCCGTCGGCGTTCCTTCCGCCGGCCGTGGCGAGTGTCGGCTGTCCGCCGCCGCCGCCCTGGATGAACTTGGCCGCTTCCTTGATGTCCTTGGCCGCGTTGCGTCCGGCGGCCACAAGGTCGTTGGAGTACATAAGCGCGAGCTGAGGCTTGCCTTCGTGGCAGAAGCCGGCCGCGAGAACGAATCCGCTGACCTCCTTCTGGAGGATCGTGGCGGCTTCCCTGAGCATGGCAGGGTCGATGTCCCGGCTGAACTTGACAACTTTTATACCGTTGATGACCTCTGCGTTCTCGGAGATGGTCTTCGCGAACGAGGCCGCCTTTTCTTTGGCATATTCATCGATCTTCTTCTTCGCGTCGGTGTTCTCCGCGATGAGCTTGGTCACCGCCGCTGCCACGTCAGGGGCGTTGTTGAACATCGTGCGGATGCCCTTGAGGGTGTCCGTGAGGGTGTCGAGGATGTTCTCCGCGGCCTCTCCGGTCACGGCCTCGATCCTGCGTACTCCGGCGGCGATGGCTGACTCGGAGACGATCCTGAAGAATCCGATCCGGCCGGTCGATGTGGCGTGTGTGCCGCCGCAGAGTTCGATGGAGTCACCGAACTTGACGACGCGCACGCGGTCGCCGTATTTCTCGCCGAACAGGGCGATGGCTCCCATGGCCTTCGCCTCGTCCATCGTGGCATCTCTCTTTTCTTCGAGAGGGAAGTCGCTGCGGATCAGCTGGTTGACCCTGTGCTCGACCTTGCGCAGCTCCTCGTCCGTGACCTTGGAGAAGTGCGAGAAGTCGAAACGGAAGTAGTCCGGGCCTACGAACGAGCCTTTCTGCTCGACGTGTGTGCCGAGAAGTTCCCTGAGGGCGAAGTCGAGAAGGTGGGTAGCCGTGTGGTTCGCCGTGATCTTGAGCCTGCGTTCCGCATCGACTTTCAGCGAGAATGTCCCGGCGCAGTCGGCAGGGATCTTCTCCGCGATGTGGATGGTGAGGTTGTTCTCCTTGACCGTGTTGAGGATCCTGATCTGTTCGCCGCTTCCGGAGACGATGACTCCGGTGTCGCCTACCTGTCCGCCCATCTCGGCGTAGAACGGAGTGCGGTCGAAGACAAGCTGGAACATTGTCTTGTTCTTCTGCTTGACCGTGCGCTGCTTGAGAAGCTTGACGCCCTCGAGTTCAAGGAAGTCGTAGCCCACGAAGGCCTCTTCCTCGCCCTCGTTGAAGACGATCCAGTCGCCGAACTCGTTGGCGGTGGCGTTGCGCGCCCTGTCCTTCTGCTTCTGAAGCTCGCGGCCGAAGCCTTCCATGTCCACCGTGTAACCCTTCTCCGAAGCGATCAGCTCGGTCAGGTCGACCGGGAAGCCGTAGGTGTCGTAGAGGATGAAAGCGTCCTCGCCCGGGATGACCTTGGTGGCCGCGTTCTTGGCGATGTAGTCGTCCATCAGGCGGATGCCCCTGTCCAGGGTGCGGAGGAAGGACATCTCCTCCTCGCGGATGACGCTCTCGATGAGTTTCTGCTGGGCCTTGAGCTCAGGATAGGCCTCTCCCATGTCGGCCACAAGCTGAGGCACGAGCGAGCAGAGGAACGGCTCGTTGAATCCGAGGAAGGTGTAGCCGTAGCGTACGGCGCGGCGCAGGATCCTGCGGATGACGTAGCCGGCCTTCACGTTGGAAGGCAGCTGGCCGTCGGCGATCGAGAAGGCTATTGCCCTTATGTGGTCGGCGATGACCCTCATCGCGACCTCGGTCTTGCCGTTCTCGTGGTAGGAGTGGCCGGAGAGTTCCTCGATTTTGTGGATCATTCCGGAGAACACGTCGGTGTCGTAGTTGCTGGTCTTGCCCTGAAGCACCATACAGAGCCTCTCGAAACCCATTCCGGTGTCTATGTTCTTGGCAGGCAGCGACTCCAGCGAGCCGTCAGCCTTGCGGTTGTACTGCATGAAGACAAGATTCCAGATCTCGATGACCTGGTCGTTGTCGGTGTTGACAAGGTCTTTGCCTGGGACTTTGGCGATCTCCTCGTCCGGACGCAGGTCGATGTGGATCTCGCTGCAAGGGCCGCAAGGACCCGTGTCGCCCATCTCCCAGAAGTTGTCGTGCTTGTTGCCGAGGATGATGTGGTCCTCCGGCATCAGCTTCATCCAGGCCTGCCTGGCTTCCTCGTCGAGAGCCGTCCCGTCTTCGGCTGAACCCTCGAACACCGTGGCGTAGAGCTTCGTCTTGTCGATTTTGTAGACTTCCGTCAGGAGTTCCCAGGCCCAGGAGATGGCCTCGGTCTTGAAATAGTCGCCGAAACTCCAGTTGCCGAGCATCTCGAACATCGTGTGGTGCCTTCCGTCGTGACCCACGGCTTCGAGGTCGTTGTGCTTTCCGCTGACCCTGAGGCATTTCTGCGAATCCGTCGCCCTTTTCATCTTAGGCACGGAGTTGCCCAGGAATATGTCCTTGAATTGGTTCATTCCGGCGTTGGTGAACATCAGCGTCGGGTCGTTCTTGATCACCATCGGTGCGGACGGCACCACGGTGTGTCCCTTCGAAGCGAAGAAGTCCAAAAATTGCTGTCTTATCTCTTTTGCAGTGTACATAACTGTAATTCAATTATTTTAACTTTTGCAAGTAAATAAATGCATATGGCAGAAATACCTTATCTCACGTTCGGAGAGCATCGCCCGTGAAATATCATTCCACGTTACCCTTCCCCTAAATCCCTCCCCCGAGGGGAGGGATTTGCTCCGTCACATAAGTGACGGGAAATAAGGTGTTTCGCATTGCGAAACTTGAGCTTTTCTTCCATATTCCTCCGTTTCTTCTAGAAGTTTCCTTCCAGAAAGGCACGGAATTGGCAAAATTATAACATTTTTCTATAATTATCGCAAAAAAGGGTATATTTGTGGGCTATGCGAAGGTATATTCTCAATCCTGAGACCTTATTATATGAGATAAAGGAAGTGTCCTTGAAGTCGAAAGTCTTCAAGGGGCTGCTGCTGTTCGCAGGCAGCGTGGCCATGGCCGTCCTTTATGTGTGGCTCTTCACCTCGGTGCTGGGCTTCGACCTTCCTAAGACAGTCTTCCTCAAGGCGGAGAAAGCCCGCTGGGATGCTAGGATGGACTTGATGAACACCAAACTCGACCGTTATGAGGAGAGCCTCACCGCCCTGCGGGTCCGTGACGAAGACATCTACCGTTCGGTTTTCGGAATGGACGAGATTCCCGCCGAGGTCCGCGACGCCGGGGCCGGCGGGGTGGACAAGTACGCCTTCCTTGACGGTCTGGAAGGCGACAACATATTGAAAAACACTGCTGTCCGTCTTGACAGGCTTTCCCGACGCACCTGCGTGCAGAGCAAGTCTTTCGACGAGGTGGCGGCAGTCTCCAAGACCGCCGGCGACATGGCCTCCTGCATCCCGGCCATCCCTCCTGTACTGCCGGACGAGTCGAAGTACCGGCTTTCCAGCCAGTTCGGCTTCCGTTCGGACCCGTTCAACGGCAACTCCAGGATGCATTCCGGAGTCGATTTCGCGATGAAGATCGGCAATCCTGTCTATGCGACGGGCGACGGAGTCGTCGAGGTGGTGAAGTTCGAGTTTTTCGGCTACGGCAACTCTGTGGTGATCAACCACGGTTTCGGCTTCAAGACCCGCTACGCCCACCTGAACACCATCAACGTCATCGAGGGGATGAAGGTCAAGAGAGGGGACTGCATCGCTGAGAGCGGACATTCAGGCCGTTCCAGCGGCCCGCACCTGCACTATGAGGTGATCTACAAGGACCACGCTGTCAATCCTGCCAACTACTACGACCTGTCGATGTCCGCGAAGGACTATTCCGACATGGTCAGGATGAGGGCGAAGGAGTCGGGGATGGCTGACCGCCGCCGGGGCTTCTCGGTTGTAAGACGTTAAGGAGGGGCGGAGATGAAAGTCAGGTACGAGTTCGACAAGACGCGGATGGAGTTCCGCAAAGTCACCCATTCCGTATGGCACATCCTGGGCAAAGCGGCCAAGTATTTCCTTGTGACCGCCTCTCTCGCCGTCGTCTACTACATCGTCTTCTCGCTTGTCATCAACACTGATTCCGAGAAGGAGATGAAACGGGAGAACCAGATGTACCGCCAGATGTACCGTGACCTGGCGGAGAGGGAGCAGCTGCTCGGCGATGTCATCGAAGGTCTGCAGAGCAGGGACGACGAGATCTACCGCCGGATCTTCAACACGGACTCGCCCGACCTCGGCGGCCTCTACCCGGAAGATTTCCTTTCCGGCATAGACTCTGTCCCTGACCGTCAGATAGTTGAATATTCAAGGACGAAACTTGATTCGATGTCGAAGGCTTCCGCGAGGGTGGAGGCGAATTTCAAGAGGATAATGGAAGCCGTCTCGTCGGGGGAGGCCCTGCCGCCGATGACGAACCCTATCGGGAACTTTTCCTACGCCAGAACCGGGGCTTCGGTCGGCGAGAGGATCAATCCTTTCTACAAGGTGAAGTCGTTCCACGGTGGGCTTGACCTGATCTCGCAGCAGGGAGAGCCTGTCCTGGCCTCGGCCGACGGAACCGTCAGGGATGTGGCCCATTCCAACAAAGGGCTGGGCAATGTGGTGACCCTCGAGCATCCGGACGGCTATCTGACCCGTTACGCCCATCTTGAGAACATCAGGGTGTCCAGGGGACAGAAGGTCACGAGGGGACAGAAGATCGGCCAGGTGGGGATGTCGGGCAACTCGTTCGCCCCTCATCTGCACTACGAGATGTTCAGGGACAGCCTGAGGCTCGATCCGCTGAACTACCTCTTCCTTTCCGCCGGCCCGGACGACTATGTGAAGATGCTCTTCATGTCGGTCAACACCGGCCAGTCGATGGACTAGACAACGCCGCCGCGGAGAATGGTAATGATTTGACAACTGATTGAAATATAGGAATATATATGGATAAGCTTTACTACACCATCGGAGAAGTCTCCGGGATTCTGGGCGAGAGTACCTCTCTCGTGAGATTCTGGTCCAACTCGTTCTCCCGTTTCATCAAGCCGAAGAGGAACGCCAAGGGCAACCGCCTCTACACGGCCGAGGACCTTGACTGCCTCAAGCAGATCCATCTGCTTGTCAAGGAGCAGGGACTGACCCTTGAGGGTGCTTCGAAGAAACTGGCCGCGGAGAGGAAGTCCGTCGACGGCCGCGTCAAGGTGCTGGACAGCCTCAAGGAGATCCGCAAGCAGCTGGTCGAGGTCAAAAAATCCCTGTGAGATGCTGACGGTCAAGGACATCGCCTCTGTCATAGAGGATTTCGCTCCGCTTTCCATCCAGGAATCCTGGGACAACAGCGGTCTGGTCATCGGCTCTCCTTCGCAGGAGGTTCACGGAATTCTTCTCGGTTTTGACTGCACACCGGAACTGGTCGATGAGGCCGTCGCCGCCGGAGCGGACATGATAGTGACGCATCATCCATTGATATTCAATGGCTTGAAAAAGATTTCCCCTGATGATCCGACGGGACTCGCCGTGATGAAGGCCATCGCCGGAGGGGTCGCCGTCTACGCCGCGCACACGACCGCGGACAAGGTGATCGGAGGAGTCAGCGGGGCTATGGCGCGCCGGCTCGGACTCACCGGCATCGAAGTGCTCGACCTCGAGCCGGGCGGCTATGGACTCGGCGCTGTGGGCGACCTTCCGGAGCCGATGGACGGGGCTTCCTTCATTGAATATGTCAGGTCGCGTTTCGCCCTGAAGGCTCTGCGCAGTTCCCGGCTGCCGGACGTGCCGGTGAGCCGCGTGGCGATGTGCGGCGGGGCTGGCGGATCGCTGATCGAGGACGCCCGTAAAGCGGGGGCGCAGGCCTACCTCTGCGGTGATGTCTCCTACCATCATTTCTTCACAACTAAAGATTTTATGGTCATTGACATAGGTCATTTTGAAGGCGAAGTGGAAATTGTGGATATTTTATTTTCTCTGTTACAGAAAAAATTTCCTAACTTTGCAATCCGCACCAGCAGGAATCTGGTGGCAAGTAACCCGGTATATTATTATTAGTCAGATAGTTACGATTATGGCAACTAAAAAAATCAAGAAAGTCGAGACCCCTATAGACCAGAGAGAGACATTCGTTTCCCTCCAGAAGAGCTTCGCTGATTCGGAAATCAGCGTCGAGGAAAAACTCAAGACACTCTACGCGCTCCAGGAGGCGGATTCCGCCATTGACAAGATCATGCAGCTGCGCGGCGAGCTTCCTTCGGAGGTCGAGGCACTTGAGAACGAGATAGCCGACCTGAAGGCCCGCCAGACCCAGGACACGGCCGTCATCGAGGCCTACAACACGACCATCGCCGAGAACAGGCAGAGCATGGTCGAGTGCGACGAGCAGATCGAGAAGTACCAGAAGCAGTTGAACGACATCTCCAACAGCCGCGAGTTCGACTCCATCAACAAGGAGATCGAGAACCAGAACCTTCTCCGTCAGATTGCCCAGAAGAACATCGTCGACACCAAGGCGGCCATTTCCGAGAAAAAGGCCGACATCGATTCCCTGAAGGACTACATCTCCGTGAGGAACGATGACCTGAAGGCCAAGAAAGAGGAACTCGCCACGATCGTCGAGTCGACCTCCAAGGAGGAGAAGAGACTCCGCGGCATCCGCGAGGACTGCGCCAAGAAGATCGACGAGAGGACGATGAGCGCCTACGACAGGATCCGCGCCAGTGTCCACAACCACCTCGCCGTGGTTTCCGTCTACAATGGAGACTCCTGCGGAGGCTGTTTCAACACAGTGACCCCTCAGCGTCTCGTCGACATCGCTTCCAACAAGAAACTGATCATCTGCGAGCACTGCGGCAGGATTATCGTCAACCCTGATTTCGAGTAGACCGGGACAATCTGAAAATCAAGTCGATATGCCTGACCAGCCCGCTAAATCCAAGAAAAAAGCGAAGCCGGTCGACCTTGACGACCTCGGGCGTGTGATGGAGTTGGGTAACAAACCCCCTCAAGCCCTTGACGTTGAAGAGGCCGTGCTTGGCGCGATGCTGATTGAGCCTGCGTCCGTGGACATGGCGCTCGAGGAACTTTCAGCCTCCTGCTTCTACTCTCCTCGCCACAAGATGATCTTCGAGGCGATGAGCGAGCTTGTGAACGACCACGTGTCCGTGGACATCGTGACCGTGAGTACGAAACTCTCTTCCAAAGGCAATCTCGAAGCCGTGGGAGGTCCTGTGGCTCTGGTCAGCCTTTCTCAGAAGGTCGGAGCTGCCGCCCACATCGAGTACTACATCAAGATCCTCAAGCAGAAGAGCATCCAGAGGGACCTGATCACCGCGTCCTACGAGATTCTCAAGGATTCCTATGACGATTCCATAAAGGTCGACAACCTCATCGACGCGGCACAGTCCAAGATCTACAACGCCATCCAGAGCAACCTGAAGAAGGACGTGCAGGAAGTCGGCTCGCTGATCAACGACGCTATGAAGGAGATCGAACACAACCAGGAGATCTCAGGCCTGAGCGGTGTTCCTTCCGGATTCATCTCCCTTGACCGTGTCACGAGAGGCTGGCAGAAATCCGACCTCATCATCCTTGCGGCCAGACCTTCCGTGGGTAAGACCGCGTTCGCGCTGAACCTCGCCAGGAACGCCGCCGTGGATTACCACATGCCGGTGGCCGTGTTCTCGCTGGAAATGTCGGCGCTGCAGCTTGTGATGAGGCTTATGACCACAGAGTCAGGCCTCTCCGGCGACAAGCTCAAGGGCGGCGCCAAGCTTGACCCGTGGGACTGGCAGCAGCTCGAGACCCGTCTGGCAGCCTTGTCCAAGGCCCCTTTGTACATAGATGACACTCCGAGCATTCCGCTTATGGAGTTCCGTACCAAGGTCAAGCGTCTGGTGAAGTCCAAGGGAGTCCGTCTTGTGATCGTGGACTACCTTCAGCTGATCCAGGGTCCGGCCGAACTCAGGGGTATGCGCGAGCAGGAAGTCGCCGCCATCTCAAGAACCCTCAAGGCTACGGCCAAGGAACTCAACGTGCCGATCATCGCCTTGTCACAGCTCTCCCGAGATGCTGTCAAGAGGACCGGCGGAAGCGGCAAGCCGCAGCTGAGCGACCTTAGGGAGTCCGGCTCCATCGAGCAGGACGCCGACATGGTCATATTCATACATCGTCCTGATTATGTCGGGCTTGGTGAGACTCCGGACGGTAAGGAGACCACCCAGATCATAATCGCCAAGCACCGTAACGGCGAGGTCTGCGACATTGACATGCTCTTCAAGGCGGAGCAGGTGCGTTTCGTCGAGCCGGGTGATTCGCTGACGGCCCAGGCCGAGCAGATGGGCGGCACGGAGTCCGCTATGAATTCTGATTTCGGAGGGGGAGGAGAGTTTGACGCTAATCCTGATTTCTGATGAAAGCCTCAAGACTCATCGCCGCGCTTGCCGGCATATTCATCATAGCCGGCGCGGCCGCGGGACAGAACAAATGCATTCCTGTCGGTAACCTTTCGGAGAAGAATCTCGCCTTCAAGGGCGGTGAGACCCTTGTCTTCACCATCCACTACAAATGGGGCATCGTCAACGCCGACGTCGCGCAGGCCACGCTGAAGCTGGACACCACCGTCCTGAACGGGAAAAAGGTGTTCCACGCCTCGCTGACCGGCAAGACCCAGAAATTCTACGAGAAATTCTTCCGAGTCAAGGAGGACCTCGATTCCTGGTTCACCCGCGACGGTCTCCACCCGGTGAAGTTCACAAGGTTCGCCAGAGAGGGCAAGTACACCTGCACGAATCTCTACACCTATGTCCGAGGATCCGGGGACAGCCACATCGACGCATCCCTGAGCAATTCGAGGAAAGGGGAGTTCTCGGCCACGCTTCCGCTTGACGCCTGCACCTACGACATCCCGCTGATGTACTATGTGCTGCGCAACATCGATGTGTCCAGGCTCAAGGAAGGCGGGGACTACCCGATGACGTTCGCGGTTGACGATGATGTCTACACCTTGCATTTCAAGTACTTGGGTAAAGAGAACAAGGATGTCCCCGACATCGGTGTCGTCAGATGTCTCAAGTTCAGTTTCGAGGTCGTTTCGGGCGAGGTGTTCTCGGGAGACTCCGACCTTTACGGCTGGTTTACGGATGACGGCAACCATATTCCCGTCTGGTTCTCGGCTCCTTTGAAGGTCGGGCAGGTGCAGGGACGGCTGAGAAGCACCGTCGGGCTGAAGCATCCTTTTTCATCGATAGCCCAGCCGTCCGGCGAGTGACAAAGCAAGCGGGGCCGCTGGTGGCGTTGTAAAAGTTGAGGTCTGGTTTATGGAGGAAATAACACATAAAGGCGAGGTGGTCTCGACCGGGGACGAAAAGGTCTTGGTCAGGATCGTCTCGTCTTCGGCTTGCGGCACCTGCCACGCGGCAGGGCTCTGCGGCTCGTCCGAAGCGAAGAAAAAGATCATCGAGGTGACCGATCCTTTCCCGTCGCGCTATGCCGTGGGACAGGAGGTTACCGTGGCCCTCGCCCGCAAGATGGGTATGAAGGCGGTTTTGCTTTCTTATGTGATTCCTTTGCTGATTTTATTGATTTTAGTGCTATCTTTGTCATCGATTGGCCTCGGCGAGCTGGTCTGCGGACTGGCCGCGGTCGGGGGAATCGCTGTGTATTACCTCATACTTTACTTCCTCCGGGACCGTCTGGCGGAAGGGTATGTGTTTTATATCAGGAAATAACTATTTATTTGGCTTTATAATGACAACAACAATCATCTGGACCATCGTAGTCATCACGGGGCTTGGCTTCCTGCTGGCGTTGGCCCTCTACCTTGTGGCGCAGCGCTTCAAGGTAGAAGAGGATCCGCGCATCGAGGAGGTTGAAAAGACAATGCCCGGCGCCAACTGCGGCGGTTGTGGTTTCGCCGGCTGCCACGCTTTCGCGGAAGCCGCGGTGAAAGCCCCGAACCTGGACAACAACTACTGTCCTGTCGGTGGTAATGAGACAATGAAAAAGGTCGCGGCCATCCTCGGCTACGAGGTCAAGGAGAAAGCGCCGATGGTGGCGGTGGTCCGCTGCGCCGGCACCTGCGCCGCCAGACCGAAGGTGAATGAATATGACGGAGTGGCTTCCTGCAAGGTGAAGGCCTCCCTCTACGCCGGAGACACCGGCTGTTCATTCGGTTGCCTGGGCTGCGGCGACTGCGTGGCCGCCTGTCAGTTCGGGGCTCTCTCGATGAATCCCGGGACCGGTCTGCCTGAGGTCGACCAGGAGAAGTGTACGGCCTGCGGGGCCTGCGTCAAGGCTTGTCCTAAGTCCATCATCGAACTCAGGGCCAAGGGCCCGCGCGGGATGCGCATGTACGTGACCTGCGTCAACAAGGACAAGGGGCCGGCCGTCAAGAAGGCCTGCTCCGCCGGCTGCATCGGTTGCGGTATCTGCGCCAAGACCTGCACCCACGGCGCTATCGTCGTCGAGAACAATGTCGCCTACATCGACTACTCCAAGTGCAAGCTTTGCCGCGAGTGCGAGGCCATGTGCCCTACCGGAGCCATCGTAGGTGTCAATTTCCCTAAGCCTCTGGACAAGGATGCCGTCAAGGCCCGCGTCCAGGAGCGTCAGAAGAAGGCGAGGGAGGCCGCTGCCGCGGCTGCTGCCGCCGCCGTTAACAAGGAGGAACAGAACAATGGCTAAAAGAACATTCTCAATCGGAGGTGTGCATCCGGATGACGCCAAGATCTCGCGCGGCTGCGCCATCGAGGCTCTCCCGCTGCCTCCTACCGTGTACATTTCCCTGTCCCAGCACATCGGCGCTCCGGCCAAGCCGGTCGTGGCCGTGGGCGACAAGGTGAAGGTCGGCCAGCCGGTCGGTGAGCCGGGCGGCTTCATGTCAGCCTTCATCCACTCTTCAGTTTCAGGTACCGTCAAGTCCATCGGCCCGAGAAAGGACCTGGCCGGCAACACCCAGACCTATGTCGAGATCGCTGTCGAAGGCGACGAGTGGCTTGAAAGCATCGACAGGTCGGACACCCTCGTGACCGAGATTCCTGAGGACGGCAAGGCCATCATCGAGAAGATCCGTCTCGGCGGAGTCGTCGGACTCGGCGGCGCCACCTTCCCGACACATGTCAAACTCAGCCCGCCTCCTGGAAAGAAGTGCGAGATGCTGATCATCAACGGCTGCGAGTGCGAGCCTTATCTGACTTCCGATTTCCGCACCCTCCTCGAGAAGGGTGAGCAGGTCGTGGTCGGCACGGCCATCATCAAGCAGGCTCTCGGCGTGGCCAAGGCCACGATCGCCATCGAAGACAACAAGCCGGAGGCGATCGGACATATTCAGAAAGTGGTCGCTGACTTGAAGGGCAAGTCCTCCAAGTACGAAGGCATCGAGGTTCTTCCTCTGATGAAGAAGTACCCGGAAGGTGGCGAGAAGCAGCTGATCGACGCCGTGATGCACCGCCAGGTGAAGTCCGGCGGCCTGCCTATCGACGTGGGCGCGGTCGTGCAGAATGTCGCCACGGCTCTCGCCGTCTACGACGCGGTGCAGAAGAACAAGCCTCTGATCGACAATTCCGTGACCGTCACCGGAGAGTGCTTCCCTAAGCAGGCCAACCTGCTCGTGAGGGTCGGCACGCCTCTGCGCTACATCATCGACTATCTCGGAGGAGTCCCTGCCGATGCCGCCAAGGTCATCAGCGGAGGTCCTATGATGGGCAAGGCCGTCGCCAATCTCGACGCCGCCACCCTGAAAGGCACCGGAGCCCTTCTCTTCCTCACCGAGGAGCAGACCAAGAGGCATCCGGCCGGCAACTGCATCCGTTGCGGCAAATGCGCCGAGGCCTGTCCTATGGGTCTCGAACCGTTCCTTCTCTACCGTCTGGCCAAGGCCGGCGACACCGAGGGGCTGGAGGCCGCCGCCGCCCAGGACTGCATACAGTGCGGCTGCTGCCTGTACACCTGCCCTTCCTACATTCCTCTTCTTGACATCATCAGCCAGGCAAGAGGTCAGGTTCTCGGAATAATCAAGGCACGCGCCGCGGCAGCCAAGGCCGCTGCGGAAGCCGCTAAAGCAAAAACTGTTTAAGAATATGGATAGATTGTTGGTTTCACCTTCTCCACACATTCATTCCAAGACCACCACTCCGGTCTTGATGAGGGATGTGGTGATCGCCCTGCTGCCTGCCGTCATTGTCTCGGTCGTGTTCTATGGCCTCTCCGAACTGCTGGTGCTCGCGGTCAGCGTCCTCTCCTGCGTCGCTGTGGAGTTTTTGATCACTAAATATCTGCTTAAGAGGCCGTCCACGATAGGGGACTGGTCAGCCGCCGTCACAGGCGTGCTGCTCGCTCTTAACCTGCCTTCCTCCACTCCGTGGTGGGTGGTCTTCATCGGAGCCGTCGTGGCCATCGGTGTCGCCAAGATGACTTTCGGAGGTCTCGGTCAGAACATCTTCAACCCGGCTCTCGTGGGCCGTGTGTTCCTGCTGATCTCGTTCCCTACCTACATGACTACCTGGAAGATTCCGGGAGGTCTTTTCGGAGCCGACGCCGTGACCGGAGCGACTCCGCTGGGAGCCATCAACGAAGGCCTTATGAGCGGCGCCTCAGTGACCGACATAATGGCGGCGAACGGGTACTCATATTCACAGATGCTCTTCGCCAACGTCGGAGGTTCGGCCGGTGAGGCCTGCGCCGCCGCGCTTCTGCTCGGCTTCGTCTATCTGCTTGTGCGCAAGGTCATCAAGCCGTGGACGACCCTGTCGATTCTCGGAACCGTCGCAGCGGTGTCCTGCATCTTCTGGCTTGTCGACCCTTCAAGGTTCACCGATCCTGTGTTCAACCTTCTCTCCGGCGGTCTGATCCTCGGCGCCTGCTTCATGGCGACCGACTACGTCACCTCTCCTATGAGCACGAAGGGCTGTGTTGTCTATGGTGTGGGAATAGGTTTCATCACCTTGATGATCAGGTACTTCGGCTCTTATCCTGAAGGCGTGAGCTTCGCTATTCTGATAATGAACTCGGTCGTTCCGCTTCTCAACAAGTGGTTCCACCAGAAAAAATACGGGAGGGCATAGGCTATGGCAGTGAAATCAAATCTTACTTCAATGGTGGTCTGCCTGACGGTTGTCAGCCTTGTCTGCTCCGCTCTTCTGGGCGGAATGTACGCCCTGACCAAAGAGCCTATCGACAAGGCCAACGCGGACATCCTCAAAGCCTCGATCGGAGCCGTCCTTCCGGAAGGCGGTGAACTTTCGGACGCGATGCCCGTCGAAGTCGGCGGAATGGCTTCTGAATATTATGTCAGCACCAAGGACGGCGCTCCTGTAGCCTACGCCGTGAAGTCCACGGCTGTCGGTTTCGGCGGCCCTCTCGTGCTGATGGTCGGCATCACGGCCGACGGCGAGGTCTACAACACCTCCGTCCTCTCCCACAGCGAGACTCCAGGTCTGGGGGCCAAATGCGAGACCGACGAGGCCTTCATGAACCAGTTCAAGGGCTTCGATCCGTCAGCCAAGAAGCTTTCAGTCAAGAAGGATGGCGGCGATGTGGACGCGATCACCGCTTCCACCATCACTTCCAGAGCCTACACCCTGGCCATCGCCAACGCCATCGAGGCTTTCAACACAATCAAAGGAGGAGAATAGAGTATGAGTAAATGGAATCTTTTCACTAAAGGTTTTCTGAAAGAGAACCCGACATTTGTGCTTATCCTCGGAATGTGTCCGACTCTGGCGACGACAACTTCCGCTTTGAACGGTCTGAGCATGGGACTCGCCACGCTTTTCGTGCTGGTGCTTTCCAACATGGCCATCTCGGCCATCGCTCCTGTAGTGCCTGACAAGGTACACATCCCGGTCTACATCGTTGTGATCGCGACCTTCGTGACCGTGCTCCAGTTCGCGATGCAGGCCTACACTCCGGCCATGTACAAGACCCTCGGCCTGTTCATCCCTCTGATCGTGGTGAACTGCATCGTCCTCGGCCGCGCAGAGGCGTTCGCCAACAAGAACGGCATCATAGATTCCGCCCTTGACGGTCTTGGAATAGGCTGCGGCTTCACACTGTCGCTGACCGTTCTCGGCATCGTGCGCGAGATCCTGGGCAGCGGCTCCGTCTTCGGCTTCAAATTCCTGCCGGGTGACGGTATGCTCGTGTTCGTGATGGCTCCGGGCGCTTTCCTCGCCCTCGGCTATCTGATGGTACTGTTCAACAAAATCGCTAAAAAGAACTAAGTTATGGAGTATTTCCTTATCATAATCTCGGCGATCTTCGTCAATAACATCATGCTGGCCCAGTTCCTGGGCACCTGTCCTTTCCTCGGAGTCTCCAACAAGATCTCCACGGCGACAGGTATGGCCGGTGCCGTCTGCTTCGTCATCACGCTGGCCACTCTGGTGACCTACCTCATCAACCAGTACCTGCTGGCGGCGTTCGGACTCGAGTTCCTCCAGACCATCGCCTTCATTCTCGTCATCGCCGCTCTTGTGCAGATGGTCGAGATCGTGCTGAAGAAGATCAGCCCGTCCCTCTACCAGGCCCTCGGAATTTTCCTCCCTCTGATCACCACCAACTGCGCCGTTCTCGGTGTGGCTCTCAATGTGGTGACCAAGGAGTTCGCTTTCGGCGGCCCTTCACACATGCTCAACCTCGGTGAGTCAGTCGTCTATGCCTTCGCCACTTCTGTCGGCTACGGCCTCGCCCTGGTCCTTTTCGCCGGCATCCGCGAGCATCTCGACCTGAATGATGTCCCTAAGCCTTTCCGCGGAGTTCCGATCGCCCTTGTGACAGCCGGAATCCTCGCCATGGCCTTCATGGGATTCTCCGGACTAGTATAGTTTTTGCATTATCGTCCCCGGCCTCGGTTTCGGGGACTAAATTGACAATTTTTTAATTTTTTTTCATTATGAAAAAAGCATTATTGATTTTCGCGGTCCTTTTCGGATTCGCCGCGGTTTCAGTCGCCCAGCCTAAGGCTCTCGGTGTACGTATCGGTTATGGCGTAGACCTCAGCTACGAGAACTATGCAGGCGGCGCCAACTTCCTGGAGTTCGAGCTCGGACTTGACGACGGTTTCAACGGAGACGCTTTCCACGTCGACGGAGTCTACAACTTCATGATCGCTCAGCCTGACTGGACTGCCGGCACCTGGGGCTTCTACGGTGGTCCTGGCGCAAGCGTCGCTATGTTCAAAGGTGACACCAACACTCTCTATGCGGGAATCGTTGGCAATCTCGGTCTCGAGTACACCTTCAACATTCCTCTCCAGCTCTCTCTCGACGTCCGTCCAAGACTTATGTTCGGTGACGGCGGTGTGTGGAGCGAAGGTATCTTCACCTTCGGTCTTGGCATCCGTTACGCTTTCTAATCGTAGAGGTGTGTACACATAACATAAGAGGCGCGGCCATGTCGGTCGCGCCTCTTTTTTGTTTAAAGACCTTGAAAGACCGCTCCGGCTCTATGGGGCGGCCTTCCTGCTTATCTTCTTGTCTATTCCATCGTCCCGGCCATGGCCTTGAGGTCCGGCTGGACTCCCGTCATCAGAGGGTAGCCGGTCAGGGCCTGGTAGAGAAGCCAGCGTGTGCCGGGGATGTAGATGGCATCGGCCGCGGCCATCTTCTGCCTTGCTGTCCCGTCGAAGGACGGATTCTTGTAGTTGGCCTCGAGAACCACCTTGGGCTGTCCCGCTCCTACACCTTCCTCCGTGAGAGAGAAGGCGAAGTCATCGGCGGAGAGGTCGGCGATCTCCGGCAAGGCCATAGGCAGGGTGTAGATGACGAGGTCGCATTCCTTGAATGCTTCCTTGAAATCCGAGATCGGGTCCGGCAGGAAGCCGTACTCGGGAAGGGCTTCGGCGATGGCCTGCGCTTTCTCGGGGGTGCGGTTCATCAGCATCGTGGCGAATCCCAGCTCGGCGGCGGCCACGGCGGCCGCTCTGCCAGCGCCTCCACAGCCGACCACCAGGGCCTGGGGCTGGCGTGAGAACGTGCGGCTGAGCGTCATCAGGAAGAACTGGTGCATCTTGACGAAGAACCGGTCTCCGAAGTTTCCGATGAATTCCTCCACGATGCCCGGGAAATACGCCTCCACCACCGCTGTGACGATCCCCGTGAAATCTGAATTGTGCGCCTCGATGCCTTTGGCCGTCTTGACCAGCAGGTTGGTGGCCCCGATGCGGCTCGCCGGCCCGGAGACGGCTCCCTCTCCCTTGCGGGCGAGTTCAAGGATTTTTGAATATGCCAGCTCCTTGAACGGGGCTGTGACGTTGACGGCGGCATATTCATTCAGAAACCTGGCGTAGGAGGCTTCAAAGTCGCCGCCTTCGATCAGGTCGTATGAATATCCCTCCCCGGGTGCCGTTTTGTAGGCGGCCCGGAAGAGCGCCGGGCTGCCCGATCCCTTGATGGGATCGCCTATAAGACCAAATTTTGCCATCGTTTCTTGAATTGTCGACTGCGAAGTTAACAAAAATATTAATCTTCGAAGGCTGGGAGAAACCGAATATTTTGACTAACTTGCAGTGTTTTGCCGTGAAGTGCGGCAAGACACTGTGTTAAACCTGACAAAAACTGTTTTATCATGTCACTGAACAAAGTAATGCTGATCGGTAACGTTGGAAAAGACCCTGATGTACGTTACCTTGATGGAAACAACGCCAACGGCGGGAACGCGAAGGTGGCTTCTTTCACCCTCGCTACGACAGAACGCTATCGTGACCGTAACGGAGAACTTCGCGAGAACACTGAATGGCACAACATCACCGCCTGGAGGAATTCGGCCGACATCGCCGAGAAGTACATCCACAAAGGCACCCAGGTCTTCATCGAGGGCAGACTGAGGACAAGGTCGTGGACCGACCAGTCCGGCAACAAGAGGTACACCACCGAGGTGGTCGTGGACAACCTCCAGCTTCTCGGCAGGAAGTCCGACAACCAGGGCGCTCAGGATTCCGGCCAGCAGGGCGGCTACAGGCCAGCCCAGCCGTCTTACCAGGGCGGCTACCAGCAGCCTCAGACTCCGGCGCAGACATCCTATCAGCCTCAGGGCGGCTACCAGACCCCTGTGCAGCCGGTCTACCCGCAGACTGAGGCCCCGCAGCCGGCACCTGTCAATCCTGTCGAGGTGGCCATCCAGGACCAGCCGCAGGATGACCTTCCATTCTAATGTGGCCTCCTCCCGGCTCGCCGGGAAACATATTCAGGAACAACAAAACGGATTTTATCAAATATGAGTTCAAAACTTGACGTGGTTCTCGGCCTCCAGTGGGGAGACGAGGGCAAAGGTAAGATTGTGGATGTTCTGGCGGGACGCTATCCTGCCGTGGCCCGCTTCCAGGGCGGCCCGAACGCGGGACACTCCCTCCATTTCGACGGCAAAAGCTTCGTCGTGCGCAGCATCCCTTCAGGAATATTCAGGGAAGGCTCCACCAATGTCATCGGCAGCGGTGTGGTTCTTGATCCGGTGACGTTCCGCGAGGAGTGCGCGAATGTGGAGAGGATGGGCATCAACCCGAAAGAAAGGCTGTTCATCTCCAAGAAGACCCATCTGATCCTTCCTACGCACCGTCTTCTCGACGCCGCCAACGAGGCGGCCGCCGGCAAGGGCAAGATCGGTTCTACGCTTAAGGGCATCGGCCCGACCTACACCGACAAGATCAGCCGTCATGGCCTGAGGGTCGGCGACATCCTCGCCCCTGACTTCAAGGCGAAGTTCGAGTCCCTCAAGGCCAGACATCTCCAGCAGATCGCCGACCTGCACTACGAGTGCGACCCTGAGCAGGGAGAGGCGGAGTGGATGAGCGCCATCGAGTTCCTCAAGGGCTTCACCCTCATAGACTGCGAATATTTCGTCAACAACTGGCTGAATGAGAAGCCTATGCTCGCCGAGGGGGCGCAGGGTTCCATGCTCGATGTCGACTACGGCTCCTATCCGTTCGTCACCTCGTCCTCGACCACGGTCGGAGGAGTCTGCACCGGACTGGGTGTCGCTCCGTCGAAGGTCGGCAAGGTCTATGGAATCTTCAAGGCCTACTGCACGAGAGTCGGCAGCGGTCCGTTCCCGACTGAACTTTTCGACGAGACCGGCGAGAAGATCCGCAAAATCGGCAACGAGTTCGGCGCCGTCACCGGCCGTCCGCGCCGCTGCGGCTGGCTTGACCTCGTGGCTTTGAAGTACACAGTGATGGTCGACGGTGTGACCGACCTCATCATGATGAAGTCCGACTGCCTCGACGATTTCGAGACCATCAAGGTCTGCACTTCCTACAAGGTGGACGGCAAGGAGACCAGTGAGGTGCCTTTCGACATCGCCGCTCCGATCGAGCCGGTCTACACCGAGTTCCCTGGCTGGAAGGCCGACCTGACCGGTATCCGCGAGGAAAGCGCCCTTCCGCAGACCTTCAGGAACTACATCAAGTTTATGGAGGACTACCTCGGAGTGCCGATCAGCATCATCTCTTTAGGACCTGACCGCGAGGCTACCATTGAAAGGTAGGCTACCGGAAAACATAAGACGGAGCGGCGTGACTGGGACTCAGCCACGCCGCTCTGTCTTTCTGAAAATCAGGCCTTTAATGTTCCTTAGCCCGTCATTGCCGTTGGCGGAGGGCTTCGTAGAGGAGGATGGCGGCGGAGACGGAGACGTTGAGGGAATCCAGACGGCCGAGCATAGGGATGCGGATGTGGGCGTCGGCGGCTTTCCGCCAGATGTCCGTCAGACCTGTCGATTCGGTCCCCATCACGATCGCCGTCGGCACGGTCATGTCGGTGTCGTAGTACAGGGATGAGTCCTGGAGCTGGGCCGTGAGTATCTGGATGTTCCTGGCCTTCAGCCACTCGATCGTCTCCCCGGACGATGCGGCGGCCACCTGGAGAGAGAACACGGCACCGATGCTGGCCCGCACTAGGTTCGGGTTGTAGAGGTCGGTCAGCGGGTCGCAGATGATGACGGCGTCCGCCCCGGCCGCGTCGGCGCTTCTAAGCACCGCTCCGAGATTGCCGGGTTTCTCTACACTTTCCAATACGATGACCAGCGGGTTGTCGCCCAGCTTGATGCTGTCCAGAGTCCTTTCTCTGTACTCAACCTCGGCGATGACACCTTCCGTGCCTTCCCTGTAGGCGATCTTGCCGTAAAGTCCGTAAGGAATCTGGACGACTCCGACCTTCGGATTGAGCCGTTCGGCCTTGCCGAGCAGGTCGTTGAGTTCCTCTTCGGTCAGGATCTCGCCGCAGATGAACAGAGTCCTCGGCACGAAACCGGCATCGAGGCAGTGTCCGAGTTCCCTGCGGCCTTCAACCACGAAAAGTCCCGCCGCTTTCCTCGCGCGGGACTTTTCCTGAAGAGCCAGCAGTTCTTTGACCTTCTGGTTCTGGGCCGAAGTGATGTTCTCGATCCTCATCTATTCGTTGCCGGCGGTCTTGTCGCTCTTGACGATCTTCTCAGGACGCATCTGCGGGAAGAAGAGGACATCCTGGATGGTGGTCTGGCCGGTCATGAACATAGTCAGACGGTCGATGCCCATTCCAAGGCCGGATGTCGGAGGCATACCGTACTCGAGGGCGCGCACGAAGTCGTAGTCGATGAACATCGCCTCGTCGTCGCCGTGGCTCTTGAGGGCAGCCTGCTCCTCGAACCTCTCCAGCTGGTCGATCGGGTCGTTCAGCTCTGAATAGGCGTTCGCCAGTTCCTTGCCGCAGACGAACAGCTCGAAGCGTTCGGTGAGGGTAGGGTCCTCGCGGTGCCTCTTGGTGAGAGGGGACATCTCGACAGGGTAGTCGATCACGAACGTAGGCTCGATGAGATGCTCCTCGCAGTAGGCTCCGAAGATGGCGTCGATCAGTTTGCCGACACCCATCGAAGGCTCGTACTCGACATTGAGCTTCTTGCAGGTCTCGCGGAGTTCGTCCACTCCCATGCCCTTGACATCCACTCCTGCATATTCCTTGATGGCCTGGAGGATAGGAAGCCTGCGGTAGCCGGCCTTGAAGTCGATCTCGTTGTCGCCGATCTTCACGACGGTTGTGCCGTGGAGCTTGAGGGCGATCTTCTCGAGCATCTTCTCAACGAAGTCCATCATCCAGATGTAGTCCTTGTAGGCCACATAGATCTCCATGCAGGTGAACTCAGGGTTGTGGGTCTTGTCCATTCCCTCGTTGCGGAAGTCCTTGGCGAACTCGTAGACTCCGTTGTAGCCGCCCACGATCAGCCTCTTGAGGTACAGCTCGTTGGCGATACGCATGTAGAGGTCGATGTCCAGAGCGTTGTGATGGGTGATGAACGGTCTCGCGGTCGCTCCGCCCGGGATGGCTTGGAGGATAGGGGTCTCGACCTCGAGGCAGCCCGCATTGTTGAAATATTCCCTCATCGTGGCGATGATCTGCGCCCTCTTGACGAACACGTCGCGCACCTGCGGGTTCACGATCAGGTCGACGTACCTCTGGCGGTAGCGGAGCTCAGGGTCGGAGAATGCATCGAAGACCTTGCCGTCCTGCTCCTTGACGATAGGAAGCACGCGCAGAGACTTGCTCAGGACTGTGAGTTCCTTGGCGTGGACGCTGAGCTGGCCGGTCTGGGTGATGAAGGCGAAGCCCTTGATGCCGATGATGTCGCCGATGTCCAGGAGTTTCTTCCAGACGGTGTTGTACATCGTCTTGTCCTCGTCCGGGCAGATCTCGTCCCTCTTGACGTAGATCTGGATCCTTCCGGTTGAGTCCTGGAGTTCGCCGAAGGAGGCCGCTCCCATTATTCTGCGGGACATCAGACGGCCTGCGATGCAGACCTCCTGGAAGTTGCCCTTCTCCGGGTCGAAGCCCGCCTCGATCTCCTTGGCGGTGGCGTTGACCGGGTACAGAGGGGCCGGGTAAGGATTGATGCCCAGTTCCCTTAACTTGGCGAGAGACTCTCTTCTGATTTTCTCCTGCTCGCTGAGTTCGATGTTTGCCATATTCTTTGAGAATTTATATTCAACATAAAAGGCCGCGCTTGACGACCTGAATATGCAAAAATACTACTTTTAATTCACATTGTGAAATTAAATCCGTACCTTTGTGTACTATGGGTAGAGAGCGCAAATGGATTCTGAAGGAGCCGGCCGATCCGGAGAAGGTGGGGAGACTCTCCGCCGAACTTGGCATCGACCGCGTCCTCGCCGACCTCCTCGTCAAGAGAGGGGTCGAGACTTTCGAGCAGGCGCGTTCCTTCTTCCGCCCGAGCCTTGACGACCTGCACGACCCCTTCCTGATGAAGGATATGGACGTGGCCGTCGACAGGGTGCGCAAGGCCATCACCAGCGAGGAAAAGATCCTTGTCTACGGCGACTACGACGTGGACGGGACGACAGCCGTCTCGCTGGTATATTCATTCCTCAGAAGGTATTCCTCAAAGGTGGATTTCTACATTCCGGACCGCTACGACGAGGGCTACGGAGTGTCCTACAAGGGCATAGACTGGGCCGGCGACAACGGCTTCGGGCTGATCATAACCCTTGACTGCGGCATCAAGGCCAACGAGAAGGTTGAATATGCCGCCGCGAAGGGGATCGACGTGATCATCTGCGACCACCACCTTCCGGAGGAGACCCTTCCGCCGGCCGTGGCTGTCCTTGACCCTAAGAGGGAGGACGACACCTATCCGTTCGACGACCTGAGCGGCTGCGGAGTGGGGTTCAAACTTGTGCAGGCATATTCACAGAAGTTCGGCATCCCGTTCGAGACTCTGATTCCGCTCCTGGACCTTCTGGTCGTGAGCATAGCAGCCGACCTTGTGACGATGGTCGGCGAGAACAGGGTCCTGGCGCATTTCGGCCTGAAACGGCTGAACGAGAATCCCCGCAAGGGGCTGCACGCGATGGCGACTCTGTCGAAACTTGAGCCGGGGCATCTGACGATCGACGACATAGTCTTCAAAATCGGGCCGAGGATCAACGCGGCAGGCAGGATGGAGACCGGACGTCTGGCCGTGGAGCTCCTGACCGCCTCCGACGACCACACGGCCAGCCTTATCGGCGAGGAGATCAACAACAACAACAACGAACGCAAGAGCATCGACAGGGAGATCACCCAGGAGGCTCTCGAGATGGTGCAGAACGGCACGGCCCTTTCGACCGACGCGGCGACGATAGTCTACAACCCGACCTGGAACAAAGGTGTCGTGGGGATCGTGGCCTCGCGTCTTGTGGAGGCCTTCTACAAGCCGACTATCGTGCTGACGAAATCCAACGGTTTCGTGACGGGGTCCGCCCGCAGCGTGGCCGGTTTCGATCTCTACGAGGCCATCGAGCAGTGCGCCGACCTTCTTGAGAACTTCGGAGGCCATGTCTATGCGGCAGGCCTGACTCTCAAGGAATCCAATCTGGAGGAGTTCGTGTCGAGGATCGACAAGTTCATCGCCGGGAGGATCACCGAGGAGATGCTGACTCCGATGACCGAAATCGACGCGAAGCTGGAGTTCAGCCAGATCACTCCGAAATTTTTCCGTCTTCTTAAGCAGTTCCAGCCTTTCGGCCCGGGCAACGGCAATCCTGTCTTCCTTACCGAGAACGTCTCGGACGGCGGCAACGGCCGCAAGGTGGGGGCCGGCGGGGTGCACATGAAACTGGACCTGATCGACGAAAAGCAGCCGTTCCACCAGATTCCGGCCATCGCCTTCAACATGTCGGAGTACTACGACTACATCAAGTCCGGCAATCCTTTCGACATCTGCTACTCGATCGTCGAGAACTACTACCGCGGCAACACCACCCTCCAGCTCCGCATCAAGGACATCAAGGAGCGCGAGGAATTTATTTAACGAACATGAGACAGCTGTTACTTTCGCTGGCGGTCCTTCTGACTTTGCCGGCATTCGTTTCCGAAGCGCAGGATAAGGACAGTCCCTACTATGTGGCCGCCTATGTGTGGCCGTCCTGCCACAACGACCCGCGCGGGCAGGAGGTTCTCTGGCCCGAGGGGGCAGGGGAGTGGGAGGTCATCAGGAAAGGCACTCCGCGTTTTCCCGGACACTACCAGCCTAAACAGCCTCTGTGGGGCTATGAGATGGACGATGACCCTAAGGTGATGGAACGCTGGATCGATGCCGCCACCGCCCACGGAGTGAACACGTTCATCTTCGACTGGTACTGGTTCGACGGCGGCCCTTTCCTCGAGGGCTGTCTGGACGACGGTTTCCTGAAAGCCTCGAACAACGGAAAGATGAATTTTTACATCATGTGGGCGAACCACGATGTCAAAAAGAACTACTGGAACGTCCACCGCTGCCCTGACGATGATTCCATCCTCTGGAAAGGGGCGACCGACGAGAAGAACTTCAAGATCATCGTGGACAGGGTGATAAATCAGTACTTCAAATGCCCGAACTACCTGAAGATCGACGGCTGTCCTGTGTTCTCCATCTACAAGTTCGAGAATCTCCTCGCAACCTTCGGCGGCAGCCGCGAGAAGACGAAGAAGGGTCTTGAATATTTCCGTTCCGAGGTGCGCAAGGCCGGTTTCCCTGACCTGCATCTTCAGATCATCCACTTCGGCCCGTCCGGCGAGGACATCCAGAAGACTCTTGAGTATTTCGGTGTGAACAGCGTCACCACCTACAACTGGGGCGGCCCGCACAGGGAGGACTATCTGGACTGGGGCAACACCGGAATGACCCGCCTTCAGACCTGGAGCGATTCGCCTGTGCCTTTCTTCCCTAACGTGTCGATAGGCTGGGACAACACTCCGCGCTTCCCGAAAGTCGGCCGGGAGGATGTCATCCACTACAACAACACTCCTGAGAGTTTCGCCACCTATCTCCAGGCCGCCAAGGAATATGTCGACGCCCATCCGGACCAGCCTAAGGTGATCACGGTCTTCGCCTGGAACGAATGGATAGAGAGCGGCTATCTCCTTCCCGACCGCAAATACGGTTTCGGCTACCTTGAGGCTGTCCGCTCCGTCCTTGAAGGAAAGTACGAGCGGTTCAGATAGCGGTCTCTTTCAAGATTTCCTTGATGCGCGCGGCGGTCTGTCCGAAGGTCAGGCCGTCGATGTCTATGATGTGGTGTGCCGCGGCTATGTACTGCGCCGACCTTGTGGCCATAAGGCTCTCGATCCGGTCACGCAGAGATCCATCGGACCTGAGCATCGGTCTGCCTGCGCTGTCGCCTTCAAGATTGGCCAGCAGGGTCTCCGTGGTGGCGCGGAGGTAGAAGCAGACGGAATTCTCCCTCACAAGTCTGCCGCAGGCCTCCGTGGTCACCGTCCCGCCTCCGAGCGAAAGAATCGAACGGCCGCGGATGCTGTCCTTGAATATTCCCTCAAGCGCCTCCTGCTCCATCCTGCGGAAGGCCGCTTCACCATATTCATTGAAGATCTCGGGAATGCCTTTGCCCTGCTTCGTTTCGATGAAGGTGTCGAGGTCGATGAGGCCGTAGCCGGGCAGCGACTCCGCAAGAAGCCGCCCCACCGTGCTTTTGCCGCACCCCATGAAGCCTATGAGGGAAATGTAGTTCATTGAATATGTGGCCGCTTGGGCCGGTGTTGACTTAGGATGGCGCGCTGTCTAGAACAGGGTAGGCTCTTCGTAGTCCCCGAAGTCAGGAATGTCGTCGATGTCCGGAAGTTTAGCCCCGCCTTCGCTAGCCTCCGCCCCGCCTTCGCCCGCAGGCGTTTCCGTCTGTGGGGTCACAGGGTCGGCCCCGTCCAGCGGCGAGATGATGTCCACCGGCTCCTCATCGTCATCCGGCTTGTCGAGCGGCTCGATGAACTTGACCTCCTTGAGGTCGTACTGGTGGCACTTCTTGCCCTTGGCGGAGTAACCTTTCTTGGCTATGAACTCCTCGGCGTCGAAGTTCTCCGGGTCGCGGTGTCCGTACTTGCCGCCGAAGATGACCTGGAACTGAGGATGCTTGTCCTCGGACAGGTCCACAAGGTAGGATTTCGATCCCGAGGCTATGAACGACAGCGGAGTGTTGTCGCTGAGCGTGAAGCTGAACCTCTTGACATAGAACGCTTTGGCCGTGCCGTCGTAGTAGAGGGCTGTGAAGGTCTTGTCCGGGTCGAACTTCTCGATCCGGATGACCTCTCCCTGGTAGCGGTTCGACACGTCGAACGAGGTCGTGTAGAATGTCCCGTCCTTGAACACGGCCAGCACCTTGTCCTCAGGTCCGAACTCGCCGAGGTAGCGTCCGCGCTGCTCGTCGTTGAGTTTCTGGATGTCGGCGTCGTACCAGATGTCCTTGCCGCCGATGGTGGAGACACCCTTGGCCTTCAGCTGTATCCTTGCGATAGGATTCTTGGACACAAGATTTCCCCTCGAGGCTTTGCCCTTGATCGCAAGGGTCGAGAAATCATATTCAAACTGGGTCTTCTTAAGCTTCGGTCTCGGGCGCAGGTAGATCCGCACCGATTCCGCCTCGCCGTTGTGGTTGACGGTGAACCAGAGGATCCTGGACCCTTCCTCGCCGGTGGTGATGTCATAGTCCTTGTCCCTGGTCACGCTGGTGATCGAGAACCTCTTGGCGTAGGAGACGCTGCCCTTGCCCTCGCGGTAGATTACATTGTAGATGGTCCTGCTGTCGCCGCGGTTGAAGACTCCGACGTAGAGCAGGTCCTTCCAGAAGAAGGCCTTGTCCGTGACTTTGGCGACGCGGTACTTGCCGTCCTTGCCGATCACGATGACTTCCGACAGGTCGGAACACTCGCCGACGAAGACTCCGTTGTCGTCCTTCTTGAGGTTTATGCCCACAAAGCCCTCCTCGTAGTTGGCGTAGAGTTTGGCGTTGTTGCTGACAACCTTGGTGACTGCGATGCTTTCGAAGGCCGTGATCTCGGTCTGGCGGACGAACTGCTTGCCGTACTTGGCCTTGAGGCTGTTGAACCAGTCGATTGTGTACTGCGTGATGTTGTCGATGTTGTCCTGGACCGTCTTCATCTCGGCCTCGATGGAGGCTATCTTCTCGTCGATGGCCTTGGTGTCGAACCTGGAGATCTTGCGGACAGGCTTCTCGACAAGTTTCTCGATGTCCTCCATCAGAATCTCCCTGCGCACAAGGCTCTGGTAGGTCTTCATCTCGGCCAGCACATCGTCCAGCTGTTTCTCCCAGCTAGCCTGGTTCTGCTCCAGGATCTTGTAGACCTTGTTCTCGAAGAAGATCCTTTCAAGAGAGGAGTAGTGCCACTGGTCCTCCAGCTCAGCGAGCCTGATCTCCAGCTGCCGCCGCAGCAGGTCCCTCGTGTGGTGGGTGTCGTAGATGAGTATGTCCTTGACAGAGAGGAACTGCGGCTTGTTGTCCACGATGACGCAGGCGTTCGGGGCTATGTTGCATTCGCAGTCCGTGAAGGCGTAGAGAGCGTCGATCGTCTTGTCCGGGGACACGTCGTTCGGAAGGTGGATGAGGATCTCCACCTTCTCGGTGGTCATCTCGTCGATCTTCTTGATCTTGATCTTGCCCTTGTCCTTGGCCTTGAGTATGGAGTCGATAAGGACGTGCGAGGTCTTGCCGAAAGGAATCTCGGTGATGGCCACGGTGTTCTTGTCGATCTTCTCTATCTTGGCGCGGACCTTCACGGTGCCGCCCCTGGCTCCGTCCTTGTAGTTGCTGCAGTCGGCGCTGCCGCCGGTAGGAAAGTCCGGGTAGATGGTGAAATCCTCGCCCTTGAGGATGCTCACTGAAGCGTCCAGCAGTTCGTTGAAGTTGTGCGGAAGAATCTTGGATGCCATTCCGACCGCGATGCCCTCCGTCCCCTGCGCAAGAAGCAGAGGAAAACGGACAGGAAGTTCGGTAGGCTCCTGGTTGCGCCCGTCGTAGGAAGTCATCCAGTTGGTGATCTTCGGGTCGAAGACGACCTCTTTGGCGAATTTGCTCAGACGGGCCTCGATGTAACGGGGCGCGGCGTTGCCGTCGCCGGTGAGGATGTTGCCCCAGTTTCCCTGGCAGTCGATCAGAAGACCCTTCTGGCCGAGCTGCACGAGGGCTCCGAGGATGGACTGGTCGCCGTGAGGATGGTACTGCATCGCCTGGCCGACGATGTTGGCCACTTTGGTGTAGCTTCCGTCGTCCATCTTGAACATGGCGTGAAGAACACGCCTCTGCACAGGCTTGAGACCGTCCACGATGTGAGGGACGGCTCTCTGCAGGATGACGTAGGAGGAATAGTCAAGGAACCAGTCCTTGAACATTCCAGAAAGTTTGTACTTCCTGCTGTCGGAACTGAGCAATCTGTCATACTTCCCTGAAGAGGTGGCCGTCGTCTCATCGATCGGTTCCTCATTCAGTTCTTCGTCCTCGTTGCCTTCCTCCGGAGTCTGTATGTCGTCCCACTCGTCTTTTGCCATATTCAATCACCTTTTTCCCGGACGCGCCGGGCCGTTTCTTTGTTGTTTATTCCTCGTAGCCGAACTTCCGGAGTTCCTTTCGGTCCTCCCTCCAGTCCGGATTGACTTTCACGAAAAGCTGGAGGTAGACCTTCTTCTGGAAGAAATCCTCCATCTCAAGCCTGGCCTCGGTGCCGGTCTTCTTGAGAGACGCGCCGCCCTTGCCGATCAGGATGCCCTTCTGGGAATCCCTCATCACGTAGATGACCGCGCTGATCTCGTACCTTTCCTTGCCCTCCTTGAAGGACTCGATTGCAACTTCGCAGCAGTAAGGCACCTCCTGGCTGTAGTTCTCCAGAATCTTCTCGCGGATGATCTCCGAGGCGAAGAACCTCAGGTTCTTGTCCGTGAACTGGTCCTTGTCGAACCACGGCGGAGCCACCGGAAGCTTGCTCCTGATGGCGTTCAGCACGCTCTCGAGGTTGAACTTCTCCTTGGCCGAGACCGGAATGACCGTAGCCTGGGGGATCTGTTCCTGCCAGTAGGAGATGAGGCCGCTGACCTTGCTCTGTTCGCTGATGTCGATCTTGTTGATCACGACCACGACCGGACACTCGAGATCCTTGAGCTTCTCGACATATTCAATGTTCTTGTCGCTCTTTTCCACGACGTCCGTCACGTAGAGGATGATGTCCGCGTCGCCGATGGCGGCGTCCACGAATTTCATCATGTCCTCCTGCAGGCGGTAGTTCGGCTTGAGCATTCCCGGTGTGTCGGAGTAGACAATCTGGCTGTCGTCCGTGTTGACGATGCCCATTATCCTGTGCCTGGTGGTCTGCGCCTTCGCCGTGACGATGGACAGCTTTTCCCCGACCAGGGCATTCATAAGCGTGGATTTGCCAACATTCGGGTTGCCGATGATGTTGACAAATCCAGCTCTGTGTTCAAGTTTGTTCTCTTGGGCGGACATACTCTGCGGACTAGACGTAGGCACCCATCTTGAGGACGTTTACCTCGCCCTCGCTGAGGTATCTCCATTCTCCCTTCTTCAGACCCTTCTTGGTGAGGCCGGCGAAGTAAACCCTGTCGAGGGCCTTGACCTCGTAGCCGAGAGATTCGAAGATTCTTCTGACGATGCGGTTTTTGCCCGAGTGGATCTCGATGCCGAGCCTTCTGTGGTCGCTGGCGTCGATGTACTCAAGCTCGTCGGCCTTGATGTTGCCGTCGGTCAGTTCGAGACCCTCCGTGAGGATCTTCTCCTTGTCCTCTTCCTCAAGTTCCTTGTCGAGGATCACCTGGTAGATCTTCTTCTTGTTGTAGGAAGGATGGGTGAGCGTCTCGGCGATCTCGCCGTCGTTGGTGAACATCAGCACTCCGGTAGTGCTCTTGTCGAGCCTTCCGACAGGGAAGACGCGCAGTTTGCAGCCTTTCAGCAGATCCATCACGGTCTTCTCGGCGTGAGGGTCGCTGGCGCTGGTGACGAAGCCCTTCGGTTTGTTCATCACGATGTAGACCTTCTCCTCGCCCTTGAGTCTTTCGCCGTTGAAGCGGATGTCGTCCTTGAGGACATTGACCTTCGTTCCGAGTTCGGTGACAACCTCGCCGTTGACGGTCACGACACCGGCCTGGATCAGGTTGTCAGCCTCGCGGCGCGAGCATACACCTGAGTTGGCGATGTACTTGTTGAGGCGGATCTCCTCCTTGATAGGCGTAGGAACGTTGTCGTTGTCGGAAGCCGCCGCGTCGAGCTGTGGCCTCCTGGAAATCATCTGGTTGATTCCTGCCTCGTCGCTCTCGGTGAAATGAGGCTCGTCCTTGTGGAACTTCTTAGGACCCTTGTCGAAACCGGCGGTCTTCGGACCGAAGCCGTGGCCTGCAGGTTTCCTTGAATATGACGACCTTCTCTCGTCTCCTTCCTGGCCGGCTCCGAAGCTTCTGCGCTGTCCGTATGAAGGACGGCCTTCGCCGTAGGACGGACGTGCCGACGGTCTTCTTGTCTCTCCCTCCTCGCCTGAAGCGGAGAAGCTGTCCCTACGCTGTCCGTAGGATGGACGTCCCTCACCGTAGGAGGAACGGCCGTATGAAGGGCGGCTCTGTCCATAGGAAGGACGGCCCTGTCCGTAGGACCTTCTCTCTCCTCCCTCCTGGTTGTCGCCGTAACTTTTGCGCTGTCCGTAGGATGGACGTCCCTCACCGTAGGAGGAACGGCCGTATGAAGGGCGGCTCTGTCCATAGGAAGGACGGCCCTGTCCGTAGGATCTTCTCTCTCCTCCCTCCTGGTTGTCGCCGTAACTTCTGCGCTGGCCGTAGCCGCCGCGGTTGTCGCTATGCTGGCCGTAGCCGCCGCGGTTCTCCCCGCGCTGGCCATAACCTCCGCGGTTGTCGCTGCCATAGCTTCTGTGTTCCGATGAATTGCTCCTGTAGCCTCCGCGCTGGCCGTAACCTCCGCGGTTGTCGCTGGAGTAGCTTCTGTGACTGTTGTAGGGTTTGTAGTCCCCTTCAGCGGATGAGGAAGCGGCCGGAGAGACTCTCCTTCTTGGCCTAAGTTTCCTTCCTTCAGATGAGTAGCCTGATTTCTGCTCTTCGTTAGCGTAATCCCTACGCTCCTCGTGGTTCTCCTGACCACCGTTAAGAATTTCTTCCATAATGTTTGTGGCTCACGCCATTAAATAAAATAAATGAATATAAAAGTTTAATAAAGTTGTCTGTCTGTCACTCTCTCTGACAAGTCAGCGGTCAGTTTCCGACCAGCTTGAACTTGTAGGTGATTGTTCCCTGCTGGAGGGCCGGAGCGTCAGCGCTCTGGTTGAAATGTGTCTTCAGCGCGGCCGCCCTCGCGGCTGCCCAAAGCTTCGAGTTGTTCACGGTGGTCCCGGCTCCGCCAGGAACCGCCTTTGTCACGTTTCCATAGTTGTCCACCCAGATGTCGACCACGACCGTTCCTTCGTCCTGCTCTGAATATGCCGGCCTCGGAATCGCTCCGAGGGTGTTCCTTCCTTTCAGCCTGGCGTTCGGCTCGCTGTCGGTCTTCCCGGCCGAAGTGTTGCCCTTGGCGTGTCCGGCCTTGAATTCGTTCTTAGGGTCGGTAGCCCCGTGAGGTGCGAGGGAGGAGTCTTTCTTGCTCATACCCGGGAAGATGGCGTTCTTGTTGATCTCCTCTTTCGGGGCCGGGGTCTCGACGTCGCCGAAATCATCCGGCTTCGCCTCAGCCGTCTTGTTGGCCTTGTCCGACTTGTAAGGGGATTCGGATTTCTGGACCAGTTCCACAGGCTTGGTCTTGTCTATCTCCTCCGCCTGCGGCTGCCTGCCTTTCGGCTGGCGTCTCACCACAACCTCTTCGTCCTGCGTGAAGTCCACCAGGAAAGTCTGCTCCTGCGGCGGCGGGTAGATGTACTTCAGCCCCGTGAAAGAGCAGGTGAGGATGGCGGCCACGTGCACGGCTGCCGTGACGACGATCCCGGTCACCGTGGAGGCTTTCTCCTCTTTTTTTCTGTCACGAAGGTAAGGCTTCATCTTCTTTCCGTTGCGCCGCCGGCCGTCATTCCGGCTGTGTGGCGAGTATGACTTTGTAGTGGTTGCGCTTGGCGATGTTCATCAGGGAGACGACCTCCTTGATCGGCACGCTCTCGTCGGAGTAGATCGAGAAGGTAGGGTCCTCCTCGGTCTGGAGAAGCTGCACAAGGCCGTCCTCCAGCTCGACGTACTGCACCGGAGTCTCGCTGCCGTTGAGGTGGTAGGTGTAGGTGTCGTCGCCCCAATCCTTGATCGAGACGGTGACTGTAGGTTTGGCGGACACCTGCCCGGTACTCTTCGGGAGCAGGAGCTTCAGCGCGTTCGGATTGACCAGCGTCGAGGTGATCAGGAAAAAGATCAGCAGCAGGAACACCAGGTCAGTCATCGAGGACATCGCTGTTTCCGACAAAACCTTTGTGGTTCTCTTGAATGCCATTGACTAGATCTCCTCCTCGTTTCCGGCCGGCTCGTGCAGAAGGTCCATGAAGTCTATGGTGGCGTTCTCCATCATAAACATCAGGTTGGAGATCTGGGCGACCAGGTAGTTGTAGCCGAAGTAGGCGAGAATGCCGACGATGAGACCGCCCACGGTAGTGATCATCGCGGTGTAGATGCCGCTTGACAGTAGCGTGATGTCGATGTTGTTGCCGGCGTTGGCCATGTTGAAGAAGGCCTGCACCATACCGAGCACCGTGCCGAGGAATCCGATCATAGGGGCTCCTCCAGCGATGGTGGCGAGAGTAGGAAGACCCTTCTCGAGCCTTGCCACCTCGACGTTACCCATGTTCTCGACGGAAGTCTGGATGTCGGCGAGCGGGCGTCCGATGCGTTCGATGCCCTTCTCGACCAGGCGGGCCACAGGGGAGTCGAACTTCTGGCAGAGCGTCACCGCGGACTTCACCTTTCCTTCGTGGATATAGTCGCGGATGTCCCTCATGAAGTTCTTGTCTACCTGCGCGGCCTTGTGGATCATCCACCATTTCTTTCCGAATATGTAGATGGCGATCACGGAAAGTACCGCGAGGACAATCATCAGCCAGCCGCCCTTCACGGCCATCTCGATGAGTGAGAATGACTGCTCTACCTGAGCAGGTGCGAGGTCAGAGACAGGCGCCGCGCTCTGAGCGAGGTCTTCGGCCATCCCGGCCGCCGCCGAATCCAGGCCGACGGCCTGTAATGTTTGGAACAACATAATTATAACGTACGTTTTTTAAATTTCACGATAACGGGGCGGGTTTACTGCACATACCACGCCGCGAACCTGCAAATTTACGCAAAAAAATCCATACCCTGTCAATTCCGCCTCCCGTTTCGGTCAAATTTCCTCGGGATATTCCACCTTGGTGAGGAAGAGAGCGTGGCCGGGGACCGATTCTCCGGCGTCCGAACGGGTGCCGTGCTGGATGAGGCCTGCGATCCAGGCCTCGTCACGCTTGCCGCGTCCCACCTCGAGAAGCGAGCCGACGACCGCCCGCACCATATTCCTTAAAAAGCGGTCCGCCCGGATGGTGAAGACCAGGTAGTCGCCCTCTTCGGCGGGGTAGCCCATCACGCTGACGTGGGTCGGTGAATATGCCTCCCAGCGGGCCTCCGTGACGGTGCAGACGGAGGTCTTGTTGTCGCTCCCGACCTTCTCGAAGCAGCTGAAATCGTGCCTGCCGAGCAGCGCCCCGGCCGCCCGGTTCATCCTGTCCACGTCTATGGGAAAGGTGTAGAGGCAGGAATATTCATTGATGAAAGGGTCTTTCCTGCGGTGGATGAAATACTTGTACTCTCGCTGCACGGCGTCGAACCTGGCGTGGAAGCCGGCGCCCGCCTCCAGGATGCCGTGTACCTTGATCCCGACGGGTAGGATGGCATTTATTTTGTAGCCAAGCGCCGCTGCGTCAATGTCCGGACGGGACACCTCGAAGTGGGCGACATAGTTGACAGCGTTGACCTTCGAGTCAGTCCTCCCGGCGCCTATGACGGTGATGTCCTCCTTCAAGAGAGTCGAAAGAGCATTCTGAAGACACTCCTGAACGGTTTTGGCATCGTGTTGCATCTGCCAGCCGCAGAAGGCCGAGCCGTCGTAGGAAAGGATGATCCTGTAGCGCATAAGGTTGATTTTGCTTGGAGATTTATTATTTGCAAAAATAGTAAAAATTTAAGTTTCGCATGTGCGAAACACCTTATTTCCCGTCACGGCAGTGACGGAG
>CAVEYE010000090.1:0-3511 GCA_963619595.1 bacterium | reverse complement strand
AGACCGCCCGGCATTGAAGGCCAGGGAACTGGATGGGCAGGCAGCGGGCGCGGACAGCTGCCATAAAAACGATAACACTCGATAATATTCATAAAAGACAGAAGATATGAACCTTGATGGAAGACGCGAAAGCACGAATGTGGATGACCGCAGAGGAATGGGACGCGGCACGAAGGCCGGAGTAGGCCTCGGAGGCGGCGCGATTGTGGTGGCGCTGATAGTGATGCTGCTCGGCGGCGACCCTTCGCAGGTGCTGGGAAGCCTCTCTTCGATGACGGAGCAGACCGAACAGACCACGGGAGAAGTCACGTTCACGGAAGAAGAACAGGAACTGGCGTCGTTCGCCAAAAAGGTGCTGGCAGGCACAGAGGATGTCTGGACCGCCATATTCGCAAAATACGGGTACGAATATGACCCTCCGAAGATGGTGCTTTACACCGGCTCGACCACCTCGGGCTGCGGTGCTGCAAGTTCATCCGTGGGACCGTTCTACTGCTCCGGCGACCAAAGCGTCTACCTCGACCTAAGTTTCTTCACCTCGATGAAGCAGCAGCTGGGAGCGGACGGAGACCTCGCCTACGCCTATGTCATCGCCCACGAGGTCGGCCATCACGTCCAGTACCTTCTCGGCACCCTCGGGAAGGCCCATCAGAAGATGAACCAGGTCAGCGAGACCGAAGCCAACGCGATCAGTGTCAGGCTCGAACTTCAGGCGGACTACTACGCCGGAGTCTGGGCGATGAACGACGACAAGAAGTACAATTCCCTGGAAAAGGGCGACATAGAGAACGCCCTGAACTGCGCCTCCAAGATCGGCGACGACTACCTCCAGAAGAAGTCGCAGGGCTACGTGGTGACGGAATCCTTCACCCACGGCACGGCCAAGCAGCGCTACACCTGGCTCAAGAAGGGTCTTGAATATGGCGACCTCGAGCACGGTGACACCTTCAGCGTGGCGGCATCGAAATTGTAGCGGAGAAACGGCCTCTCCAGATTCCGGAAGTCTGTCTTAAAGTCTCCCCGGAAATCTGAAGGGCTTCGGACATGACCGGCCTCCCGCGGCCGGGAAATCGCGGGAAAGACATAGAGCTTCACGCCCGTAGGACGACCGGGAATGACTCCTGAAAGAATCGCGTTTCCGAAAGGAAACATATTCAAGAAAAGGGTCTTTTCAAGGCGGCTCAAGGCTACGAAATATATCACATCAACGAAACGAAAACACAAGCTCAACAAAATGAAACACTTTTCTTTACCAAAGGACGGTGGCCTTATCGAGGACAATCTGCCGAAAGGCGTCCTCCATTCTTACGAGAAGATAACCACCGAGATCAGCGATGACGCGGCGGTCGGAAGCGAGCGCGTCGCCGACATCATCGTCAAAGCGGTCAACGACCACAGGAAAGCCGCGCTTCCCCGCGCTTTCAAGCTCGGTCTCAGCACCGGCTCCACTCCTCTGACCCTCTACAGCATCCTTGCGAAAAAGTTCGGCGACGGAGAAGTCTCCTTCGCCGATGTCGAAGTCTTCTCCATCGATGAGTACTACCCTTGCTCCAAAGATTCGATCAGAGTCCGCAACCGCAGGCTCCAGACCGAATTCCTTGACAAGGTGGATGTCAGGAAAGAGAACGTGCATATTCCCGACGGCACGGTCCCGAGCGACAAGGTCTCGGACTATTGCGCCGAATTCGACAAGATCGCCAGAGGTCTTGACATCCTGGTGATGGGCATCGGCGAAGGCGGACAGGTCGGCTTCAACGAGGCCGGGTCTTCCAAGAACTGCCGCACCCGCACGGTCCCTCTCTCCTACCAGTCCAGAAAAAGACAGGCCTACAACTTCAACGGCGATGTCGCTCTGACCCCGAAGACGGCCATCACGATGGGTATCGGCACGATGCTGAGCGCCCGCAGGATCATCCTTATGGCCTGGGGCGAGAGCAAGGCCGGAATCGTGAGCAAGGTCGTGGAAGGCGGCATCAACCCTTGCTGCCCGGCTTCGTGGCTCCAGATGCACGACAACATCTCTCTCTACGCCGATGAGATGAGCGCATCTCTGCTCACCAGGTCCGTGGCGCCTTGGACAGTCGGGCCTTGCGACTGGACGGACAAACTCATCCGCAAGGCTGTCGTGTGGCTCTGCCAGAAAGTCCACAAGCCTATCCTCAAGCTCACGCTGCAGGACTACCTTGAGAACTCCCTCGGCGAACTGCTCGAAAAGTTCGGGCCTTTCGACAAGATCAACATCAACGTGTTCAACGACTTCCAGCACACCATTTCCGGATGGCCGGGAGGAAAGCCGGACGCCGACGACTCCACGAGGCCGGTCAAATCGACCCCGTTCCCTAAGAAAGTCCTCATCTTCTCGCCGCATCCTGACGACGATGTCATCTCGATGGGCGGCACCTTCATCCGCCTCGTGCATCAGGGACACGATGTACACGTGGCCTACGAGACTTCAGGCGACCTCGCCGTCCACGACGATGTCGTCCTTCAGCACATGGACGCGGCCTACCAGCTCGGTTTCGCCGACAAGTTCGACGAGGTGAAGAAGATCATCGACTCAAAGAAGCCGGGAGAGCCTGAACCTAAGGAACTTCTGGCGATCAAGGCGGCCATCCGCCGCAGCGAGGCCCGCGGGGCCGACAGAAGCTTCGGCCTCAACGACAACACCAATGTCCACTTCCTTAACCTGCCGTTCTACGAATCCGGCGGAGTGGCCAAGCTCCCCCGCACGCAGAAAGACCTTGACATCATCAAGAAGCTCATCGTGGAGGTTCATCCTGACCAGATCTACATGGCCGGCGACCTCGCCGACCCTCACGGCACCCACAGGGTCTGCACTGAAGCGGCTCTGGAAGCCATCGAGCAGCTCAAGGAGGAAGGCAACGACTGGCTCGACAGCGCCACCATCTGGCTCTACAGAGGCGCATGGATGGAGTGGGAGCTCTGGAGAGTGGACATGGCCGTGCCTCTCAGCCCTGACGAGCTCATCGAGAAGCGCCACGCCATCTACCGCCACCTCTCGCAGAAGGACATCGTTCCGTTCCCGGGCGACGACCCAAGGGAGTTCTGGCAGAGAGCCGAAGAGCGCACCCAGAACACGGCTAAGCTCTACGACGAACTCGGAATGGCCGAGTACCAGGCCATAGAGGTCTTCCTGAGGCTCAGATAACGGGGCCTTCCGCAGACTTGAAAGCGGGATTCCGGACACAGGCCGCAAGTCCACTTGAAATTTTAACGAAACAATTATAAAATCAAACAGTCATGAAAGTAATAATCAGAGACACCAAGAAAGAAGGCTCAATCTGGGCCGCACACCACATCGTGGCCGCCATCAAGGCAAAGGCCGCCAGGACCGACAAACCGTTCGTCCTCGGACTGCCTACCGGCTCCACCCCGCTCGACACCTACGAGGAGATCGTCAGGATGTACAACGCCGGCGAGGTTTCCTTCAAGAACGTCATCACCTTCAATATGGATGAATATGTCGGACTGCCGGAGGAGCATCCGGAGA
>CAVEYE010000089.1:0-8476 GCA_963619595.1 bacterium | reverse complement strand
TTTTCATAGGTTAAGTTTTAGGTTAGAATTGCGAACGGGGTCTGCTGGGACAGCATACCCCGTTCATCTTTTATGCGTTTCACTCATAACGAATACCAACAGTTAGCGATTGATTTTGTTGCTGATTTTAGCGACCTTCGCGTCTGTAAAGCAGTCTTATGGTACTATCTGAATTGAAAACGGGCGAAATCGGCGTGATCGCCAAGGTCAACGGTCACGGCGGTTTCCGCAAAAGGCTCATCGAGATGGGCTTCATCGCCGGCAAACGGGTGCGGGTCGTTCTCAACGCTCCGTTGAAGGATCCTATTGAGTATGAAATACTTGGCTACAAGGTTTCGCTCCGCCGCTCTGAGGCTTCGCTGATCGACGTGATCAGCGAGGAGGAGGCCAAGGCTGCCGTGGACTCAAGGCAGGACTTCACCTCGATCAACGACGAGGACTGCGACGAGGTCGCCACCCTGAACCTTGAGATGTCCCGCCTCGCGAAGGAGCGTCACCACATCATCCGGGTGGCGCTGGTCGGCAACCCGAACTGCGGCAAGACCTCCCTCTTCAACATCGCATCCGGAAGCCACGAACACGTCGGCAACTACAGCGGAGTGACCGTGGACGCGAAAGAAGGGCGTTTTGAATATGGCGGCTACAAGTTCGTGCTGGTGGACCTGCCGGGGACATATTCACTGTCCGCCTACAGTCCGGAAGAGCTTTACGTACGTAAGAACCTGATTGACAATGTTCCCGATGTGGTGGTGAATGTCGTGGACGCTTCCAACATCGAGAGGAATCTCTACCTGACGACCCAGGTCATCGACATGAACCTGCGGGTCGTGATGGCCTTGAACATGTACGATGAGCTCCAGGCAAGAGGGGACACCCTTGACACCACGCAGCTCGGCTACCTGCTCGGAGTGCCTGTCTGCCCGACCGTCAGCCGCGACGGCACCGGCATCCCGGAACTTTTCGACACCGTGATCAAGATCTACGAGCAGCACGACGAGAGGCTGGCGAGGCACATCCACATCAACCACGGCACGGAGGTCGAGAAGAGCATCGACCGCATCAAACTGCTGATCCAGAAGAACACTGACATCCGCGACAAGTACTCCACCCGTTATCTCGCGATCAAGTTCCTCGAGAACGACAAGCAGATCGAGGGCATCATCGCCACCCTGCCGAACGCCTCTGAGATCGAGGCGGCCAGGAAGGAGGAGGCCGCGAGGATCGAGAACCTGCTCCACGTCAGCACGGAGTCCGCGATAGTGGACGCAAAATATTCATTCATCCACGGCGCTCTCGCCGAGACTTACGTCCAGCACGTGGAGGAGAAGCCGAAAAAGACCATAACAGACAAGATCGACGCGGTGGTCACCAACAAGTGGGCCGCCTTCCCGATATTCATACTCCTGCTGTACCTCATTTTCCAGTCCACCTTCACCCTTGGCGACTACCCGATGAACTGGATCGACTGGCTGGTGGCGAAGTTCGGAGATTTCGTGGCCAGCTTCATGAAGGACGGCTGGCTCAAGGACCTGCTGGTGGACGGAGTCATCGCCGGAGTCGGGAGCGTGCTGGTCTTCCTGCCTAACATCTTGATACTCTATTTCTTCCTGTCGATAATGGAGGACTCCGGCTACATGGCGCGCGCCGCCTTCATCGTGGACAAGCTGATGCACCGCATCGGTCTCCACGGCAAGTCCTTCATCCCGATGGTGATGGGCTTCGGCTGCAACGTGCCTGCGATTCTCGCCACAAGGGCGATTGAAAGCCGCAAGAGCCGCCTCATCACGATAGCGATCCTTCCGTTCATGTCCTGCGCCGGCAGGCTCCCGATCTTCGTTCTGCTCGCCGGAGCCTTCTTCCCCCACCACTCGGCCCTCGCCCTTTTAGGAATATACTTCCTCGGTGTCCTGCTGGCGATCCTGTCGGCTGTCGTGCTGAGCAGGTTCATCAAGGAAGATGACCTGCCTTTCGTGATGGAACTGCCTCCTTACAGGATTCCTACCGGCAAGGCCATCTGGAGACACACCTGGGAGAAAGGCAAGCAGTACCTCGAGAAGATGGCCACCACGATTCTGATCGGTTCGGTCGTCATCTGGTGTCTGGGCTACTTCCCTCACTCCGACAAGGGAGCCGAGTACCAACAGGAACATTCGTACATCGGACAGCTTGGCAAGACCGTGGCCCCGGCTCTCGACCCGCTCGGATTCAGTTGGAAGATGGACATCGGCCTGCTCACCGGAGTCGTCGCTAAAGAACTGGTTGTCAGCACTCTGGGCGTGATGTACGCCCCTGAAGCGGCCGAGTTGGCTGCAGGCGGCGCCGCTTCCGGCTCAGCCCCTGCCCTTGCCGCCGCGGCCTGCGCCGTGCAGGATGCCGCTTCGGATTCCGCCGCTGTTTCCGCAGCTGTTTCCGCCGAGGATGCCGTCGCCGAGATCGCCGAGGCCGACCTTTCCGGAGACACCCAGCTGCAGGGAACTCTCGCCCGCACCGTTCCTCTGCCGGCGGCCGTGGCCTACATGATCTTCATCCTCCTGTACTTCCCGTGCATCGCCACCTTCGTGGCCATCAAGAACGAGACCGGCCGCTGGCGCTGGGCCATAGCGGTCTGCGTCTACACGATGGTGGTCGCCTGGATCGCGGCCTACATCGGCTTCCACATCACGGCCCTGCTCGTCTGACGCTTTCTCCGCCACCGGACGGGCGGCGGACGGAAGCTTGTGAAATTGATTTTTTTTGAATATCTTGACATCATCTACGCACTCACAAAAAGAACGTAAAGACGTTATGAAGCCGATACTCACGAAAGAAATGTCTGTGTCAGAACTGATTGACATCGACTACTCCCTTCTCCAGGTGATCTCCCGCATAGGACTTGACTTGAAGTACGCCGCCTTGCCGGTGGCGGAAGCCTGCTCCAGATGCGGCGTGGATCCAGACACCTTCCTGCTGATCTGCAACGTGTACTCCTTCCCTGACCACGTGCCTTCGGTGGCCGAACTCTCGCACGGCGACATAGGCGGCATCATCACCTACCTCCACGGCTCGCATCTCTACTACATGGGACGCGCCCTGAGGGTGCTGGAGAACACTTTCGACAAACTTGTCGCAGCGTTCGACGAGAGGCAGAAGAAGGTTGTCCTGAAGTTCTTCAACGACTACAAGTCGGAACTTGACAAGCATTTCGCCTACGAGGAGAAGGTTGTGTTCCCCTACATCGAAGCCCTGCGCAAGGAAGGCCGCAAGATAGAGGGCTACTCCATCGAGCAGTTCGAGGAGCATCACGAGAATGTCGAGGAGAAGCTTGAGGACATGAAGAACATCGTGATGAAGTACCTCCCGGGTGACATCTCCAACGAATTGAGAACCAGTGTGCTGCTCTCGATTTATCACCTGAGGGACGATCTGAGGAGGCACACTTACGTGGAAAACGGCATCCTGGTGCCGATCGTCAGCGCTCTTGAACACGATGGAAAGTAGGAAGACAGTCACATTGATAGTGCCTTCAGACATCATTGTCAGGGGGCTTGAGAGCATTCTCGCCGACCAGCCGGACTTCATCGTCCAGGAGAATCTGGTGGATTGCTCGAAGGCGAGCGAGGCGAGGCTCCGCAGCCTTTCTCCGGACCTGGTCATCATCGACCCTCTTGTCTTTGACTATCAGAGCCGCAAGGACGGCCGGGTGGCTTTGGCCGAACTCTGTGACGCTTCGGTGATCGCCATCGAAGGACCTGCGGTCACAGACGAGATCATCAAGCAGTACGACGGGGCGATCTCGCTTTACGACGATGCCGCCGGGGTGGTCAGGAAACTGCAGTCGGCGGTCGAGTCACGGCAGCCGGAGTCAGGGTCTGACGGTGACGAACTTTCCGCAAGGGAGAAGGAGATTCTTGTGTGCGTGGCCCAGGGTATGCTCAACAAGGAGATCGCCGACAAGTTCAGCCTGTCCATCTACACGGTCATCACGCACCGCAAGAACATCACCCGCAAGACCGGCATCAAGACCGTCGCCGGCCTGACCGTCTACGCTATCCTGAACAATCTTATAGACATCAATTCGATCCAGTAGCGGTCCTCCGGCCGGACAAGACTGGAAACCACCGGAAACCGCTGGAGATCAATGCCTCAGCGAGATCTCGGCGATGACGGGGTAGTGGTCGGAGAACTTCACCCGCGGCACGGTGTGGTTGACGCAGCCGAAATGCGAAGGGTAGAGGATGTAGTCTATCCTGATGAACGGCCAGAGGAATGAATATGTCGCCCCGAATCCTTTTCCGGCCTCGACGAAGGAGTCGTGCCTCCCCTTTTTCAGACGGTTGTAGGTGTAGGACATCGGGTTGTCGTTGAAATCCCCGGTCACGATCGATTCCTGCGTGCAGCTCTCGATGTCGGACATCACAAGGTCGACCTGCTCAGGCCGCCTTCTGATGGCCTTTTTCATCTTCTGCTCCGTCTCGAGCATCTGGTCGGTGTTCTTGTCCAGTATAGATTTCTTGAACCTTGACAAGGAGATGTTGTAACTCTCGAAATGGCAGTTGTACACCCTGACCTCGGCTCCGTCCCTGACCCGGAGGTCGGCGTAGACTGCGAGGTTGGCACTCTGCTCGAAGGTAAGTTTCCCTTTGTCCACTATCGGGAACCTGCTCAGGATGATGTTGCCGTAGGCGTTCTTCTCACCCGGAAAGATGAAATAGGCTGCTTCGTAGCCCGGGAAATGCTTTCCGATGAATTCCTTGACCCCGACGCCGCCGGGGATTCCGACCTCCTGCAGGCAGACGACATCCGGGTCGTTCTTCCGGATGAAGGCCGCCAGCGAATCGGCGCAGAGGTCGGCGGACCCGTCGCCGTTGAACTGAGGGTCTGTCCCCAGAGAGAAATGGCCGACGTTGTAGGTCAGCATCTTGATGGTCTGGTCGCCGTCTTCCTTCTGCTCCGCTCCGGAGGAGAACTGGAAGTACCTGCCGATGAACAGCAGGGACGGCAGAAGGACCAGCAGAGGGATCATCAGCGAGCGGGACCCTCTGCGGATGGCTAAGAACAGGAACAGGCAGTTGAGCAGGGCGAGAGGCACGAAGGCAAGTCCGAAGATGGTCATGTACCAGGCTTTGGCCGGGTTCGCCACCATCGACGCGTAGCTGAGCAGCAGCAGGAAAGCCGCCAGAATCATCAGCAGCCTCGCCGCTATCGCTATGAACGGATTGCTATGTCGCCTGTCAACCATCGGTTACCTCCAGAGTTTTCCTGATTTCTTCCAGTAAAGCAGCAGCAGGAAACCGAACAACATTCCGCCGAGATGGGCGAAGTGCGCGACACCGTCCAGAGTGCCGGTCACTCCGGTGTAAAGTTCGATGATGACGAAGATCAGGACGAACCATTTGGCTTTCAGGGAGACCGGAGGGAAAAGCAGAGTCCACACATCGTTCGGGTACAGCATTGCATAGCCTATCTGCACTCCGTAGATCGCTCCCGAGGCGCCCACGGTCGGGGTACGCAGGATGTCGGCCATCCCTTGGGTCAGGACTCCGCCGGAGGCCGTCGCCAGTTCCTGCATACGGAAAAATTCAACGCCCGTGTGCGTCAGGGCGGCTCCGAGACCGGCCACCAGGTAGAAGACAAGGTATTTCTTCGAGCCGATGGTCCTTTCGAGCGCCGAACCGAACATCACAAGGCAGAACATGTTGAAAAACAGATGCCAGAAACCTCCGTGTACGAACAGGTAGGTCAGCGGCTGCCAGATGTGGAAGAAAGGAGAACGGGGGTAGAAAAGGGCGAACTTCTCCACTATGAAATTCTCGTTCACAAGGGTGGCGATGAACATCACTACGTTGATCATCAGGATGTTCCGCGTCACTGGCGGGAGCATTCCGAGGAAGCCTCCGTTGTTGTCTTCGTATGTGTAGTATGGCATATTCGTGAATATATTCGTGGATTGTTAAAACAGCTTTTCTATCTGGGCGGCGCTGACTATCGCCATTATCTTCTTCCCTCCCGCCGTCAGTTCCGGGTTGCTGCTCGCGAGCAGGGCGTCGATCAGGTTCCTCGCTTCCGTAGGGGAAGTGAGCTGTCCCCCGCTGGAAGCCCCCAGGAGGGCGATTTTCTCTGCCATCCCGGATTCAAGCACTCCAGGCAGGGACGCGCTTCCGTCGGCGATTATCAGCAGCAGGTCGGTGACCATAGTCCGCACCTTCCCTTCTTCGCAGGAATATCCTTCCGGAACCCCTCCGACAACGACCGTGTCCGTTCCGAACGGAGTGATGTCGAAGCCGAGAGTCGCCAGCAGGCCGGCCTTTTCATCGAGAAGCGCCCTGTTGGCCGCTCCGATCTGTACCTTTACAGGGAACATCGTAGACTGGGTGACGTGGCCGTTCTTCGTCAGCGCGTCCAAAGCTCTGTCGTAGAGGATCCGTTCCCTGGCCCTGCGCACATTGACGACCATCAGCCCGTCCTTTGACGGAGTGACTATGTACCTGCCGCCCAGCACGATGGTCTGCGAGACAGGCAAGGCCTTGTCTTCGAAGAGTTTCCCGTAGTCGTCCCGGCGGTCGACGTAGCGTCCAGCCCCGCCGTTCCAGGTCTGGCCTCCGGCTTTGCCCGAAGGACCACCACCCCAGCCGGACGACGTACCCATATTCACAAAACCTCCGTCCGCCGCGTCAAGGCCTCCCTCAGGGGCGGCGCCTTCGCTCCCGGACTCTGAAGAGGGACTGTCGAACGGGTTGAAATTCGGGTCGAGCGGCATCAGCTCGAACGAGTCGGGCCTGTATTCAGAGATGTTCGCCCCCAGGACGGGCATGTCCTTCGCCTCCGGATTGGAAAAGTCGATGTCGCCGGCGAAGGAATTCTTCGCGAGCGTCTCCTTGACGGAAGCGTAAAGCACCTGGAATATGAATGAGTCGTCCTCGAACTTGACTTCGGATTTGGTCGGGCTGATGTTCACGTCCACCCCTTTCGGGTCCACTTCAAGGTAGATGAAGTACGCCGGAGTGACTCCGTCGCCGATGAGACCTTCGTAGGCCTTCATCACGGCCTTGTGCAGGTAGGGGCTGCGGAAAAAGCGGCCGTTGACGAAGAAGAACTGGTTGCCCAGGGTCTTCCTGGCCGTGTCCGGCCTGCCCACGAAACCGTCCAGCCTGACGACCGAGGTCTCGGCGTGGATGTCGACCACATCCGAGGTGACGGATCCGCCGAGCAGGTCCATAATCCTGAACTTCAGGGATTTCGCAGGTTTCAGCACGAAGATGTCCTTGCCGTTGTGGTTCAGGGTGAAGCCGATGGCCGGCCTCGTCAGCGCCACTTTCGTGAACTCCTCGATGATGTGCTTGAACTCCACATTGTCCGACTTCAGGAATTTCCTCCTCGCCGGGACGTTGTAGAACAGGTTCCGCACCGCTATGTTGGTGCCTTTCGGCGTCGAGACTTCTGTGGTGGAATTGTGGACCGAGGCGGCGAACTCCACCTGGCAGCCGACCTCCTCGTCCCCGGTGCGGGTCTTCAGGGTCACTTCGGCCACCGCCGCGATCGAGGCCAGCGCCTCGCCTCTGAAGCCGAAGGTCAGGATGCCCTCAAGGTCTTCGGCCGTGGCTATCTTGGACGTGGCGTGCCTCTCGAAGCAGAGGACCGCGTCGTCCGGATCCATCCCAGTGCCGTCGTCTATGACCTGGATGAGCGTGCGCCCCGAGTCCTTGATTATGACGCTTATGTGCAGCGCTCCGGCGTCGACGGCGTTTTCCACAAGTTCCTTGACCACGGACGCAGGTCTTTGCACGACCTCGCCCGCGGCGATCATGTTGGCGATGTTGCCGGGCAGAATTCTGAGATCCATCCTAGAGGAGAGAGTAGAATTTCGTGAAATAGATGAGTATCACGGCGAGAAGGATCAGGCCTACTATCCCGATGATCCTCTGCGCCTTCGTGGTGGTGGTGTGCCTCCTTGCATACTCTCCGTCACGGAACGAGCCGCGGATGTAGTCCCCCGGCTTGTACTCACCTTTCTCTTTCTCCTTGTCGAAAGTGCCGTCGACACTTCCGAATTTCTGTCTGCGCTCATCCTCCGCCTTGTCGTAGTAGATGGGCTTATAACTGAATCTTCTGTGCTCCTGTTCTCCAGGGAATGTAAAGAAGCTCATAATCTTTTGTTTTAGTCTTTGTTCAAGCCGCCGCGCGTGCGGTCCGTAGGCCGTCCGTCTATCCGGTTCCCCGTCCCGGGTTTCCGGGTGGGTGTCAAAACAAACAAAGGTAATGAAATTCTCGGGAATATTCTGAAATCTTCATTTGCTTTATCGCTTCCTGTGACCTATGATTTATGAATATTTCGGAGTCGGGATGAAAAAAACTCAAAAAAAGTTTGGCGGGAAAGAAAAAGTAGTTATCTTTGCAGCCCGTTTCAGAAGGAACGGTAATGATCATTGACAATATTGAAAGATTAGTACAACAAAGTACCGAGAACGAGAAAAAAACGAGAGCGTTGATTTCTTTTTAA
>CAVEYE010000088.1:0-4875 GCA_963619595.1 bacterium | reverse complement strand
CTCCGAGAGCCACGTGGCTGTCGTGAAGACAGGTAACTTTAAGCTGTTCCTCCATATTGTGTTAATTGAGTATATTCAAGGATATTCAAGCGCCGCGGCCTACAGGGCGAGCCTGAGGCCGAAAGTGCCTTTGATGTTCTTGGCAGGCATAAACGACCTGTTGGTGACGCGGCAGGCGTCCCAGCGGCTCGCGCAGCTTCCTCCCCTGAGGATCCTGGTGTTGCCTTCGGCAGCGCCCGCAGGATTGACCTGGTCGGCCTCGGCATAGTCCCCGGCACGGTCGTAGCACCATTCCCAGACGTTGCCGCTCATGTCGTGGAGACCGAGTTCGTTGGCTATCCTCTTCCCGACATTCTGCACCTCGGAGGCGGCGTTGCCGACAAACCACATGGCGTCATAATGGTTGGATCCGCTGAAACCGTAGTGGCGTGACTTCTGACCACCTCGGGCGGCATATTCCCACTCCGCCTCCGTCGGAAGACGGAACTTGCGGCCGGTGATTCCGTTCAGCCTCGCGATGAAAGTCTGGCAGTTGTACCAGGAGACGTTGCCGACGGCGCGGCCCGGAGTCTCAAGGTCGTTGAGGTAAGGCAGGCTTCCCATCACGGCGTTCCAGAGAGCCACGGTGACCTCGGTCTCGCCGATGGCGAAGTCGTCGACGGTCACATTGTGGGCAGGTGTCTCGTTGTCAGGAATGGCGAAAGCCGAGAACGGACAGTCCTCTGCGGTGAATCCCATACGGAACTGACCGCCTTTAACCTTTACCATCTTGAATGTCACGCCGCCCACGGTGAACTCCTCGCTCTTGCCGTCCGAAGCGTCGACCTTCTCACGAGCGGTGCCGGCCCCGTCGATGGCAGCGATGACATCCTCGGAAAGAACCTCCCCGGTCGGCTGGGCGAGCCTGAAGCCGCATTTGGCCTTACGGGTGTGCTGCTCGATGGAAAGCCTCTCAAGCATCGTCCTGACGACCTTTCCGTCAGACTTGGCGGTGCATTCAGGATTCCTGACAAGTTCCATCGGCTTAAAGAAAGCATCCGGGGCCGCACCGTCCGCCACATCGGCGTAGCTGTCAAGACACCATTCCGCCACGGAGGAGAAATCCTTGCCCCCCAGAACGGCGGCGGCATACTCCCACTGAGCCTCGGTCGGGAGTATGAATATCTTGCCGGTGGCCTTGTTCAGTCTGCCGATGAATTTCTGGACATCAGCCCAGGAGACCATGTCCACCGGGGCCTCCGGCGACTGGACGGAACTTGGATTGGAACCCATCACAGCCGTCCAGAGGGCCTGTGACACAGGCTTGGCGCTGACCACATAGCCATCGAGGGCGACTTCGTGGGCCACGCCGCCAGAAACCTTCCTGCGGTTGTCGGAGGAGATGCCCATCGTGAAGTATCCGGCCGGGATCTTGACCATCTCGAAGGAGACGTCGCCGACGGTGTAGTTCATCTCATAGTCCGCGCCTTGAGGACGCTGGACGCCTGATCCGCAGGACACTGCGGTCAGGCCGGCCACCAGAGCGGCGGCGAGGATAAATATTCTTTTCATGTTCTTTGTTCCCATTCAGAACTGTATTATGACGGTTTCTGCCGTTTCTTACGATTTAACTTCCAAATGTAATCAAAATCTTTCATTTTGGAAAAATCTTTCAAACAGAATGAACACACGGATGCAGGGTCCAAGCAGAGGACGCACCGTCTGGAATTAAAAAAGATGCCGCTTTGCCGCTTGTAATAAAAAAGGCCGGAAGTCGGAGCGACTTCCAGCCTTGCTGTTTCTTTCTTCTTCGGGAAGAGTCCCGGGTTTTTTAGATTGTGATGCCGAATGAAGCGTCATTCCAATTCTCAACCGCAGGAGCCCACTTGATCTGGTCAAGTCCAACGGTGAAGGTGTAGCTGTACCTTGTGTTGATGGCCCATGAAGGAACGGCCGAAGCGGTGCCTTCGTGGATCTGATAAAGGGAAACATAAACATCCTTTACTGTCTCCGTTGAGAAAGTTGACCCGTTGAAAGACTTGATAGTGTAGGTAATCTGGATGTTCTTGGTGTCAGAGGCTTTTTCGGTGGCCGCAGGGAGCGACTGAGGAAGCACAAGGAGATAGTCGTGAGAATCCGGCAGACTGTTAGGAGTGACTACCGTACCATCCTGATTGAAAGCCAGGCTTGTGGCACCAGTAGCGCCATCGCTGAACCAGGTGTAAGTCTTCCTTTCGGTCGTAGAGTTTTTGACAGTCCAGCTGCCCGGCTGGGTAGCGGACACGTTATTTCCGCTGACATAATCACCCTCGAAATCAACACCGTTGATCTTGACGCTGTTGACATAGAAGAACTTGTCACCAGCCTGGGCCGTAGACTCCGTCCTGCCGCCATTGTAGTTGGCCTCAGTCTTGAAGGTGATCTTCACGACCTGGGCGAGTTTGTGACGGAAGGTGGTAGGAACACCCTGATAGCCGGCATAAGTCTCGTTGGCCGTGCGGTTTGTCTTGACATCGGCTACCATTACGTCAACTTCCTGTTTCGCATCAACATCCCAGCCAGTGATCGCTACACCGCCGGTGGTTGTGCAGTCAGTTACAGTGTTCAGTTCGTCATAAGGGCTGTAGGAGAAGAAGGCGAGGGAACCCTGCTTAGGCCAGTAGTATGGAGTTGCGGTTGACCAGTAGGCATTTGTGGAACCCGAAGCGGCGAAATACTTGACCTCGCTTTCCGGAATGTAGGTCTCTGCTCCTGTAGGGAAAGTCGTGCCCGCAGCGTTGAAATAGGCGAAAGTACCGAAGGTCTCGTCAGTAGGGTATTTCACGCCGTTAGCAAGGATGGCCTTTGTCTTCTGGCTACCGACTATAGTCTGGAAAGAAATCACATCGTTTTCGTCCTGGACAGAAACGACCTCAGTCTTCGAGCAGCCTGCGAGCATCACAGTCGCAGACAAAGCGAACAAAAAAACTTTTTTTACCATAATTTGTACAACTAATATTTAAAATTTCTTTCTTCTAATAATTCCGCCCGGCCTCATTCCGTCTCAAACAGCTGCGGCGATTCCCATTCCACCGACCTGCCAGCCAATCAAAAGGACAAACTAAAAACTATCAAACGGCTCTGAACAGGGATTATGAGAAATCCTTTACAGAGCAGCACAGCGGCATTTGCGTACCACATATTCTGTAAAAGTGAGAGAATCGTTTTTAGGCTGTCCGACTTCACTACCGCGGCAAAGTTACAAAGATTTTTTGAAAAACAATTAATATTCTGAAAAACAAAGATTTATTTTTTGACAAATTCAAGATGAAAGCAGAGACGCCTTCCAAAATGACACAGGAATCGACCGGTTTAGTCAGCATCGTGACCATCAGCGACATTTTTGGCGATGACATAGGCCATAGTCCAGGCAGCCTGGAGGTTGAACCCGCCCGTGACGGCATCCACGTCGAGTACCTCGCCGGCGAAATAAAGGCCGGGCCAGGACTTTGATTCAAGAGTGTTCAGGTCGATGTTCGAGAGAGCGACTCCTCCGCAGGTCACGAATTCTTCCTTGAAACGGCTCTTGCCCTGGATCCGGTAGCTGTCGCAGACAAGTGTGCTGACCAGACGGTTGAACCCTTTGGAGCCGAGTTCCGCCCACCTGCAGTCCTCTCGGATGGAACTCTTCGCGACAAGATGCTCCCAGAGCCTTGCGGGAAGCCTCTCAGGATGGGTGTTGACGACAAGTTTCTGAGGATTGGCCCGGGAGATGCCGGCGATGGCCCCGCGGACTTCGGCCTCCCCCGCGCCGCCGTACCAGGAGACCGAAAGAGTGGCTAGATAGCCGTTGTCGGCAAGATGTCTCGCGGCATAGGAGGAAAGTTTCAGTATGGCCGGACCGCTCATCCCCCAGTGGGTGATGAGAAGCGGACCGGCGGCCTTGAACTTCGTTCCGGCTAGGGAGACACGGACATCTTCCACGACGGTGCCCATCAATCCGCGGACCGGGTCGCCGGGAAGATTGAAGGTGAAAAGCGAGGGCACAGGCGGAACGGTCTCGAGGCCGAGTCCGTCCAGCATTGAAAGCCCTGAGGGTCTCGGACTGCCTCCAGTCGTCACGACCACGATGTCGGCACGGGTAGCCTCTGAATCGCCGGACCGCAGTTCGTAGCCTCCGGAAGGACAAGGGGATATTCCTGTAACACGATGGTGGCAACGCAGGGAGACTCCTTCCTGCCGCATCAGGGAAAGCAGGGTGCGGACAATCTCCATCGCATCCTGAGAGGCCGGGAACACGCAGTGGTCTTCCTGCAGGACAAGCCTCACGCCCTCGTTCTCGAACCAACGCCACGTGTCCTCGTGGTCGAAGACCTTGAAAAGCCGCTTCATCAGTTTGTCACCGCGAGGATAAACGGCTGACAGAGAAGATATTCCTTCAAAGGAATTGGTCAGGTTGCACCTGCCGCCTCCGGTCACGGCCACCTTGGCGAGAGCCTTCGGGCCCGCCTCGAACACCTCCACCTCCAGGGACGGATCGCGTCTTTTCAACTCGACGGCGCAGAAACAGCCTGCCGCCCCGCCGCCAACAATCGCTACCTTCATGGAGGACAAAGTTATGAATATTTACAATATTTTAAGTGATTGTCTGCAATCAGGTCCAAGCCGTGCAGTCGCGCACCCCGCCTCAAGTGACGGGAGCGTTATCGCCCGTATCCGCACCCGTCACGCCCATCAACCCGTGTGACGGGATCATTTTCGCCCATATCCGCACCAGTCACACGCATCGCCTCAAGTGACGGGATCATTTTCGCCCGTATCCGCACCCGTCAAGCCCATCAACCCGTGTGACGGGAGCGTTATCGCCCGTATCCGCACCCGTCACGCCCATCAACCCGTGTGACGGGATCATTTTCG
>CAVEYE010000087.1:0-3322 GCA_963619595.1 bacterium | reverse complement strand
TCCCGAGGAAGGGGATTTAGGGGAAGGGTAACGTGGAGGCCCTCCGGGGTGTGCGAAGCACATCCCCTTCCCGAGGAAGGGGATTTAGGGGAAGGGTAACGTGGAGGCCCTCCGGGGTGTGCGGAGCACATCCCCTTCCCGAGGAAGGGGATTTAGGGGATGGGTAACGTGGACTGATATTCTTGTACGCTGCTCTCCAAACGTGGGATAAGGTCCCATTTCAATATGCATTGAGCTGCCTGCGATTGATGAGCCAAGAATATTTATACATTTATGAATATTTTTAACGGAAAACTGTTGCATATGATGCGATTTTTTCTGAAATTGCATACGTTTTCCTGACCTCTAAAATGCGAGGAGAACTCTTTATGATTGGCATAAAAGGATTTACAAAAATTTCTCTCATAATCGCCAGCCTCTTTGCCGGTGCGGTCACCTTGAACGCAGGTCCTGCGAGACCCGGAACAATCACCGTCACGCAAAGCGACGGCTCAAAACTGAAGATCAGAATCCACGGCGACGAGTTCTACCACTATGTCACGACCGAGGAAGGCTACACCGTCGTCGGCGGGGCTGACGGCGACTACCATTTCGCCAGGCTAGGCAGTGACGGTCAGTTAGTTCCTACGGAAGTAAAGGCCAAACCTGCCTGCAGACTTACGGCCGCCGAGAGGTCGGCTCTCGGCCGGGATCTCAGGAAAGGTCTGCGCCCGGCCGGACCGGATGGATTCCAGCGGAAACTTCTGGCCACCGCCTCCTCAAGGATGGAGAGCGGGACGAGAGCAGGCTCGACCGATGTCCATGCACCTTCACTGCTCGGCGGCACCACCTGGAAGCCTGTCGGCAGCAAGAAGGTCCTCGTGATCATCGCTGAATATCCAGACGTCCCTCTCACCAAGGGCAGTAAGGACGCTTTCGACCAGATGCTCAACTCACGCTCCTACACGACGGGTGGAGCGACGGGCAGCGCCTGGCAGTACTACTACGACAACTCCGGCGGGAAGTTCGACCCGACGTTCACGGTGGCCGGCCCTTACACCCTCGACCACGAAAGGTCCTGGTACAAGAACAGCAAGGAGGACAAGACCGAGGAACTGGTCAAGGAAGTGGCCAGGAAGGCCGATGCCGACATCAATTTCGCGGACTACGCCGAGAACGGCACCGTACACGACATATTCGTCTACTATTCAGGATGTGCCCAGAGCAACGGCGAGGCGAACGCCATCTGGCCGCACCGCAGCACCATCGGAGCTGTCACTCTCGACGGAGTCCAGCTCTGCGGCTACGCCTGCAGTTCCGAACTTGAGGTCAACGCCTACAAGCCCGAGGCCGTGATGGCCTCCATCGGCTCGTTCTGCCACGAATTCGGCCACACGATCGGATGGCCGGATTTCTACGACACCAACTCTTACACCGGCAAAGACGAAGTCCACACCCCGGCCTTCTTCTCGCTGATGGACTATGGTGTCTACAACAATGAAAGCCGCACTCCTCCGGCTCTGAGCATCCTCGAGCGCTGGATGATGGGCTGGGACGAACCTACGGTCGTCGAGTCCGCCGGCGAAATCACCGTCAAGCCCGTCACCGGGGGCGACGGCTACCTCGTCAGGACGGGGAAGAGCGGAGACTATTTCCTGCTTGAATGCAGGGGAGCAGGGAAGACCGTCTGGGACAACCCTCTATACCTTGATTTTTATGGATTCGGAGCCTATCAGGACTGGGGACTGATGGTCTACCACGTCAACGCCTCCAACTCGGCGAACTGGATCACCAACCAGGTCAACTCCGTGAGCGGATCGGAAAAGTACCGCCTCGTGTACTCGATTCCTGAAGCCGAGGACGGCAAGGTCGCCAGGTACCTGCCTACGCACTGTATGTTCGGCGGCAAGGTAACCTCGCTCATCAGCGGGACCGCAAGCGGCTTCGTCTCCGCAGGCGGGGACATCACCGAGTACGACCTCACCTCCATCACCCGTGACGCGGCCAAGGGCATCGTCACCGTCAAGGCGGCCGTCAAAGCCGGCGACATCACCGATGTGGAAACCACCGTGTTCCAGCACGATGCCGTACTCACCTGGAAGGACGACCGTTCCTCAAGCTGGGATGTCGCCTGGAAGGCCGGCGGAAGCCAGGACGGCGGGAAACTGACGGGACTCACCTCCTGCGAGGCCCATCTCGGGACTCTGAAAGCCGGACAGACCTACGAAGTGACAATCACAGGCGACAAGAACGCGGAATATTCATTTACCCTGACGACTGAGAAGACAGGGTCGGCGCTGCCGAGGATCGTCCTCTCCGACGAGAAGCCTTCTTCCTCCGCTTCCGTGCTGCTCGCGCTCGCTGACTGCGGCGACTATTCCTCCGTCCAGTGGACGGTGGACGGGGCGAAGACCGACGGCTGGCAGACCCTCAAGCAAGGCGAGCGCCGCATCCAGGCCACGATGACCAGGACAGACGGTGCCAAGGAATATTTCGAAAGATACATCACGGTGCTGAACATCAGCAAATAAGACATACACAGGCTATGAAATCGAAACTGCATATTCTTTTAACCCTTGCGGCCGGCATCCTTCTGGCTTCCTGCAACGGAAAGGAGGACACCGCCGCCCGCGACGCGCTTTCAGCCTCGCAGGAGATGGGAATATACAAGGACGGCGCTTCCGTCCTTGCCTTCAGCAAGACAAGACACCAGTACTGGTGCAGTCCGTCCGAGGCCACGCTCAGGATTCTGACCAACGACGGGACATCAAGCACCACACTCAAACTCAGCTCGATGCCGACAGAAAGCACAAAAGTGAGCGGAGAATTTTCCGGGAACATGTCGGTGACGGGCAAGGTGACCGGCCTGCGGGTCCTCAAAAAGGACAGCCGCAACGTCTGGCTCTGGTCGGACGACGACAAAATCGGGCTGATCCTGCCCTCGCTCGGATTCTAACGACGATCAAATGAAAACATATTAAAAACAATCGTATGAAACTCAGATTCTTTGTATCCCTGCTGATGTTCCTGGGAGCCGTGACGTTCGCCTCGGCCCAGACCATCAGCGTGAAAGGAACCGTCATCGACGAGAACGGGGAGCCGGTCATCGGAGCCTCCGTGCTTGTCAAAGGCACCCTTAAAGGAGAAATCACAGATGTCAACGGTCATTTCACCCTCGGAGGTGTGAAGACCAGCGAGAAGCTGGTCGTGTCCTGCATCGGAATGCTCTCCGAAGAGGTCGACCCTCAGCCAGAAATGACCATAAGGCTCAAGACTGACCAGGAGACCCTCGACGAGGTTCTCGTGGTCGCCTTCGGTCAGCAGACCAAGTCCTCGTTCACCG
>CAVEYE010000086.1:0-22806 GCA_963619595.1 bacterium | reverse complement strand
TTGCTCCGTCACTTTCGTGACGGGAAATAAGGTGTTTCGCACATGCGGAACTTAAATTCTTTTAATTATCCCAGTAACTTGTGCTCTTCTTGAACCTCAGGAGGTCGGCGAGAGCCGCCGCGTTCGCGGAGATCAGGAATGAATATGACTGGTACATACCCGAAGGCACCCAGGAGACGGAGATGTTGAAGCAGTGCAGGTCGTACCTGAACGAGAACTGCGTGGTCGTCATTTTCATCGCCGTGAAATCCCATCCAGACTGCGCCTGCACGGACATCTTCGGAGTCAGCTGCACGTTGCCGCTCACGCCGAGAGTCTGCGTGTATGTGTCTTTCTTTGTCAGCACGTTGTTGGCGTAGTTGTAGGAGCGGCTCATGTTGAAACTGTAGTTGAAGTTCACGCTCCACGGCACGTCCGGATTGGTGTAGTACAGCCATCCTCCGGGAATATATTCACCGGTCACAGGGTGATAGTAGATGCGCCTGTAGTAGTCCGCGGCGCTGGATGAGCCGTTTCCGCCCGACCCGTCATTGCCTTTCACCGTGCCCTTGCCTGACAACGAATATGACAGCGAGGCGCTCACGTCGGTGAGTCTGAGCGGGATACCGGTCTCCACGATGTTGTACCTGTTGATCCTTTTTCCCTTTCCGTCAATGGCGTAAGGGTCGAGGTTGAGATTGCCGTTGAGTCCGAGCTTTCCGAAGACGGAAGTGGACATCGTGATGCCTACCTTGTTCATTTTCAGCGAGTCGGCCAGGAAGTTGTAGCCGGTCGAGATGTTGAACTGGTCGAGGATCTTCACCTTCTTTGACCCTGTGCCGGTCGTGTCCCGCAGGTCGCGGACCTTCGCCTCCAGGTTGTTGCCGATGGTTATGTTCATGCTGGCCGTCTTGCCCTTGCCCGGAACGGAGTTCAGCTGGCCGCTGTAGATGTTGTAGTCGTAGGTCTTTGCCACGCCGAGGGTGTCGACATAGTTGAATGTCCTCCAGCCGTTGAACGCCTTACCCTTCTCAGGGCTGACGCTGAGGCTTACGCTAGGGGAGATGACGTGCCGCAGGGCCTGCACCTTGTGGAACTTGCCGAAATTGTACATTCCGTAAAGACGTGTGCTCATCGACAACGATCCGGAGTAGTTGTGGGTGGCTCCGAAAGTGCCGAACTGCTTGCCCATTTCTGTCTTGACCGAGTTGGTCTCGGCGTCGAAATAGGCCTCGCTCTTGCGGAAGAACCAGTTCATTCCGTAGGAGACGTTAGGAGCGACGTTTATGTACTTGAAAAGGGTGAAGTCCGGCAGCTTGATGGAGAAATTGTGCGTCATTCCGTTCTGGAACTTGTCCATGAATCCAGGCTCGCCGAATTCCGAAGCCTTGAAGTTGATCTTGTTCTGCAGGGAGGTGTTGTAGCCGAGGGCGAATTTCTCGTAGAACCTTTCCTTGCCGACCCTGTTCTTGATCTTGAACGGGTAGAACGTCGAGACGGAGAACGTCACGTTAGGAAGCGTGAACGAGTAGGAACTGTCCCGGGAGTTCTGGCTGTGAAGGGCATTGACGGAAAGGTTGAACTTTCCGTTCCAGTTCTTCGAGTAGGAGATCGAGGACGAGATCTGGTTCTGCAGCGCCTCGGACACGGAGTGCGAGTTGTAGCGGCTGTTGGAAGGGCTGGAGAAGTTGACCGAGGCCGAGAACGATGTTCCCGGATGGGCCTTTGAGTCCTGCGAGTGAGACCACTTCACTCCGAAGTTCTTGCTCTGGAAGAAATCCGAGCTTCCTCGCTCGCCGGTCTGGTCGACCGAGTAGTTGACCGCCAGGTTGCCGCTGAATTTGTACTTGACCATGTACCTCGAATTGAGGTTCGCCGCCCAGGATCCGAGGGTGTAGTAGTCGCCGGTCAGGGACATGTCGAAGTAGTCGCCGATGACGAAATACATTCCCGCGTCCCTCATGTAGAAGCCTCGGGCGCTTTCCTCGCCGAACGACGGCATCAGCAGTCCCGTGGCCCTGTCAGGCCTTTTCGGGATGAAGCCGAACGGGATTCCTATAGGAAGGTCCACATCCTCCACGACCATGTGCGCCGGACCGAAGACGGTTTTCTGCGACGGCCTGGTCACGACCTTCGCCGACGAAAGCTTAAGGTAGTAGTGCGGATGTTCGAGGTCGCAGACCGTGTATTTTCCTTTTGTGATGTTGATCGACCTGTCCGGCAGCATCTTGATGTTCTTGCCGTGGAGGATTCCGTCGTCCTCCTGGGTGATCATGTTGGTGATCCTCGCCTTTCGGGTGTTGAAGTTGTAGCGGACCTCCTCCATGCTGAAGGTCTGTTTGCCCTGCGTCATCTGCGGCTGGCCTTTCCATTCACCGGTGATGGTGTCCAGGGTGCCTTTCGCGAAGACCGTACCCGTGGCCATGTCGTATTCCATGTAGTCGGCGGTCAGCTTGATGTTGTCATAGGTGACCTCCACGTCGCCCCAGTAGTACATCTTGCGGCGGCCGTTTGAGAAATCCTGCCTGATGGAGTCCTTCGCTCCGGAAAAGGCCGGCCTTGTCAGCGAGCTTTTCTCAAGCATTGAAAGCGAATCCGCACGCAGAGTGGAATCGGCGGTCCTCAGCGAGTCCCTCCTCAAGGCGAGGGAGTCTTTGAATATGTTTGTGTCGGCCACCGCCGCGGCGGTGTCGACGGCTCCGGACCGGGAATCCCTTCTTCTTCTGGCCTGCTCCCGTCCTTTCAGCGTGTCCTGGACGACGGCGGCGGGAGACTCCTCCACCGAGATCTCCGCGGCGGCTTCGTTCAGCGCCTTGTTACGCTTGATGTCCTGGCCGAAGGTGGTCCATCCAGCCAGCGCGGCAAGCGCTCCAATAAGGATAATGTTATATGTGTGCTTTTTGATTAGCAATTATTTTCTAAATTTGCAAAAGACAAATATACTACATATTTTGGATATACATCGCAAATTTCTTGCCGCCTTGGCGGTAAGCACCCTTTTTCAGGCCGGTCCCGCCCTTGTGGCTCAGGACCGTCCGTCAGCCATAACTCTCTCGACTGTAGTGATTGACCCCGGTCACGGAGGCAAGGACGCCGGCTGCGTAAGCCCGAGCGGCAAGACGATGGAGAAGACCATCGTGCTTGACATCGCCTCAAGGCTGGCCGGCAAGATCAAGGCAGGCTACCCGGGTCTCAAAGTGATCCTCACCCGTGATGACGACACCTTCGTCACCCTGCAAGGCAGGGCCGACATCGCGAACCGCAACAACGCCAACCTGTTCATCTCCGTCCACGTCAACTCGGTGGAAGGAAAGAAAAGCGCCCCGAACGGCTATTCCGTCCACATTCTCGGCCAGTACACCAGCAAAAACAAGGACCTTTACGCCGGCAACATGGATGTGGTACGCAGGGAGAACTCCGTGATCAAGCTCGAGGACGACTATACGACCCGCTATGAGGGCTTCGACCCGGGCGACCCGGAATCCTACATATTCATGAATCTTATGCAGAACGCCTTTCTTGAGCAGAGCCTCGTCTTCGCACAGAAGGTGGACAACGCCATGAAGGGCGGCGCCATCGCGCGCAGCAGGGGAATCTCCCAGGATCCTTTCTACGTCCTCTGGCGCACTGCCATGCCTGCCGTGCTGGTGGAGTGCGGCTTCATGTCGAACACGGACGACCGTTCCGTTCTCATCACCGAGGACGGCAGGGAGAGGATAGCCTCCGACCTCTACGGCGCCTTCCGAGCCTATAAGAAGGAATATGACGGGACAGAGGCGGTCGGGATGCCGGCAAAGAAAGCTGAAACGGCAGCGAGAAAGACTGAAAGCACTGAAATTAATGAAGATACCCCTACTGAAGTATCTGAAAGCAAAACTGAAAATACGGCTAAAAAAACGTCTGAAAATGAGAATGTTTCAGTACAATATGGCACTCAGATTCTCGTCTCGTCCAAGCAGATGGCCGGGAACGACCCGTTTTTCGGGGGGAGAGAGGTGCTGAGGCTTCCTGCCGGGAAGTATTTCAAGTATATTATAGGTGTTTCGGCTGATCTGGAGACTGCGAAGAAGACTAATTCCAGTCTGAAATCCTCCTACAAGGACTCATTCCTTGTCAAAATCGAAAACGGGGTCGCCGAGATGGTCAGATGACCCCTCATCCCACCCGTTTTCAAACCTTGAAACTTGCCTAATCGCTTGCAATGACCGCTCGTAAGGGCGGTTTTCCTAATTTGGAACTATTCAAAATTATAAGTGATTGGACACAAAGGAACTTAAATAATTTTATGTTTGTAAAATACTGATTCCCAAATTGATTGAATAAATCAATTCTAACGGAGCGTTCAGTTAGATAAGAAAAATAAAAATCAAAAACAATACGGGAAAAGATTTTTTATCAACTATTTTTCCTCCAAATTTGCACTCGAAAGCAAAATTGGTTTGTTCATTTGTTTTGATTCTTATTCTCATTTGAAGTGATGGCTGAGTTGGAAAGACATATCTCTGTCTGGAACGAGTGTCTGCGTATTTTCGAGCAGAACGTCGAACCGAAGCAGTTCGACGTCTGGTTCAAGACTATCGTTCCGGTCTCTCTTGAAGATTCCACGCTGACGGTAGAAGTGCCGACAGACTTCTTCAGGAGTTACCTTGAGGAAGCTTTCCTGCCTATTATCAAGGCGACCCTCCGCAGGGTCATCGGCCAGGACGCGCGCCTTCTCTACAAGGTACATCCTGTCCAGAAGGAGCAAGCGATGGTCTTCCCGGCCTCCCACGGCAACGTGCCTGACAACAAGCCGGTGAACATCAACACCTTCCAGCCTTCTGGCAACCCGAGTCCGTTCGTGTTCCCGGGACTTCAGAAACTTAAGATCAACCCGAGGCTCAATCCTGTCTATTGTTTCGAGAATCTCGTGAAAGGGGAGTGCAACAAGATGGGCTACAACGCCGGCCTCAGCATTTCGGACAAACCTGGCAAGACTCCGTTCAACCCGCTGTTCATCTTCGGCGGCCCGGGACTCGGCAAGACCCATCTGGCCCAGGCCATCGGCATAGCCATCCATGAGGCCTATCCTGACCTTGTGGTGCTTTACGTCACCGGCAACGAGTTCAAGACACAGTACGTCAACGCCGTCAACGTCCGCAACAAGCTGACCGACTTCATGGCGTTCTACATGAGGATCGACGTGCTGATCATGGATGACATCCAGGAACTCGTCGGACCTTCCACGCAAGACAAGTTCTTCAACATATTCAATCACCTCCATCAGTCCGGCAAGCAGCTGGTGTTCACTTCAGACCGCGCTCCTGTGGACCTGAAGAACTTCGAGGAGAGGCTTCTGTCCCGCTTCAAGTGGGGTCTTTCCATCGAACTCGAGCAGCCTGACTACGAGACGAGGCTCGCCATGCTCAAGGCGAGATGCGTCCGCGAGGGCGTGACCGTCGACGAGGATGTGCTTGAATATCTCGCCGAGAAGGTCAAATCGAACTTCAGGGAACTTGAGGGCACGCTCATCTCGCTGATAGCCAACGCGACTCTCTGTCACGAGCCTATCACCAAAGAACTCGCCGAGAAAGTGACCTGCAAGATCGTCAGCGAGACCAAGAACGAGGTCACCATAGACGACGTGCAGGATGTCGTCTGCGAGTATTTCAACATAACCCGCGAGTCGCTGGTGTCGAAATCCCGCAAGAGGCAGATAGTCCAGGCTAGGCAGATCGCGATGTACATGAGCAGAAACCTCATCTCAGGCTGCTCGTTGTCCACTATTGGTATGGAACTTGGAGGCAAGGACCACGCCACGGTGCTGCACGCCTGCTCCACGGTTTCGGACCTGATGACGACCGACAAGTCGTTCAGGCAGTACGTCACCGACATCGAGAAGATGCTTGTGCCTGTGGCCAGGTAGTCCCGGAGCCTTATGGCCGCGGGACCTTGTTTGACAGCGCTCCGCGCCAATGTAATAAGGTTATGACTTCAGAAAAAATACTTTCAATCTTCAAGGAGATCACCCGGATCCCGAGAGAATCCGGCCACGAGGAGCCTATGACCAGGTTCCTTGAGAAATTCGCAAAAGACAGGAATCTTGAATGCAGGACCGACTCCGTCGGCAATGTCTGCATCGTCAGGGAAGCCTCGGCAGGAAAGGAGGATGTCCCTACAATCGTCCTCCAGGGCCATCAGGACATGGTCTGCGAGAAAATCGCCGGTTCGCGCCACGATTTCCTCAAGGATCCGATAGACTATGTCATCGAAGACGGATGGATGGTCGCCAAGGAGACGACCCTCGGGGCTGACGACGGCATCGGCATCGCCACGATGCTGGCCCTTCTGGAGAGCGACCTTCCGATGGGAAAGATCGAGTGCGTGTTCACCATCTCCGAGGAGACCGGCATGGACGGGGCCTTCGGAATGCAGCCCGGCTTCTTCACCGGCAGGACTCTCATCAACCTCGACTCCGAGGACGAGGGGCAGATGTTCATCGGCTGTGCCGGAGGACTTGACACCAAGGCTGTCTTCCACTACTCTCCGGAAGATCACAGACCCGGCTATCACATTGTCCGTCTTGAAATCGGCGGACTTGCGGGCGGCCACAGCGGCGACGACATCAACAAAGACCGCGTCAACGCCGTCCAGGCGATGAGCCGTTTCCTCTTCTTTGAATATGCCCACGGACTCCAGCTCGTGCTGCTCAAGGGCGGCAACAAGCCGAATGCCATCGCGAGGGAGTGCGAGGCCATCCTCGGGGTGCCTGACCCTCAGGCCACTTTTGAAAGATTCAACAAGTTCGGAGACGACCTGCGCAATGAATATCACGTCAGCGATCCTGTCATAAATCTTAAATCAGAGACTTACAGGTGTACCGAGAAACCGGTCGACAGCGACACGGCGAAGAGGGTGATACTCGCCTTGTTCTCCTGCCCGCACGGAGTGGAGAAGATGAGCCAGGATATTCCTGACCTTGTCGAGACTTCCACGAACCTCGCTTCCGTGAGGATGAACCGCAAGGGTGAGATCGAGGTGGTGACAAGCCAGCGCAGTTCAATTGATTCAGCCAAGGAGATGATGGCCGCGAGGGTGGAGGCCTGTTTCCTCCAGGCCGGGGCCGAGGTCGAGCACTATTCTTCGTACCCGGGCTGGAAGCCGGACCTGGATTCCCACATCCTTAAAGTCTGCGTAGCGTCCTACAGGAAACTTTTCGGCAGGGAGCCTGAGGTCAAGGCGATCCACGCAGGCCTTGAGTGCGGCTTGTTCAAGGAGAAGTTCGGCGACCTGGACATGATCTCGTTCGGCCCGACGCTCCGCAACGTCCACACTCCTGGAGAGAAGATGGACCTCAAGACGCTCGATATGTTCGTCGACCACCTCGTCGACGTTATGGTTAACTTCAAGTAATTGACAATGGTTAAGATAGCACCTTCAATACTTTCCGGCAACTTCCTGGATCTCGAGCCGGACATCAGAATGGTCAACGAGAACGCCGACCTCATCCACATCGATGTGATGGACGGTTCCCTTGTGCCTAACATCTCGTTCGGTTTCCCTGTGGTGGAGGCCATCGCCAAGGTGGTAACCGTCCCGATGGACGTGCATCTGATGATCATCAATCCGGACAAGTACATCAAGCGTTTCGCCGACTGCGGGGCGAAACTCATCAGTTTCCATCTGGAGGCCGCCGACCAGGCCGGCAAGGATGCCGGCGAGATCATCGACCTGATCAAGTCCTGCGGAGCGAAGGCCGGTCTGGCCATCAATCCGGACGTGCCTGTGGAGAGGCTGTTCCCTTACATCGACAAGGTTGACTTCTTCCTTATAATGTCAGTGTTCGCCGGGTTCGGAGGCCAGAAATTCATCGAGGACTCGGTCGGAAGGATCAAGACCCTCAAGGCCGAGATGGACAGAAGGGGAGTTGTCCGCGACATAGAGGTGGACGGTGGTGTCGGAGCGGCCAACGCCAGGATTCTCGCCGAGGCCGGAGCCACGATGCTGGTGGCTGGAAGTTCGGTCTTCAAGGCAGCGGACCAGGCCGGAGCCATCGCCGCGCTGCGTTAACGCAAACGTTTAGATAATATAACTTATCTCTTTAAAGGCGAACTGCAAACGTTCGCCTTCTTTTGTTTCTATCTCAAGGAAGCCATTGTCGGTGACATCGACGATTCTTCCGACGACCTTGTCGCCCGAGGAGCAGATTACATATTCATTGAACACCCCGATGCGGTAGAGTCTGCGGAGATATTCATTTCTCATTCGGGTACGTTCCGTTCCGCCCAGCGCGGAGAGCCTTCTGACAAGGCAGGCGCAAAGCAGACGGAGCGAGGCTTCGAGGTCATATTCCTTGCCGGTCAGAGCCACCATCGAGGTAGGGTTCACAAGCTGGGGAGGGAAGTCCACCTGGTTGACGTTCAGGCCGATGCCCACTACGCTCGAAGCCACCTCGCCGCCTCTGAGGGTGTTCTCGATGAGGACTCCGCAGATCTTTCGGTTGCGGGCGTAGATGTCATTGGGCCATTTGACGGTGGCTGTGATTCCTTCGCTCTCAAGGTAGTCGGTCAGGCCGAGGGCCACGCAGCGGGTGAGGTCGAACTGTTCCGAGGCCTTCATCGGAGGGAAACCGCCCTCGCCGAACTTCAGGACTATTGAGAAAGTAAGGTTCAGTCCGCCTGCCGCCAGCCACGAATTACCCCTCTGGCCTCGGCCTGCGGTCTGCGTCCGGGCGGCTATGACTGACAGATTGTCAAGCGTGTCAAGTAGCCTTATGGCCTCATTATTAGTCGAATCTACTTCTTTTAGCCAGTGTATGTCAGCAACCTCTTTCATTGGTTCAGAATTTGTCGTATATTTGTTATTTGAAATTTAAGTGCAAAATTAAAAAACATTATCGATATGATTACTCACGACCTGCGGGTTATGGCTGACGCGATGCTCGACAAGAAAGCGCAGAACGTCGTAGACATCAACCTGAAACCGCTCGGAACGGCCATCACTGACCACTTCATGATCTGCAACGCTGACTCCACTACAAACGTCAACGCGATAGCCGACAATGTGATAGCGAAAATGAGGGAAGAAGGCAGGAAGCCTCTCCGCACCCAAGGTATGGAGAACAACTTCTGGATCATCCTGGACTACGGCGACATCGTGGCCCACATCTTCCTCACAGAGTACCGTCAGTTCTACCGTCTTGAAGAACTCTGGGCGGACGCTCCTCACAAGGAGTACAAGGAAAGGCGCGTCCCTAAAACCAAAAAGACTGAGACAGAGGATGGCATCGAACAATAAACCCAAGACTCCGAAAGGGAAGAATTCTGGAGGGAAGGTTGTAAGGATAAGGTTCAACTTTTCGTGGTTCTACCTTCTTCTTATCCTCGGCCTCGGCTGGATGCTGTTCAACAACAGCGGAGCAAATCCTCAGAAGATCGAATGGGCCGAGGTCCAGGAGATTTTCCTCAAAGGCGACATCAAGGAGATCGATTTCGTCCGTAACGACTACAAGGGCAGCATCACGGTGCGTCCTGACAGACTTCAGAAATATGCCGACAGGTTCGGCGGCAAGGTGCCGTCAACTTCGCCGCATTTCATCTTCCTCGTGTCCGACAAGTTCGACGCCGAGAAAGAGTTCGGGCAGTTGAACGCCAGCCTTCCGGAAGGCGAAAGCCAGGTCAAGGTCGTCATCGAGAACGACAGCAGGATGTGGTCCAACATCCTTGAATGGGTGCTGTTCCCTGTGCTGCTCATCGTGATGTGGATCTGGATGTTCCGGGGCTTCAACAAGTCCATGGGCGGCGGAGCCGGAGGCGGCGGAGTCTTCAATGTGGGCAAATCCACCGGCAAGCTCGCCGACAAGGAGAAGGTCAACGTCACCTTCAAGGATGTGGCCGGCCTCTACGGGGCGAAGGAAGAGGTGATGGAGATTGTGGATTTCCTCAAGAATCCTAAGAAATACACCTCCCTCGGAGGTAAAATCCCTAAGGGCGCCCTTCTGGTAGGCCCTCCGGGCACCGGCAAGACCTTGCTGGCAAAGGCCGTGGCAGGGGAGGCGAACGTGCCGTTCTTCTCGATTTCCGGATCGGATTTCGTCGAGATGTTCGTGGGCGTCGGCGCTTCCAGGGTCAGGGACCTGTTCCGCCAGGCGAAGGAGAAGGCTCCGTGCATAGTCTTCATCGACGAGATCGACGCCGTCGGCCGCGCCAGAGGCAAGAACGTCGGCTTCTCCTCGAACGATGAACGCGAGAACACCCTTAACCAGCTCCTCACCGAGATGGACGGATTCGACACCAACTCCGGTGTCATCATCCTCGCGGCCACCAACAGGGCCGACATCCTTGACAAGGCGCTTCTGCGCGCCGGCCGTTTCGACAGGCAGATCCACGTCGACCTTCCTGAACTCAAGGAGAGGGAGGAGATATTCAAGGTACACACGCACAAATTGAAGGTAGCCAAGGATTTCGACCTCGGATTCATGGCCCAGCACACTCCGGGCTTCTCCGGGGCGGACATCGCCAACGTCTGCAACGAGGCCGCTCTGACCGCCGCCAGAAGGAACAAGAAGGAGATCGACCGTCAGGATTTCCTCGACGCAGTCGACAGGATAGTCGGAGGCCTCGAGCGCAAGGGTTCGATAATGACTCCGGCCGAGAAGAGGACCACTGCCTACCACGAGGCTGGCCACGCCACCGTAGGATGGCTCCTGCCATATTCAGACCCTGTCTTCAAGGTGAGCCTTATACCGAGAGGGGAGGCGCTCGGTCTGACCTGGTACCTCCCTGACGAGAGGAAGATCCTCTCCAAGTCCTACCTGGTCGACAAGATGTGCGCCCTCATCGGAGGCCGTGTAGCCGAAGAGATCATCAACGGCGAACCTGCCACGGGCGCTCTGAACGACCTTGAAAGGCTTACCAGGATGGCCTACAACATGGTCCAGTACTATGGAATGAGCGACAAGGTCGGAGAGGTGTCCTTCTACGATTCGACGGGTTCAAGAGGCTATGACCTCACGAAGCCTTACAGCGAGAAGACGGCCGAACTGATCGACCAGGAAGTCAAGGCTCTCGTGGCCGAGGTCCACGAAAGGACACTCAAGATTCTTACCGACCACAAGGACGGTTTCGTCAAGATGGCAAAGCTGCTTCTTGAGAAAGAGGTGATTTTCGCCGAGGACATCGAGAAGATTCTCGGCCCGAAGGTCAAGCCTGCCGAAGCGGTGGAGGAAGAAGCGCAAACTCCAGAGGCACCTGCCGCGGCAGAGGACGGAGCCTCCCAAAACGACACTGGAAATGAATAATGTAACCGTCAGGTCAATTTCAGGCGTGGTCTTCATCCTTGCGATGTTGGCCTGCCTGATGTTCAACAAGTTCCTGTTCGCCGGAATGATCATCTTCATCATGTCAGTGATGCTCCTCGAGTTCTATCACATCACTATGGGTGACAGTTACCGGTTCTCGAAATTCCTTGCGATCCTGGCGGCCATCTTTCTTTTCGGGTTGTTGTTCGCGGTGTCGGCCTACCATATTCCGATAAGGTTCGTCGCTTTCGCTATGGTGCCGCTCTTCATCGTGATGATCAACTCGCTGTATGTCAAGGACAAGGAAGAGTACGGCAAGTTCTCTAACATCTACACCGGCCTGCTTTATGTGGCCGTGCCGATCGCCTTGTCGAACCTCATAGCGTTCGACAAGGCCGGCAACTTCAGCGGCAACCTCCTGCTCTGCTTCTTCATCATCATCTGGTGTTCGGATGTCGGAGCTTTCGCCTTCGGAATATCTCTCGGCAAGATCTTCCCGCAGAAACTGTTCGAGTCCGTTTCTCCAAAGAAGACGTGGATAGGGTTCTTCGGCGGTCTTGTAAGTTCCGTCCTCGCGGCCTTCGTGCTGTACGAGGTCGGAATTCTGCGTTTCCCGCTTGTGCACTGTCTGATCCTCGCTGTGATAATGGCGGTCACTGGAGTCTACGGCGACCTTTACGAATCACAATGGAAAAGAGTCTACGGGGTCAAGGACTCCGGCAAGATCATCCCGGGACACGGAGGTTTCCTCGACCGTTTCGACAGCACGCTGATGGCGATGCCGTTCGGAGCCATCTATCTTGCTGTTTTTGACCTGCTCTGACACAGACTAATTCAACTTTCGCAAGTAACTGAATGCATGTGACAAAGTACCTTATCTCACGTTCGAAGAGTATCGCACGAGAAAAAATCATCTCACGTTACCCCCTCCCTAAATCCCTCCCCTCGGGGGAGGGACTTGCTCCGTCACTGCCGTGACGGGAAATAAGGTGTTTCGCACATGCGAAACTCAAATGACTAATGACTGAATATCATGAAGAAAATAAAAATAGACAAAGATTCACACGGAACCATAGCATTCATCTGGACGCTGATGGCGGCGTTCATCGCGCTCTCGGTCATATTCATACACAATATGTTCGTCCTGGTGCCGCTGGTGCTGATTTTCCTGGCGTTCGCCTTCTTCGGATTCTGGTTCCACAGAGTGCCTGACCGCGGCACTCCCGCAGGTGACGGAAGGACTGTCACCTCGGTCGCCGACGGCAAGGTTGTGATCGTGGACAGGGTCTATGAGAAGGAATATTTCAAGGACGACAGGATACAGATTTCCGTGTACATGGATTTCTTCGACGTGCATTCCAATTTCTGGCCGATGGACGGAGAGATCAGTTACTACAAGTACCATCCGGGCAAGTACCTGCTTGCCTTCCTTCCGAAGGCCTCAGAGAAGAACGAACACTCATCGACGGCCATCCGTAACGACCGCGGCGAGATTCTGTTCCGCCAGATAGCCGGCACCTTCGCCAGAAGGATCGTCTGCTACTCGAAAGAAGGGGACAAGGTCGAAAGGGCTAAGCAGTGCGGAATCATCAAGTTCGGGTCACGCATCGACATATTCCTTCCGCTTGATGCGGATGTCAAGGTGAAGGAGGGTGATGTCACCCGCGCCTGCGAGACTGTGATAGCCGAACTTAAATAGTCCCTTTTTCAACGTCCCGTCCGGCCGCTGATGGTCAGTATGGTCAGTCAGCAGAGCCGGATTCCGAGGACTCGATCAATTCCACGAGACGGTCAACGGCCTCTGTGTCAGGAATATGCCTGAGCACAGGGGTCTTTCCTTTGTAGATGGTGACCTTGTGGTCGCCCTCGCCGACATAGCCCCAGTCGGCGTCAGCCATCTCTCCCGGGCCGTTCACTATGCAGCCCATCACGGCGATGACGGTGTTTTTCAGATGCGAGGTGCGTGCCTTGACCTGCTCGAACGCCTTCTGGAGGTCGTACATTGTCCTGCCGCAGCCCGGGCAGGCTATGTATTCCGGTTTGTAGAACCTTCTTCTTGTGGCCTGCATCAGTTCGTCCACGAGATAGTCTCCTGTTCCGGAGTCTTTTACAGAGACTTCGGTCCCGGAATCATCCCTGAAGGTCCCGGTCAGTTCGAGTTCGTCTATCTCCTTGTCCAGCAACCGCTTGCCGAAATCGCAGGCGACATCCAACAAAAGCGTTTCCCTTGAAGGGGAGTCGTAGGTGGCCAACGCTTTGCGCCCTTCAAGGCTCAAGGCCGTCATTGAGGACACTATTTCCCGGCCGTATCTCGCCGCAAGGTAGTTTGCCACAGGAATCTCTTCCTGAGGGTCTTCCGTGAGAGAGACGCGCACCGTGTCGCCGATTCCTTCGGACAGCAGGGAGGACACGCCGACACAGGATTTGATTCTGCCGCTGTCGCCGTTGCCGGCCTCGGTCACGCCCACGTGAAGAGGGTAGACCACGCCGTTTTCCTCCATCGCCGCCGCCAGTTTTCGGTAGGCATCGACCATAACGATTGTGTTACTTGATTTGAGGGAAATCACAACATTGTGGAAATCAGCCTCTTCGCACATTCCGAGCCATTCCAGCGCCGCTTTGGCCATCGCCTCTGACGTGTTGCCGTAGAGATTGGTGATGTAGTCTCCGAGAGAGCCGTGGTTGACTCCGATCCTGATCGCGGTGCCGCTTTCCCGGCAGACTTCGATCAACTGGGCGAACTGTCTGCGGGCCTCGCCGTGGTCCTTGTGGAAATTGCCGGGATTGATACGGACTTTCTCCACGAACGGAGCCACCATGATAGCGGTTCTGGAGGAGAAGTGGATGTCAGCGACAAGAGGGATGTCAGCCCCGCGGCGGCGGAGTTCCTCCTTGATCTGTTTCACCGCTTCCACGTCGGCCGGTCCAGGGACAGTCACCCTGACGAGCTGGGCGCCGGCTTCCTTTAGCCTCAGGCACTGCTCGACGGTCGCCCGCACATCACTTGTGTGGGTGTTGCACATAGTCTGCACGACAATGGGATTGCCGCCGCCTATCAGCAGGTCGCCGACTTTAGCTGTTATGTATCTCATTTCTTTTCTTTCGTTTCTGGAGTTGGATTGTAGACCTGGTTGTAGGCCTCGCGCTTGAGCTGCGCGCGGCCGCGGCCGGTTCTTCTGGTCAGCTGGAAGTACACGCCGGCGGTGACCATCACGTCGAACGGATAGGCGTACCTGTAGTAGTCTTTGCTGTAATAGTCAGGATCATAGATGCTTCCCCAGGCGTACCTGACACTTGCGTTGACGTGGAACTCGAAAGGCTCGTAGACGATGCCGAAGCCCAGACCTCCGGTCAGACCGTAGTCGAAGCGTCTGTCGGTGTCCTTGAAATCGTTGACGATGCTCTCGTCGACATTCTCGCCGGTCCTTTTGATGCCTAGCCGGTAGCCGCCGTAGATTCCGAGGTCGGCCATGACCTTGTAGTGAAGGGCGTCATAGTGGAAATGTGCCATCAGAGGCACCTCGACGAACTCCATCAAGGCCTGGGTGGCTCCCTCTATGGTCGGCGTGACCTTCGTCTCCTTGTTCTCCTTCATCTTGTAGCCCTGGTAGGTGTGCCTCAATCCGGTCTTGATTCCGAAGTAGGGCTGGTAGCCGAAAAGCTTGCCGTATCTGATGTAGTAGAGGCTGAAGGTGTTGGGGGAGAAGACGTAGGTCTGGGTGTAGGTCGGGTTGAACATCATCTGGCTGAAAGAGACTCCGTACTCGAGTCCGACCAGGGTGTAGTCGTTCAGCTCGAAGACCTTTTCCACCTTCACAGTGTCAAGGTAGATGTCTGAATATGCTGTGTCCCTCGCCGCCGCGAGCGAGTCGGCCGCCGCGCGTCTTGCCGCCCGCTTTCCCTGTCCCAAGCAAGTGACGCTGGAACAGATCAGGAATATGCAGAATATGTACTTTGCTGGAAGTCGCATAACAATGTCGCTTTATCAAATTTAAATTTCGTATGTGCGAAACACCTTATTTCCCGTCACTTATGTGCGAAGCACATCCCCTTCCCGAGGAAGGGTAACGTGAAATGATCTTTTCCCGTGCGATACTCTTCGAACGTGAGATAAGGTACTTCGTCACATGCATTTTGTCTCTTGCGAAAGTTGAGTTATTTGAAAAAATCGGACAGGTTCAGTTCCTGCACTATCTCGCTACGCTCCGGGATGTCGAACACATCCTTGTCTTTGGTCATCAGGAACTTGACCTTCTCCGGCTGCCGATGCTCCAGCACGCGGCCGGTGTCCACGATTCCGTTCCTGTTAAGGTCCTCCGTGATCCTTATGCAGTACTTGCCAGCCTTCAGGTACGGGAAGAGCAGTTCGGAATCGGTGTCGATGACGTACTTGCGGAGCGTCGTCGCCTTTCTCTCGTCAAGCATCTCCACGATGTAGCGGTTACCTTCGACTCCCGTGAGCTTGAAGGTGAACGAACTGAGCTTGTCGTCGGACGGCAGCGAGACCTTGACCTCGGTGCTGTCGTTCCAGTAGCCGTTGATGTCCTTGAAGGTTCTCTCCGGGATCTTGAAGAAATATTCGTAGCCCTGCTGGATCTTGACCTGCGGGGTGAAGGTGTACTTTCTGAGGTTCAGGCTGTCGCGCGTGACGGTGAACTTCTCGGCCTGCTCTTTCTGTCTCGGGTTTATTGACTTGAAAATCAATGAGTCGAAAGCTCCGATGACAGGAGGGTACTCGAACTCCACGGTGATTCCGTACTGCTCGAACGTCTCAGGTTCGGCCTTCAGCGTGAGGGTGCAGATGGTGTCGTTGTGTTCGATTTTCTTGCGGGCGGTGCGGGATTTCGGCTTGGTCTCGTCATAGAGGCAGACGTTCTCGGTAGTAGGAGCCAGCACTCCGAGCGAATCCGTCTTCCAGTACTTCACGTAAAGATGCAGGGAGTCAGGCATCCTGCGCCGGTCGTTAAGCCAGAGCAAAAGGCTGTCCTGCTCGATGTTGAACTCCGTGATCACGTCCCTTGAAGGGAAGCCTTTGAACCAGAGCGAGTCGATCCTGACGCCTGGAGCCATGAAGGTGACATAGCCCGCACGGTCGCCGGTCCTCTTGTAGTTCATCAACATCTGCTTGGACGGTTTCTCGCGGAACACATTGAGTCTCAATTCGGTTTTTCTGGAATTGCATCCCAGAGTGTCCTTCATGTCGAACTTGCGGAGTTCCGGCAGGGAATCGTTCACCACATTGACAGGGTGGTACAGCGAGTCAAGGAAGGCTATCCTGTCCTCGTCAGGGTCATAGATGTTGTTGCTGTTGCCGTCCACGATGGCATAGACGCGGAAAACCGTGTCCTGGATGTTCCGCAGCGCGAAATAGCCCCAGTCGTCGGTCTTTACCGCGGCGGCCGGCCTGTCGAGGAAGACAGCGGAATCCCTCTGGTCCTTGTAGAAGAGCACGGTGGCCCCCTTGAGCGGTTTCAGCGTGTTGCAGTCCTGCACGACGCCGGTCACGAACATAGAGTCTATCCTGTCGCCGGTCGAGAAGACGGTGGTGAATCCCGGGAACATGTTCCCTTCGTTGTTGTCGGCTATCGCACCGGTGAGGTCGAGCGTGTAGGTGGTGTTGGGGAGGAGGTCCTCCTCGAAGTAGACGACCACGCTCTTGCCTTTTATCTTGTACTTCGGAGTCTTTTTCTGGGGAGGGGAGAGGAATATGCCCTTCGGATCCTTCACGGTCACATATTCATTGAAGGTGAAGGCTATCCTGGTGCCGTGTACAGGCACTCCGACCGCACCCGGAAGTGGAGCGACCCTTGTTATGACAGGGGGGATTGTGTCCTTGTCGCCGCCTGTCGGGGCCTGAGTCGTGTTGGCGCAGGACGGAGGGAAGATAGCCAGGGCGAGAACCACGGCCGCCGGCGCGAGGGGAGTGAATATCTTGAAAAATCTTTTCATTGAATATATTTATCTTCACCTACAGATCTGTTCTGACGACATTCTTCACGCCGTCGATCGTGCTGAGTTTCCGGATCATCCGCTCTAGAGCGGCCTTGTCGTGGACATCCAGGTCGATGTAGCCGGAGAAGATGCCCTGGTCTGTGCTGAGGCAGACCTTGCGCATGTTCACGCCCATCACGAGGGAGATGTAGCGGGAGATTTCGTTCACCAGACCGAGCCTGTCGAGGCCTTTCAGAGAGATGCGGACAGGGAAGGACTGGGTTTCGTCATCCTCCCATTGAGGCACTACCACCCAGTCGCCGTGCTTGGTGGCGATGCTGTCGGCCACAGGGCAGGATTTCTTGTGCACGGTGACTGAACCGTCAGGATTCTTGATGCCGATGACAGCGTCGCCGGGAATCGGCTTGCAGCAGGATGCGATGATGTAGTCGCCCTTGTCCTTCTTCGAGCTGTCCTTCTTCTTCCCGAACCACGGCAGTGACCAGGAATGACCTTTGCCGGCGTTGCCGGCGGCGAGGACTTCGGACAGGCCGGCGGTCTTCAGCAGGCCGAGGGCCATTCTGAAATACATCTCCTCGGTGTTGCCGCCAGGGATGGCGAAATGGGCGAGGAGAATCTCTATGGCCTCGTTGTTGAGCTTGTAGCCGAGGGATTCCAGCTGGTCCGCCAGCATTCTCTTACCCAGTTCGGCAAGTTCCTTCTTGTGGGACTTGAAATGGTCGATGACCAGGTTGCGGGCGTGGCGGGTCTGTAGGAACTGAAGCCATTCGCGCTTCGGCTGTTCGATCTCCGCGGTGATGATCTCGACCTGGTCGCCGCTCCGCAGGATGTGGGAGAGAGGGACCAGCTTGAGGTTGACCTTGGCGGCGATGGCCTTGTTGCCGATCTCCGTGTGGATGCTGTAGGCGAAGTCGAGGGCGGTGGCCCCCTTCTGGATAGTCTTCTGGTCGCCCTTCGGGGTGAAAACGGTTATCTCGCTGCTCGTCAAATCGTTGTGGATGATATCAAGCAGTTCAAGAGCATTCACGTCCGGATTGACAAGGATTTCCTTGACTTTGGCGAGCCACTTGTCCATCTCGCTGTCGTTCTCGCTTATGTAGCCCTCCTGCTTGTAGCTCCAGTGGGCGGCGATTCCTTTCTCGGCGATGTCGTCCATCCTCTTCGTGCGGATCTGCACCTCGATCCAGATGCCGGTCTCGCTCATCAGCGTGCAGTGCAGAGCCTCGTAGCCGTTGCTCTTCGGATGCTTGACCCAGTCCCGCACCCTGTCCGGCTTGTAGCGGTAAAGCCCGGTGATGATAGAGAATATGTGGTAGCATTGGTCGCGTTCGGTCTCCTTGGAGTCAGCGTCGGGCGTGAACACTATCCTGAGGGCATACAGGTCGTAGATCTGGTCGAAAGTGATGTTCTTAGTCTGCATCTTGTGCCAGATCGAGTACGGAGTCTTGACCCTTGTCCGCACGATGAAATTGAATCCCGCCTTGCGCAGCGCCTCGTCGATAGGCTTGATGAAATCATCGATCTCCTTGCTCTTGCCGTCCAGGTTGCTGTTGATCTGGCCGGAGATCTCCTTGTAGGCGTCCGGCTCCTTGTACTTGAGCCAGATGTTCTCCATCTCGGACTTGATCTCGTACAGACCTAGCCTGTGGGCCAGCGGGATGAAGATGAACATCGTCTCGCTGAGGATCTTGTCTCTCTTGTACTCAGGCATGAACTCGATGGTGCGGCAGTTGTGCAGACGGTCCGCCAACTTGATCAGAACGACGCGCACGTCGTCGTTGAGCGTCAGCAGGATCCTCTTGAAGTTCTCGGCCTGAAGGCTCTTGGCGTTGTCTTCTCCGAGTTTCTTGCTGCGGTCCTCGTTGTCAAGCACGTTCTTGATCTTGGTAAGGCCGTCCACAAGGCTGGCGATCTTGTCCCCGAACAGTTTCCGGATGTCGTCCACCGTGTAGTCGGTGTCCTCCACCACATCGTGCAACAGGGCCGCCGCGATCGACTTGTAGCCGAGTCCGATGTCGCTCACGACTATCTTGGCCACCTCTATCGGATGGATGATGTAAGGTCCGCCGGAACGTCTGCGGACATTCTTATGGGCCTCGTTGGCGAAGTCGAACGCCTTCTGGACAACGTCCAGCTCGCTCTGGTTGGCGCACCGTTTCTCGGCGGCCTCCTTCAGCTGCGCGTAACTCCGCTGTATCAGTTCGTAGTCTTGTTCTGTGAATTGAGAGAAACTCATTGCCTGTTGATTTTCAGTTTAAGATCTTCCGATTTCCCGGGACGCTTCCTCTCCATCCATCGTCTGGAAGGTGCAGGAGAACTGCGCCCCGTACATTATGATAAGCCATCCGAATCTCATCCAGATCATGAAGAGAGGGATGGCGGCGATTGTTCCATAGACAGCGTTCAGCCTCATCACCATCACCTGGGTTTCAAGGTAGAGGTACTGCAGAAGAGTGAACGCCACGGCGGCTATGATGGCGGCTTTCAAGGCGTGGACGTATTTGACCCGCACGGCCGGGATGTACTTGTACATCGCCGAGAAGATCAGCATCGTGACACCTCCGGAGATCAGCCATCCGAGGAATGACTTGACAGCGTCGGTGACCCCGTACCAATTGGGGATCAGGTCGAGGACGTTGGAGTAGACGATGGTGCCGGAGTAGAGTATCAGCACGATGAACGGGGCGAGGAAAAGCAGGATAAGGTCCACGCCGAAACTTTTGAAGAACGGCCTCTTCTTCTCTTCCCACACATTGTTGAACACCGTCTCGACGCGCATCATCATCCAGATGATGAGCCAGACGAAAGTCAGGGCGCTGACGAGGCCGAAGAGCCCGTTGGTGGCCGAGTCAAGGATTTTGTCGGCCGAGTCGAGGATGTTGTCGATCAGGCTCTGGTTGACATTCAGCGAGTACAGCAGCGTCTTCAGCTTGTCGGCGAGGCCGAAGCCGTTGGTCACGGCGAACGCCACAGCCACGAACGGCACGAACGCCATCGTGCAGAAATAGCTCAGGGCGACGGTCTGGAAACCGATCCTGCGGTCGGCGAAGTCCTTGAAGGTCTTGATGACGACCCTCATCATCCTTATGAACGAGGCCTTGGCTCCGGCGATGCCGGCCAGTTCCAACGTCCAGATGTCCTCCCGGAAGAATTTCACGATCCTTCCGATTGATGACGACAGATAGTTTGATCCGTTCTTACCCATATTCTTATTCCATTCCCGCGAACAGGTCTCCGGTTTCAGACTCCCGGCTGTTCTCCACGGCCGGAGCGCCCGGAAGCATATTCATGAATTCCTCCTCGCTGACGATCCTGACTCCGAGGTCGGTGGCCTTTTTGATTTTCTCAGGTCCGGGTTTCGAGCCGGCGAGCAGGAAGGAGGTCTTGCCGCTCACGGAGGAACTGTTCTTGCCGCCGTTGACCTCGATGAGGCGTTTCATCTCGTCTCTCGAGATGCTGAAATTGCCAGAGATGACGATGGTTTTCCCCGCGAGCGCGTCGGTGGCAGAGACCGGGGCCTCGATCCGGAACTGGATTCCGGCCGCCTTGAGCCTCTCGATGTCGGAAAGATGCTTCGGGTCGCGGAAATATTCAAGGACGCTTTCAGCTATGACCTCGCCCACGTCAGGCACCTGCAGGAGCCGCTCCTTGTCAGCCGAGGCCACAGAATCGATGTCGCCGAAGTGGCGGGCTATCTCCTTGGCCGTCGTCTCCCCGACGTAGCGGATGCCGAGGGCAAACAGCACGTGCTCGAAAGTCACCTTCTTCGAGGCTTCGAGACTCTTGAGGAAACGCCTGACAGACTGCTCCTTCCAGCCGTCGAGCATCAGAAGCTGGGCGCTTGAAAGGGAGTAGAAATCCGCCGGAGTGCGGACAAGTCCGAGGCTGTACATCTGCTCGATGGTTGCGTCTCCGGCCAGCACATTCATCGCCTTGCGGCTGAGGAAATGCACAAGTTTGCCCTTGACCTGGGTCGGGCAGCCGTCCACGTCGGGGCAGAACCATCTGGCTTCGCCTTCTTCCTTCACTAGAGGAGTCCCGCAGTCAGGACAGAACTTCGGAAAGTCCGGCCGAACCGCTCCGGCAGGCCTCAGCGAGAGGTCGACATCTATGATTTTAGGGATGATCTCGCCGCCTTTGATGACGGTCACGGTGTCTCCGACCCGGATGTCGAGCTGCGAGATGAAGTCTTCGTTGTTGAGTGTGGCCCTTTTGACCACGGTGCCGGCCAGCTGCACAGGCTCGAGGTTGGCGACCGGGGTGACGGCTCCGGTGCGGCCTACCTGGTAGGAGATGGAGACCAGACGGGTGTGGGCTTCCTCCGCCTGGAACTTGAACGCCACTGCCCAGCGAGGTGACTTCGCGGTGTAGCCCAAAGCGCTCTGGTAGGCCAGTTCGTTGATTTTTATGACGATGCCGTCGGTGGCGTAAGGGAGGAACTTCCTTTCGGTGTCCCAGTGGCGGATGTATTCCTCGATCTGTCCGATTCCGTCGACCACGCGGCGTTTGTCCGAGACCGGAAGCCCCCACGAGGCGGCGGCGTCAAGTGCCTCGCTGTGGGTCGCGAAAGTGACGCACCGGCTAGGAATATGATAGAGCGTGCACAGCAGACCGCGTCGTTCAACCTCCGCAGGGTCAAGCAGTTTCAGGGATCCTGAGGCCGCGTTCCTCGGATTGGCGAAAGGCGGGTCTTCGTTGTCCTCGCGTTCCTTGTTCAGGCGGTCGAAGGACTCGTAAGGCATCAGCACCTCGCCGCGGATCTCGAACTCGTCAGGCCAGCCGGAGCCTTTAAGGCGTGCCGGGATGTTGGCTATCCTGAGCGCGTTGACAGTCACGTCGTCGCCCACGACCCCGTCGCCGCGGGTGAGAGCCCTCACCAGCTTTCCGCCCTTGTAGGTCAGGCAGATGGCGGTGCCGTCGAATTTCAGTTCGCAGGAATATGTGAACCTGGCCCCGTCGAGGTCTTTCTCGGCCCTTCTTACGAAATCCTCGATCTCGCCGATGTTGTAGGTGTTGCCCAGCGAGAGCATCGGGTACTTGTGGGGATGGCGGACGAACTCCTTCCCCGCCGCAGGCTCGGCGGAAAAGCCGGCCGCTGGAGTCTCAAGGTCGCTTCCGACCTTGCGGGTGGGGGAGTCGGGGGTCACGAGGTCCGGGAACTCGTTCTCGAGATCCTCCAGCTCGCGCATCAGGCGGTCGTAGTCGAAATCGCTCATTGTCGGAGCGTTTTCGACATAGTACTTCCGGCTGTTCTCCCAGAGGGTTGTCCGGAGTTCTTCGACCCGGAGTCTTGCCTGTTCGTGATCCATTTCCACCTTCTTTTCCATAAGAAGACAAAATTAACGAAAATTGGCGAAAAATTGCGGAAAATGGCGTAAATTTGCGAATGTTAGTTAGCGAACGTACAACATTTTCAAATATTTTAAAAATGAAAGATTCAATCATCATTCTCTGCGGCGGCGGTCCTGCTCCGGGAATGAACACTGTCGTGTTCTCTGTCGCCAAGACTTTCCTTTCCAACGGTTACAGGGTGATCGGCCTCCACGAAGGCTACACCGGACTTTTCCGCAAGGAGGCCCGCACCGAGGACATCGACT
>CAVEYE010000085.1:0-11375 GCA_963619595.1 bacterium | reverse complement strand
GTCCCGGAACCGTTCCCTGAAGCATGCTCGACAGGGAATGCGAGGCGCGGTTCTCCAGAGTCTTGGAGTCGATCTGCGTGACGGCGCCGGTGAGGTTGACCTTCTTCTGTGTACCGTAACCTACCACAACGGTCTCGGTCAGGGTCAGGTTGTCCTCCTCAAGGACGATCACTACAGACGATTTGGAAGCGGGGATGACGACTTTCTTGGTCAGATAGCCAAGCGAGGAGACCTCGACGGTCACATCCCTCGAAGGAATTGAGATGGAAAAACTTCCATCGTCAACGGTCACGGTGCCGTTGCTTGTACCTTCAAGCACGACAGCGACACCGACAAGAGGTTGCTGGTTGGTGTCCAGGACTTTCCCGGTCACCTCCCTGTTCTGGGCAAGGGCGGAGAATCCTATCCCCAGCGCCAGGAACAGAGCCGCGGCGATTTTTCTGATTGCTCTCATCATTATCGGTTTGTAAACATTATAATTGTATGATTGTCAAACTTGTACATTACTTGTAATTCTCAGCGTCGAATGTCTTCGGGCGTGTCATCTTCTCGGAGTAGACGTTGCCGAAGGAGTCGGTCACCTTGATGTCAAGCGTCGTGGCCGGACCGCTGGCTGTCACTTTCCACATATGGTTGCAGGCAGTGGTCACGAAAGTCGGGCTAACTTTCTCCGGCATAACCGGAACGCAATAGGTCAGCACGTGGAGAGGGTCCGGGACACCGCTCACCTTGCTTGCGGTCAAGGACTTGCCGTTCTCCGTAACTTCGATCTTCCAGTCCGGGCTGTAGTTCCAGATGTTGATGTAGACCTCGTTGGCGTCACTCTGCGTTTTCCAGATTCCGGCGGCCTTGTCGAACGCCGCCTTGTTCTCCGCAGGAGCGCTTGGCATACAGGAAGCGGAAGAAAGCAGAATCTTGTTCCTGTCATAGGTGCGGAACTGCACGTCGACGGATTTGCCTGTAGGCTTGTACTGCCATTTCAGGTCGGAGCCGCTGACGGAGAAGATCTGGTAGCCGCCCGGAGCGCCGTCCTGGCCGATGTGGATTCCCGGGACGTTGTAGCCTGTCCACCACCAGGTGGCGCAGACCGCGCCCGAATTGTGGTCGATCCAGTTGTCGGTGTGGTTGTTGGCCACCTTGTGCGTGTGTCCGGTCAGGAAATGGATGTTCTTGAAGCCGGTCAGCGCGCCGAGAAGCTTGGTTCTCTCCGAGGCTGCCATGTTATTCATCGTGGCGTGCATAACGACCATCAGCGGGGCGGACGTGCTGACATAGGAAAGGTCCTTCTTCAGCCACGCTATCTGCTCGTCGGTCACCTTGCAGACATAGGTGCGGCTGGCCGACGTGCCGGAGCCGTCGTTGGTGCAGTAGATGTTGTCCAGCACCACGTAGTGCAGGTCGCCGATGTTGAATGAATAATAGTCCGGAGCGATGGCCTCCTTGTACTTGAGTATCGTGTCGAAGTCACCGGCCGCGGCCATGTCGTGGTCGTGGTTGCCGATCGTGTGGTAGGCCACCAGATTGCTGATCTTGTTGGCGTCGGCCAGGTACTCGGCAAAGCAGTAACTCTTTGAGTACCAGTACAGATCCCAGGTCATATCACCAAGAGTGACTCCGTAGATCTTGTCGGAACTGTGGGACGAGACATAGGAATTGATGTCGGTGACGAATTCAGAGAACTGGGCGCGGTCCTTCTGCTTGTTGGCAAGGTGGATATCACCAAGGACAAGCAGGGTGTACTTGCTCTGGTCTCCGGCATCAAACAATTGGAAATCCACCCTTTCCGCCACATTGGCGGCTTTCGTGAGGTCAACGTGGATGTTAGGGAGAATCCCGGTGTTGGACGGCTCGTAACCGCCCGGTACGGAGATGAACACATAGCCGTATTTCTTGGCGGATTTCATCTGGTAGACTCCAGAGGCGTCGGTAGCGACAACCTCGACTCCATCCGAGACCACCACACCTTCAAGAGGCTTGCCCTCGCAGGTCACCACACCGTAGACGGTGCTGCCCTGCGCCGGATTCACCTTCTCGGAATCCACGGTGATGACTGTCTTGCCGACGGTGCGGACAGTGGAGCCGCGCTTAATGCCGACCGTGTAGTCGCCCGAATATATTCCTTTGTAGAGAGCGATGGTAAACGAGGATTCCGAAACCGCCGTTATGGCGCAGTCGTGCGACAGGCCGGCAGGGTCGCCGAGTACGACGACATCGCTCTTGAGCGGTGCCTTGTTGAAAAGAACCTTGAAAGTCAGCGACTCCGTGTCCTCCTTAAGCGTGATGGAGGAAGGGACGCTGAATTGCACGTCAATGTCTTCGGTGGCTTCATTCTTCTCACCGCAGGAGAAAAGTGAAAGAGCTACCGCCGACAGGACGGCGAAAATGTAAAAAAAGCGTTTCATCTTTTACGAATATGGTTATTTGGCATCGGCCAAACGGCGTTCGCTGCGGATGAGCAGGGCGCAGAGGAAGACTCCTATCAATGCGCCGACCGCCACGGAAAGCATCGCGTTGTCCCAGGAACTGCCCACGGCGATCCCGCCCACAAGAATCTTGGAGCAGACAGCGTCGCCGAGCAGGTAGCCGAACAGTCCCACGAATCCGGCGGCTGTGCCGGCGGCGTTCTTAGGCACAAGGTTCAGTGCCTGCACTCCGGTGAGGGCGACAGGGCCGTAGATGAAGAAGCCTATCAGACACAATGCGATGTAGATAAGCGTTTTCTGGAGGACAGGAGAAGCGGAGATGACCCCCGAGCCAACCATCCAGTAGAGCAGCACACCGAGCAGGCAGAAGAACATACAGATCACGTTCATCGGAGCGCAGCGTCCTTTGAATATCTTCGAAGTGGCCCAGCCGCAGGCCAGAGTGCCGACCGCCCCTACTATGTTGTGGACGGAGAAAGCCACCTTGCTCTCGGCGGCCGTCATTATCGCCTTCTCCTGCAGGTAGGTAGGAGCCCAGTCACCGATTCCGTAACGGACCATGTAGACGGCCACGTTGGAGATGGCGACGATCCACAGAAGCTTGTTCTTGAACACATAGTCCACAAACAGGGTCTTGAACGGGAGTTTCTCGTCGGCCGCCCCCTTGGATTTGATGCCGGACCAGTCCTTCCTCCAGTCCTGGACGGAAGGGAGTCCGCAAGACTGTGGCGTGTCGCGGATGGCCCACCAGCAGAAACCGGCGATCAGCAGAGCCACGACGGCAGGGAATATGAAATCGCCCCTCCAGCTCTGCGTGCTGCCGAAAGCGTCGAAGATCATCACTCCGGCGATGGCGAGGAAGCCCAGCGAGAAGCTGCCGATGGTGTGCGAGACATTCCACACGCTCATCTTGAAACTGCGCTCGTTCTGGCTGAACCAGTGCGCCATTATCCTGCCGCAAGGAGGCCAGCCGAAACCGCTCAGCCAACCCACGGCGAGCATAAGTATGAATATGACCGCGGTATTCAGGGCCGTGTCGGCGCCGAACGGCACGAGGCCGGTGACAATCATCGTCAAGGCTGACAGCACAAGGCCGACACAGAGGAATTTTCGTGCATCGGACCTGTCGGAGACACTGCCCATTATGAATTTAGAGAACGCATAGGCAATCGAGACGGCCGACATCGCGAGTCCGGCCTTGCCGGCATCCAGGATGCCGTCCTTGATCATGTCAGGGGCGGCCAAGGACAGGTTCTTACGGACAAGATAGTAGCCGGCGTACCCCAAAAATGCTCCGAGGAACACTTTGGTGCGCATTGCCTTGTAGGTTTTGTCAACTTTGTCTTCCGCTATCGGCTCCGAGGCCTTAGGCGGATCAAGAAATCTGGACATAAATAATACTCAAATGTTATTCAAAGTTATTCACGTTACAAAATTATTCAAATCAAAAGGAATAACCAAAAGAATCGTAAGCAGTATGGCCTTATGCCGTTACAGTTCCTTCGGACAGGTTTGTCAGTCAAGCAGGTACTTGCCGCTGTCCGGGTCTGTGTAGAGGACGGCACTTCCGTGACGGCGCATTATCGTGGCCGGGCAGGCCTCCGAGACGGGGCCGAAGACCGTGGCCTTCACAGCCTCGGCCTTGGTGGCCGCCGGGACCATACAGAAAAGATGGTCGGCGCTGGACAGGGCCGGGACGGTCAGGGTAACGGCGTAGCGAGGAACCTCGTCTATGGAGGCGAAACATCCATCGTGGACCTGCTGCATACGGCATTTCTCATCGAGATCCACCTTCTTGACCAGCTGAGGGTCATTGAAATCGGCCACGTGGGGATCGTTGAACGCGATGTGTCCGTTCTCTCCTATCCCCATGCAGACGATGTCCACCTTGACTTTACCCAGAATCCCGGAATAGCGGCTTATGGTCTCGTCGACATCGGAGCCTGTACCGATATATTCAACGCTCCCGAAAGGGACTTTGTCGAAGATGGCCGCCCGGAGGAAGTTGCCGAAGCCCTGGGGAGCGTCCGCCGGCAGGCCGACATATTCATCCATGTGCAGGGCGTGGATTCTCCCCCACTCTATTCCCGGCTCGGCCACGAGGGCCGCGAGAAACTCGTTCTGCGACGGGGCCGCCGCGAAGACCATATTGATTTCCTCCTTACGGGCGAGCAGTTCCCTGATGCAGGCGGCCGCGTCCGCCGCAGCCACCCTGCCCATCTCATTTCTGTCAGAAAAAACCTCAACTTTCAGGTTATCAACCTTCATCTCTTTAATTTTCATACCTTGTACACTATTTTTCCAGCGATTATCGTTTTCTTTATCCTGATGTCGTCATCGAAGACGACCACATCGGCGTCCTTGCCTGGTTCGAGCGAACCCTTGCGGTCGAAGACACCCATTATCCTTGCCGGATTTTCTGTCATCATCTTCACGGCGTCAAGCACTGAGCAGCCGGCCACCGTCACCATAGTGCGCACCAGACGGTCGGTCGTGGCCACGCTGCCGGCGAAGGCACTGCGGTCAAGAAGCTTGGCGACACCGTCCTCGACAATCACCTCCTGCCCGTCGGCGAGGCTTCCCAGGACGCTCTTCCCTTCCGGCATACCGGCAGCCCGCATCGAATCGGTCACGAGGGAGATGCTGTCCACTCCCTTGATCTTCAGCAGCAGACGCAGCAGGTCTTTCGGAACGTGAATGCCGTCGGCTATGATCTCGATCTTCATCCCGTCCTGCCAATAGCCATATTCAATGACACCCGCATAGCGGAACGCGTCGCGGCGGGAGATCGTGCTCATGCAGGAATAGAAATGGGTCATAAGGGTAGCTCCGGCCTTATAGGCAGCGTCGCAGTCGGCGAAGGTCGCGTCGGTGTGGCCGATAGAGGCCACGATGCCGCGCCTGTGGAGTTCGGCGGCGAACTTGTCAGCGCCTTCGAGTTCCGGAGCGAAACTCCAGCGGGAGATGGACGGACACCTGTCCAGAATCTCCATATACTCTTCCGGGCGGGGATTTCTCAAGTACCTCGGATCCTGGGCACCGGCGTAACGCGGGCTGAAATACGGTCCTTCAAGATGCATTCCTCCGAACCGCGCTCCGTCAGTGTTCAAGGACGAGGCCTTGCGGAACGTCTCGAAGGACTCGAAGAGAATCTCGTTCGTGCTTGTGAGCGTCGTCGGATAGAGCAGGGTCGTGCCGTGGACAGCGTGCATCCTCGCGGCAGTGAGGAAGGCCTCGACCGTGCCGTCCATAAAATCCGAACCGCCGGCCCCGTGGGTGTGCATGTCGATGAACCCGGGGCTGACATAACAACCTTCACAGTCAATTACTTCCGCCCCGGCCGGGACGCAGTCCGAGATGCCTTCGACAAGGCCGTCCCTGATGACCAGCACCCCGCTGGCGATTGTGTCACGGACGATGATCCGTCCGTTTGTCAGCGCAGTTACCATTTCTCTATCTTATAACCGTAAACAGCGTAGAAAATCATGTAGGCAAAACAAGGGATCAGAAGCCAGTAGGCCGCCTGGAGGCTCATATGGTCCGAGGCCGCTCCGTAGAGCAGCGGAAGGATCGCGTTGCCGCACAGAGCCATCACCAGCAGACAGGAGCCGAGACTAGTCCAGCGGCCCAGTCCACGGATGGCGAGCGGCCATATTCCTGCATAGATCAACGAATTCGGGATTCCGAGAAGCACGAGGCTCCAGATCGAGGCCTTAGGTGGCAGGACAAGAACAAGGGTCGACAGCACGAGTCCGGTGATGGTGCAGACCACCAGGGACTTCTGCTGGCTGATGTATTTCGGGATGAAAAAGACTCCAAGCAGGTAACCGACCAGAATGCAGCCGAGGGTGTAGGACGGGAAGACCTTCGCGGCGGCGAGGTCCATCCCCAGACTCTGGGCATAGCCGATGATCGTGCTGACAGTGATCTGCTGGCTGCCGAGGTGGCAGAACAGGGCCAGCACGCCGAGAACAAGATAAGGGTACTTCCAGACCGACTTCCTGTCGCCTTCCGACGAGCCGGAACTGTTGGATGTGTCCGGATTGATGTCCTGCACAGGAGATTTGTAGAATATGATTCCGAAGATGAACAGCAGAACGGCCAGCACGGCGTAAGGCAGGATCACTCCCCTGACCAGACCGTCAAGCGCGGCCTCCTTGGCCGCTCCGGTCAGCAGTCCGGCCTCCACCTGGTCCATGACGACCTTGTCCTGCGGACGGATCACGATGGCCGCGAAGATAAGCGGGGCGAGGATACCGGCCAGTTTGTTGCAGATACCCATCACGCTGATCCTCTTGGCCGCGCTCTCATACGGGCCGATGATGGTCACGAACGGATTGGCTACAGACTGGAGGATCGCCAGAGCCGTCCCGATGGTGAACAGAGCCAGGAGGAAGAGGCCGTAGGTCCTCGTCAGGGCGGCAGGCCAGAACAGCAGCGCTCCGGCCGCCATAATCCAGAGTCCTATGGTCGCGCCTTTCTTGTAGCCGGTCCTTCTGAGGAGGAAAGAGGCCGGAATCGTCATCACAAGATAGGCGATGTTGAAGGCGAACGTCACCAGATAGGTCTGGACTCCGCTTTTCAGCTCGCAGGCGACCTTGAAATATGGAATAAGGATAGAATTGACCCAGGAAACAAGGCCGAAGACAAAGAACAGAGCCCCGAGCATCGCAAGGGACAGCAGGTAGTTCCAGCGGCCGCCGGAAGATGGATTCTGACCGGATGTACTCATAACTATGCGGTTATATTCGTATTTATATACAATTAATCGTTACAAATTTAGCATATTCAAAGGTAACGCAGTTGCAAATAATCGTCAATAAATCCTCAAAAAGCGTCATCCGAGCTGCGGAATTCTTCATTCTTCACTTGTTTTAAGGCAGGATATTCACTAATTTTGAAGTCTATGAAACCGGAAATCACGAAAGAAAACGTCGTCAAGATCCTTCTGGTGACGGATCTGTCCAGCGGCTACGGCCGCGGCCTCCTGAACGGTCTGGTGAATTACGCACAGAGCCAGAAAGGCTGGGCGTTCTACCGTATGCCGCTGTACTACAGGATGATGCACGGCGACAAAGAGATCATCCGCTGGGCGAAGAAATGGGATGTGGACGCCATAGTGGCCCAGATGAACGACATAGATGTGAAGATGCTCAGCGAGATGAACATCCCCATCATCGTGCAGAACTACAAAGACAGGATTCCGGGTGTGTGCAACCTGACAGGAGACTACATAGGGACCGGCAGGATGGCCGCCGAACATTTCATCAGCCTCGGCTACAGAAGTTTCGCCTTCTACGGCATCCATGAATCCGTCTGGTCGAGGGAACGTCTGACCGGCTACGAAGGCAGACTTGCGGAAAGCGGATTCACGGTCAACGCCTATTTCGAGACTTCAGGCAGCCGCGAATCCTGGAACCAGGATTTCGACGCTGTCGGCAAATGGCTGCTCTCGCTTCCGGAAAACACCGCGGTCTTCTGCTGCGACGACTACTATGCCCTGCACGTCACGGAGACCTGCAAGATCTTCGACATCGCCGTCCCGGACACCCTCGCGGTCCTCGGCGTGGACAACGACGAGATGCTCTGCAACATCTCGAACCCGACACTTTCCTCCATCGTCATAGATGCGAAAAAAGGTGGCTACGAGGCGGGGAATATGATAGGGCGGCTCATCAGGAAAGAAATCACCGAGCCGGTCAACATCAGCGTGCCTCCGCTCCAGGTCGTGAGCAGAGGTTCCACGAAGAAGTACGCGGTGAGGGACAAATACGTCCTGAAGGTCATTGAATATGTCCGCGGGAATTACGGCAACCAGTTCGGAGCCGCGGAGCTTCTTGAACTCGTTCCGCTCTCCAGGAGGGTTTTTGAGAAGAGGTTCAAGAAGGAGACCGGCACGACCATCTACCAGTTTCTGCAGGACTACCGCATCGACAGGTTCGCAGAGATGCTGGTGTCAAGCGACCTTCCGGTCGAGGACATCGCGATCTCGTGCGGCTTCACCGACGGGAAGAATGTGTCAAGGGTGTTCCACGCCCGCAAGGGGATGACTCCGAGCGAGTTCAGAAGGAAGAAAGGTGGGCTTTCTTCCTTCTGAACATTCTTACCCCCCTGCACCCCCTGTCAGGGGGACTGCGGCCTTGCGGCCGGACGGCAGAAGCCGTCTTGTCGCTTCGCTCCGGAGTTACTAACCTCAGGAGTCAGTAAATTCAGGATTTCCTATTTTATTCCGTACTTACGGAGAATCTTCTTAAGGGGTCTGGCGACGGAGTTGGCCCAGAGGGTGTGGCCGTAGTCCGACGGATGGGTTCCGTCGACTGTGGTCTCGTGAGCCTTCACGACCGGGCAGGCGGTCTTGATGTAGTAGACATCGTCGTACTTCCTGACGGCTATGCGCATCAGGCTGTCGGCCATCGCCATCTTGGCGCTCTCGAACCGCTCCACGGCGGTGTCGAAACGTCTTCCCTCGCGGTAAAGCGTGCTTTGGAATATGAGAGGAACGCCCGGATGGGCTTTCTGGATCTTCTCGATGAACGGAAACAGCCTCTTCTCGATCAGTTCAGCACCAGGATTGGAGAAGCAGTCGAAAAGGAAAGCGTCCACATCGGCGGCGCAGAGAACATCGGCGTAATAGTCCTGCATCTTGCAATGCCCGCCGCAGCCGATGCTGAGGAACTGGAAACCGGTCAGCCTGCCCAGCTGGCAGATGTAAGGCATTCCGGCCCTTGTGGTGCTGGTCCCGTGGGTGAAGCTCGAGCCGAAGACCCCTATCCTGTATCTGAACGGATTGGCCGAGGCCTCGATGACCGAACCCTCGTCCGTACCGATCTTTATGAAATTCTCCTCGCTGAAGACAGGAAGATAGAGAAGGCACTCGTGCATCGACCCGTCCATATTTCCGACAATGGTCACCTCTGAACCAGGCTTCTTGTCCGGAGCCACGCCGGAGCCGGCCCAGACCCACCTGCCGTCCTGAAGGATGTAGAGGTCATAACCTCGGGCGGAAAGCGCCGTGGTGTTGGAAGGGAAGGCTCTGTCGGCGAAGTCCGTCTTGACCGTGATGGTCTTCGAGTCTGTCCTGAAGGCCACCGAGATGCCGGCGGACATCCTCACCTGTTTGTTCTCCAGGGCCGTGAACCCCTTGAATCTCACGGTGTCCACCCTGTGGTAAGGATTGGGTGTGTCGGGAATAAGCTTGCCGACCAGCGTCAGGTCAGACGCTTCGGTGAAGGTTCTGCCGGTCTCCTGCGCCGCGGCGACCGTACACAGCAAGGCCAACGAGAACGAGGCCAATGACTTTGTTATCATATTCATAAATTTTCAATTCTTACTCTGCCTCCAGGAGGAAGACTCCGCTGTCATAGACCTTCTTGAAAGGAGGGTTCACGCCCTTGTTCATCAGCATCGAACCAGGAAGCACCTTGCCGGAGAACCAGCAGGAGGACTTCTCCACATTCAGCTCCGTGATCCGGTAGGACTTGCCGGCGTCGAGTCCGGCGAGATGGATCTGCGCGTTCGTGTAGCGGTTGTCGTAGGAAGTGCGGTAGATGAAAAGCACAGCCCTGGCTTTGTCCTGCGACACATAGAGGATTCCGAACTCGCCGCTGGCATCGTAAGGAGAACCGAGACGGTAGAGGTCTCCGTCCATAATTATGTCCCTGTAGCCCTTGTAGTTACCTATCGCCGTCCTTGCGAAAGCCTTCTCCTCGTCCGACATGGTCTTTGGCTGGAGTTCCATCCCGAAACGTCCGCAGGAAGCGATGTCGAAGCGGAACTTCATCGGGGTGATGTTGCCGGTCTGATGGTTCGGGACGGCCGACACGTGGGATCCCATTATGCAGGCCGGATAGAACAGGCTGAAGCCGTACTGTATCTGAGTCCTGACAAGAGCCTCCGTGTTGTCGCTCGTCCAGACCTCGTCGAAGTACTTCTGGTTGCCATATTCAACACGCCCTCCGCCGGAAGCGCAGGCCTGGATCAGCACATCGGGATATTTCCCGCGGATACGCTCCATCACCGAGTAGAAGCCCTCTATGTATTTCACCCAGAACATCGACTGCGCGTCGTCCGGAAGATAGGCCGACCCCACGCTCTCCACGATGCGGTTAGCGTCCCATTTGATGTAGTCTATGTTGTCCGAAAGTTTCATCACGCCGTCGAAAGAGTCGAACACGAAATCCTGCACTTCCGGATTGGTAAGGTCCAGAAGGTACTGGTCGCGTTTGAGCGGCGCGGGGTGGACTTTGTCGGTGACTATCCAATCGGGATGCTTCTCAAAGAGTACGCTCTTCGGATTGACCATCTCAGGCTCGAGCCAGAGGCCGAACTTGAGGCCTTTGGAATGGGCGTAGGAAGCCACATAGGCGATTCCCTCGGGGATTTTCTCTCTGTTCTCCTGCCAGTCGCCGAGGCCGGCGGAAGCGCTGTTCCGGGGATATTTCCGTCCGAACCAGCCGTCGTCCAGCACGAACATCTCAAGCCCCAGCGAAGCGGCGTCGTCGATCATGTCGGTCAGGGTCTTAGTGTCGTAGTCGAAATACGCCCCCTCCCAGCTGTTCAGAAGGGTCGGACACATCCGGGATCCGTTGTGCAGCCTGCAGTCCCTCGCCCATCTGTGAATATTGCGGCTCGCCTGTCCGGCGCCCTCTCCGCTCCAGGTCCAGACCATATCAGGAGTGGTGAACGACCCACTCTTTTCCAGCCTGTACTCCCCGGCGTAAGGATTGATTCCGGCAAGAATATTCAGGACATTGAACTCGGTCACCTCGAAGTTGAGCTTGAAGTTGCCGCTCCAGGCAAGCGCGCCGGCGACAACCTCGCCGGAAGTCTCGCTGAACGAGTCCGTGTCGAGGCTGAGCATGAACACAGGGCTTTCCGAATGGGCCGTGCAGATGCCTTTGCGGGACTCTATGCTTTTAGTCCCGTGGTCAAGAAGGGTGTGTTCCACCCTGT